>JAYSKH010000346.1:0-14326 GCA_043726505.1 Undibacterium sp. | reverse complement strand
GCTAAACTGATAGCACCATGCCACCCGTGCCAGAAAACCAGGCTTCACAGAAATCGCCCGCGCAGTCCTTGCGCAGCGAGGTTCTGCGCGCGCTGGTAACGCAGGCTTCGCATCTAGCGGTGGCGCAGATAGACGCGTTTTCGGCGCGGCTGGCCAATGCGCTGTTTGCCGCATCGGAGCAGCATGCGGATCCGAAACAGGCTAATCTCAGTTTCAATGCTGCGCAGTTGCTTAAAAACAATGGTTATGCTTTTTACTACCTGACATCCAGCGGCATTGAGACTGCTTTCCGCAAGGAAGTGCAAATTCTGCAGCAGGGGCAAAAGCCTGAAGCGATACCGCAAGACGTGGCACTGACGCTGGTTTCTTATGAAGAGATGGACAAGAAACTGGCGATAGGCCGTGTCAGCCGCTCTCTGGAGCTGGCAAGCGCAGAACAACTGGCGGCGCTGAACATGCGGCTGTCAACGCTGATGGACTATGACAGCATCAGCGTGCCGCAGAATCCGTTCCGGCCCGAGGTTTTCCTGAAAGTCATCAACGCTGCCTGGTGCGAGTTCAATCCCGACCAGGAAGCGCATCATCTGGTGCTGCCGCTGCTGCGCTCCGATATATTGTTCGACCTGTCGCCCATTCTGCAGGCGCTGAACCAGACCATGATAGAACGCGGCATCTTGCCCGATCTGCATGAGTCTTATCGCGTCAAGAAAATGGATAGTGCGGGAGCGGCGGCAAGGAAGCCTGAGCCGCTCAAGGCCGAACTCGAACAAAAGCTGAAGAATTATTTTTCCGCACCACAGAACGCGCCAGCCGCTGCTCCGCTGCATCAGCCCGGCGCATCCTTGTCTGGTGTTGCGGGCGCAGCGGGTTCATTGGGCGCAGTAGGTTCTGCAAGCGCCGCCAGCATTGCCAGCAACCTGTTCGACAGCCTGCAAAGCGATCTGGCCCGTGCGGTTCAGGAAGGTACCCAGCACGGCATTGGAAGTTTCGGCCAGCCCCCTGCAGATGCCGGCGCCGGTGGCAGCCATGCAGCGGCCGGCTTTGGTCAACCCGGCCAGCCTGGCGTCGTCGATACGCAGCTGTTCAATTATCTGGCCGATTTGCAAAAAGGCATGGCGATCCGCCAGCTGGTAGCAGGTGCGCAGGGCGTGATGCGCCTGTCGCAGCTGAAAGACCAGATGCCGGAACTGGCCACATCGGGCGTGGAGCGCAACACGCTCGATTTGTTGTCCAAGATTTTTGATACCGTCTTCCGTAACCAGACTATCCCGAACGAGATCAAGGAACTGATCGGCGTTTTGCAGATCCCGGTGCTGAAGGCTGCGCTGATCGACAAGGAATTTTTCTTCAAGGAAGCGCACCCTGCGCGCCGGCTGATCGATCTGCTGACCAAGCACAGCGTTGCGTGGGACCAGAAAAAAGGCCAGGAAGATCCGTTGTACCAGACGCTGCGCCGCAACGTCAACCGCGTACAGCAGGAGTTTGACCAGAAGCTGGAACTGTTCGACGAAGTTGCTTCCGACATTGAAAGCTTTGTCGAAAAAGAAGAAGCCGCTGCCGCGACGGCCCTGCAGGAACCTATCGTGCGCGCGCTGCGCAAAGAAAAGGTCAAGCAGGCCAATATCGCTGCCAACAGCGAAGTGGCGATGCGGGTAGGCACCGGCGAAGTGGTTGCCTTTGTCGAGACTTTCCTGGAAGACCGTTGGGTCAAGGTGCTGACGCTGGCCTATACGGTCAAGGAAGAAAAACCGCAGGCAGTGGAAGATGCGCTGAAGACGATGGATGACCTGATCTGGAGCACCAAGCCGAAGATCACCGCGCAGCAGCGCCAGGAACTCATCAACCGTCTGCCTTCGATACTGGTGACGCTGAATAAATGGCTCAACGTCATCAAGTGGAACGATGCCGACCGCTTGCAATTTTTTGCCGAGCTGGCGGAATGCCACGCATCAATCGTGCGAGCACCGCTGGATATTTCTCCTGAGCGGCAGCTGGAAATTGCCGTCGAAGTCGCGCAGAAGGCCGCAGAACGCAGGCTGGAAAAGCGCGCGCAGGCCGAGCTGGAGCCACCGGCGCCCGAGCCAGAAGTGGACGAATTTACCGATGCCGTCGCCAATCTGGAACGCGGCATCTGGCTGGAATTTACGCGCAAGACCGGCGAAACCGCCAGGGTCAAGCTGGCGTGGGTCAGCCCCATGCGCAGCCTGTATATCTTCACCAGCAGCCAGAAGGAAAAATCTTTCTCTGTGTCGGCCGAAGAGCTGGAGCAGGCTTTCCGCGAGAAACGCGCGCAGGTACTGGTGCTCGACAAGCTGGTAGACAGGGCGCTGATGGATGCGCTGGAAGAGCCGCAGCAGGAAACCGTCGCCGAAGTGGCCGGCTAAACCGCAACAAAGCGCGAAGTAAACACGAACTCAGCGCATCTGCCTGCGTACGCACCGGGATCAGGGCTGTTCTGGCCTTATCACTTCATTAAAATCCGGTCTAGCCCTCTTTCCCCATTTCGGGTATAATCGCCCGTTCTGTCCAAAATTTCCTCTTCATTTCGTTTTTCGTTTGAATTTTCGTTTGAAAACAGGTTTTTGCGGATTCTTTCTCCTTTAGGTTGGTGCAAATTAATTTGGGGGGTGGGGATGTCCGATCTGGCTTCTTTTTCCAAACTCGCGCGCTCTAACGCGCAACTTCCAGTAAACGTCTATTTTGATCAAGCCCTGTTACAGCGCGAGATCAAACAGCTATTCCAGTCAGGTCCGCGTTATGTCGGCCATGAACTGATGGTGCCCAATGTCGGCGATTTTGCTACGCTTGCTGCCGAAAACGAAGGCCGCATACTGGTGCGCAATGCCAACGGGATTGAACTGATGTCCAACGTGTGCCGTCACCGGCAGGCGCTGATGTTCAATGGCCGCGGCAATGCGAATAATATCGTTTGTCCGCTGCACCGCTGGACCTACGACCTGAAGGGCGAACTGATAGGCGCGCCGCATTTTGCCGACACGCCTTGCCTGAACCTGTCCCGTACACCGCTGCAAAACTGGAACGGCCTGCTGTTCGAGCAGAACGGTTATGACGTGATGGAAAAGATGGGCCAGCTTAGCGTCACCAAGGACCTGGATTTCAGCGGATACATGCTGGACCACGTTGAAGTGCATGAGTGCGACTACAACTGGAAGACCTTCATCGAAGTTTATCTGGAAGACTATCACGTTGAGCCTTTCCATCCTGGCCTGGGCAGTTTTGTGGCTTGCGAAGATCTGCGCTGGGAATTCGGCGCCGACTACAGCGTACAGACGGTGGGCGTCAACAGCGGACTGCTGAAATCCGGATCGCCCAAATACAAGGCGTGGCAGGAGCAGGTACTCAAATTCCGCAACGGCGAAGCCCCTCCTTATGGCGCGATCTGGCTGACGCTGTATCCGAACATCATGGTTGAGTGGTATCCGCACGTGCTGGTAGTGTCCACACTGTGGCCACAAGAAACCGGCAAAACCAGGAACGTGGTTGAGTTTTACTATCCGGAAGAGATCGTGCTGTTCGAGCGCGAGTTCATCGAGGCTGAACGCGCCGCCTACATGGAAACCTGCATAGAAGACGACGAGATCGCGCAAAGGATGGACGCTGGCCGCCGCATCCTGCTGGACCGTGGCGTCAGTGAAGTCGGCCCTTACCAGTCGCCGATGGAAGATGGCATGCAGCATTTCCACGAATGGTACCGAAGTAATATCGAGTTTTAAAGCGCGCAACACCGAAGGGAAGCTGGTCTTCCCTTTATTTTTGCGCGCCGCTCATTGACTTCCTTATTGATGTCATTTGTTGATGTCCTTATGGGGTGCTTGTTTACGTCACTTATCAACGCTGTTTTTAACCCATGCAGGCCCTGAATCATGCAATCGTTGTGGATGCTCGTCGCCAGTTTTCTGTTCTCCACCATGGGGGTGTGCGTCAAGCTGGCATCCGACTATTATTCCACCGCCGAGATCGTCGCCTACCGCGGCATCATCGGCATGGCCATGATCTATGTACTGATACGGCTGCAGGGCGGCACTTTGCGCACCCGCCTGCCTTTCCATCACTTGTGGCGCGGCTTCATTGGCGTAGTGGCATTGTGGATGTGGTTCTTTGCGATCACCAAGCTGCCGCTGGCCATGGCGGTGACGCTGAACTACATGTCGCCGGTATGGATCGCCGCCATCTTGTTTGCCGGTGCGTGGTGGCACGGTAAAAAGACGATAGCGCCGGGCCTGATCATTGCAATCGTGCTGGGTTTTACCGGCGTCGTGCTGCTACTGCGCCCGAGCATGCATGAGGACCAGATGCTGGGCGGAGTTGTCGGGCTGGCTTCCGGCATGCTGGCGGCGCTGGCCTATATGCAGGTACGCCAGATGGGGCTGATGGGTGAGCCCGAATATCGTGTGGTGTTCTATTTTTCCGCATCCTGCCTGGCGGCTGGCATGCTGGGGGCGCTGGCGTCCGGCGTCATGGCCGGGCCAGAAAGTGTATCCACCTGGCATCATCACGGCCTCAAGGGTTTCCTGCTTTTACTGGTCATCGGCTTTACCGGGGCGTCGGCGCAAGTAGCGATGACGCGCGCCTACCGGCTGGGCAATACGTTGGTAACAGCCAACTTGCAGTACGTAGGGATTGTGTTTTCCAGTGTCTGGGATGTATTGTTATGGCATGATGTTCTTACATGGACAAGCTGGCTCGGAATTGCAGTCATTTTAGCAAGTGGATTGACAGCAACGTTTTACAATTCTAAAAATAATAAGCCGGCAATTGCCTCAGACCCCATCAGTTCGGAATGAGGCCACTTGCTTCGTTATGCTCAGGGAGAGCCTGTGACGTAAGGTTGAGGAGAACTGATGTATACCACTTTGATTTCAGCAGCAGACCTGGCTAAAAATATAGAAAAACTGCAATGGGTAGTGCTGGATTGCAGGCATGATCTTGCCGACACCACGGCAGGCCAGAAAGCTTATGATGCGGGCCACCTTCCCAATGCACGTTTTGCGCATCTGGACAACAAACTGTCCGGCGCCAAGACGGCATCCAATGGCATCTTCCATGGCCGCCATCCTTTGCCAGACAAGCAGGAATTCATCCACACCTTGCGCTCCTGGGGCGTGGACGACTCTTCGCAGGTAGTTGCCTACGACGCGCACGGTGGCATGTTTGCCGCCCGCCTGTGGTGGATGCTGCGCTGGGTAGGGCACAAGGGCGTGGCCGTGCTGGACGGCGGCATCGCTGCGTGGACGGCAGAAAACCTGCCGTTGACGGAGAAGGTGCCAGGACCGGTGCGCGGCGGCATCAATGCCAAGACCAGCCTGGTGTCGCAAGTGAATGTCGCCGATGTGCTGGGCAATCTGGCGACGTCTTCACGCACGCTCGTGGATGCGCGGGCGCCGGACCGCTTCCGTGGTGAAAACGAGACGATAGACCCGGTGGGCGGCCATATCCCGGGCGCCAAGAATCGCTTTTTCAAAGACAATCTTCAGGCTAATGGCCGCTTTAAATTCCCCGAGCAATTGCGTGCCGAGTGGGGCGCCATCCTGCCGGATTCATCCAAGTCCATCATGCAATGCGGGTCGGGAGTCACCGCTTGCCATAACCTGCTGGCGCTGGAAGTAGCGGGTTTGCCCGGCGCAGCGCTATATCCGGGTTCCTGGAGCGAATGGAGTTCCGAACCGGCACGGCCGGTGGCGACAGGTTGCGAAGCCTGAACAGATGCACGGCGAAGGTCTCGATAAAAGACAAAGGCGGCTATTGCCGCCTTTGTCTTTTTACACTTCTACAGTCCGTATCGTCCAGAAGTCTGCCGCCAGATTGGATTCCAGTACATACGCATAGGGCACGGTGAAGTAGCCTTTTTTGCCCCACGCATCTCCCCAGGAATTCATGACCGTGAAACGCTGGGTCTTGTCGTTGTAGCCCACCGCCAGCACCGCATGGCCGCCCACCAGGCCTTCTTTTTTGCCCGGCATTTTCAGGTTGCCGCTAGCGGCCACCGCATCGGATTCAAAGCTGTCATACACCGTCAGACCCATGACGAAAGGATGGCCGCCGGCCAGGCAGGCGCGCAAATGGGCCAGATCCTGCTTCAGCCTCTGGTAGGCCACGGCCTGGTGCTGCAGCGCTTCTGCATACGCAGCCTTTGGCGGTTTGCTTGCATATTTCTTGGCAATGTAAGGCCATGCGCTTTCGCGGCACACACCCTGTTTGGCGATGCTCTTGATGGCGTCGCGGATCTGTGCGCCGTGGTTCTGCCTCTCCGTGCCTATCATCGCGCGCGCATTGTAGTGGACAAACAGCCGCGACGGCAGGAAGTGCGCGCTGCCCTGCTGCATCTGGTCATACCGGTGCGCATTGCAGACCGCATGCGATGTGCAGCTGCCTATCTTCTGACCCTGGTTCAGCACTGGCGGACAAAACGGCCGCAGGTCCACCTTGGCGGGCAATGCCGCGCCGGGCAGGGCGATGAAACCGTGATCCCTGTGGTCCGGCAGATCCGGTACCCAGCCATAGCCTGCGACTTTATTTTGCACGAGTGATCTTTCTTTGTGAGTTCTGTAATGACGCGATTAGTGGCTATGGCGCGTGACAAACAGTACCAGCACGACGCCCACCGCGATCAGGATGACCTGCGGTATGGTTTCGCGCAGCGTCGCCCGGCGCTGCATCTGCGGCATCAGGTCGCTCAGTGCGATATAGATGAACCCGGAAGACGCGACGACCAGCACATAGGGTATCAGGTTGCTGGCATTGCCTAAAGTGAAGTAGCCGAGCAGCCCGCCGATGACGGCCATCAAGCTGCAGATCAAGTTGTACATGTAGGCGCGTGCGCGGCTGAAACCCGCGTTCAACAGCACGATGAAATCGCCTATCTCCTGCGGAATCTCATGCGCGATGATGGCCAGCCCGGTGACCAGGCCCAGCTTTGGATCAGCCAGAAAAGCGGCGGCGATCAGGATGCCGTCAGTGAAGTTGTGCAGGCCGTCACCCACCAGTATCATCCAGCCGGCCTTGCCCGCTTCATGCGCGTCATGGCCGTGCTCGTGATGGTGGCCATCGCCTTCGTGATGGTGCGAGTGGCGCAGGATCGCAAACTTCTCCAGCAGGAAAAAAGCCAGCAGCCCGCCCATCAGGCAACCGAACAGCGTGCGCGGATCGGCGCCGGACTCAAAAGCTTCCGGCAATGCATGCAGCAGCGACGTGGACAGCATGATGCCGACCGACAGGCTGACCATGCGTTCCACCACCTTGGACAGCAGCGAAAATGAAAAAATGGCTGCAGCACTAATGCTCAGCACGCCGGCGATGGTGGTCGCCAGCAGGATGGATAGCAGCGTGGAGTGAATTTTAAGCCTCTATTTGATCAGTAAATGCAACTCGGTTGCAAATTAGAACACAGAGTCAGGATTTGAGCAAATCCAATCCGTTTTGGCTGCTTTAGCTGCATGACGCCAGGTGGGCAGAGAATCAGGCTTTTCCTGCCCACGCCGGCGCATTAGGGTTGCCTGCTATCAGGCGACGCCGTGCGACTTGAACCAGGCCAGCACACGGTTCCATCCATCCTTGGCATCTGCTTCCACATAGCTGGCGCGGTAGTCAGCATTGAAAGCATGGCCGGAGTTGGGGTAAATGACGAACTCCGACTTATTGCCGGTCTTGGCCAGCGCGGCCTTCATTTTTTCCACGGTATCGACCGGGATGCCGGTGTCTTTGCCGCCATACAGGCCCAGCACCGGTGCTTTCAGCGTGGGGGCGATATCGATAGGGTTGGTCGGCGACAGCGCATTCGGCTCACCGACGATACGGCCATACCAGGCAGCGCCAGCCTTGACCTGCGGGTTGTGTGCGGCGTACAGCCACGTGACGCGGCCGCCCCAGCAGAAGCCGGTAATGGCCAGCTTGTCGGTATTGCCGCCATTGGCCTTGGCCCACGCGACGACGGCATCCAGATCGCCCATGACCTGTGCGTCCGGCACCTTGGAGACCACTTCCTTCATTAATTCGGCAATGGTGCCGTATTTGCTGGGGTCGCCCTGGCGGATGAACAGCTCCGGCGCCAGCGCCAGATAACCCTGCTTGGCGAAACGGCGTGCCATGTCGGCGATATGCTCATGCACGCCGAAAATTTCGGAAATAACCAGCACTACCGGCAGATTGGTTTTGCCCTCCGGCTGAGCGCGGTACACAGGCACGTTCTGGCCGTTGACCACGACGTTCACTTCGCCTGCGGTCAGGCCCACGGTATCGGTCTTGATAACGGTCTGCGCGCAGATCGGCATGGCGGCAGCGGCAAAGCCGGTGCCCATGGCAACCTTAATAAAGCCGCGGCGGTCTATGCCCTCATCCGGGCCGGTTGTGCCTACCAGACTATTGAAATCCTGTTGTTGCATGCCTGTCTCCTCATGGTGGTTTCACAGTGGTTCGTGGTGCTTCATGGCAGTTGCGCCTGCAGTCACCACAGGATTGCTCTTGCGTCGGCTGCATGGAAAATACCGCAATAGCATAACGGAAATTGACGAAAAGTGAACAAATTGAAAATTGCGCCCGTTGATGTGCGCATGCCTGGCCGGTTCAAAGACAATTCATTTATTTCTGTCTTGACTGAAATAAATGAATTGACTAAGATGAAGCCATGGAACTTACACCCGTTAAACAAAAATTCATCCTGCACTGGGGAGAGATGGGCACGCTGTGGGGCGTCAACCGCACCGTCAGCCAGATCCATGCCTTGCTGTATATCGTCGGCAAGCCCATGCAGGCGGAAGAAATTGCCGATACGCTGGGCGTGGCCCGCTCCAATGTGTCCAATTCGCTGAAAGAGCTGCAGAACTGGAAGCTGGTCAAGCTGGCCCACATCATGGGCGACCGCAGGGCGCATTTTGAAACCTCGCTGGATGTGTGGGAGCTTTTCCGCACCGTCGTGCGCGAGCGCAAGGAAAGGGAGTTCAGCCCCACGATAGACACCTTGCAGCAATGCCTGGACAGCCCCGACATCAAGCAGGAAGATAAGGAAACCCAGGCCCGCATTGCCGAAACGCTGGCGCTGATGAAAACTGTGACCACATGGACCGATGAAATGCTGAGGCTGGAACCGGCGACATTGATGAAGCTGCTGAAGATGGGAGCGGCCGTGCAGAAATTTGTGCGCGGAGACAAGAAGTAGGCAGTGAAAAAATGGAGAGGCACGGATGTGATGCGCCTCCCTTTTTTTAATATAGAATTTCTGTCGTGACTGAAATTACTGAAAATATCCTATAAAAATAAAGGAAAGCAGATGCGTATCTTTGTATGTGGCGCCAATGGATTCGTCGGCAGGCACATGGTGCAGGCGCTATCGGCTGCCGGTCATCAGGTGGTCAGTGGTGTTCGCGCTATCAATAAAAGCCCCGACATTGCCATCAACTACCAGCGCGACCATGACATGCAGACCTGGCTGCCGCGCTTGCACAGCATCGATGCGGTCATCAATGCAGTAGGCATCATAGGCGAGGGTGACGGTGCCACTTTTGATGCCATACACAGGGATGCGCCGAAGGCACTGTTTGCCGCCGCTGCTGTTGCCGGTGTGCGCGTGATCCAGATATCGGCGCTGGGCGGCGCGAATGAAACTGCAGACTTGACCACTCTCACACCGTATATGCGCAGCAAGCGCGAGGCCGATGCGGCGCTGATGGCCGGGCCGGGCAAATGGCTGGTGCTGCGGCCATCGCTGCTGATAGGCGTGGACGGCGCCAGCAGCAGGCTGTTCCGCAGCCTGTCCAGCCTGCCGGCCCTGGGCCTTCCAGGCAAAGGCGAACAGATGCTGCAGCCTGTGCATATCGACGACCTGTGCGGCGCTGTCGTGCAGTGGCTGGCGAATGACGGCGGTAACGCTGTTGTCAATGCCGTCGGCCCGGCGGCCATCAGTTACAGGGCGATGCTGGAGACCTATCGCCGGCTGATGGGTTTGCCGCCTGCTGCGTATTTTTCTATCCCCATGCCGCTAATGCGGGCGGGGGCCTCACTGGCCAGGTGGTTGCCGCAAAAAGTGTTTACGCCTGAAACGCTGCGCATGCTGCAGGATAATAATGTCGCCGACGCTGCGCAGTTTGCCGCATTGCTGAAGCATGCGCCTAAGGCAGGCGACACCTGGTTCGCCGTCGCCTCCGCAGAAAGCCTGCGCGCGCAGGCAATGGCGGAGTGGAATAATGCGATATTCCGTATCGCCCTTGCTTTGCTGTGGCTGGCAACCGGCGCATTGTCACTGGGCGTCTATCCTGTGGCTTCCAGCCTGGAACTACTGGCGCCGCTGGGCCTGCATGGCGACCTTGCCGTTACAACGTTATACGGCGCGGCGGGGTTTGATATCGTGATGGGGGCAGCATGCCTGTTTTACCCTCGGCGCGGCCTGTGGCTGCTGCAAATGGCGGTAGTACTTGTCTACACTGGGTTGATCACGGCCTACCTGCCGCAGTTCTGGCTGCATCCGTTTGGCCCCATCCTTAAAAATATTCCCATCCTTGCGATGCTGGTGGTGCTGTATGCGGGTGAGCAAAGCCGCACACGGCTGGCGAATGTGCCTACTACGTCAGGGCTTGCAACATGAATACCTATCTGCTGCTGAAGACGCTGCATATCCTTTCTTCCGTGCTGCTGGTCGGCACCGGTTTCGGATCAGCGTTTTACATGTTCTTTGTCAACCGCAGCAAAAGCCTGGAAGCGCAAGTAATCGTTGCGCGCCTGGTGGTGCTGGCGGACTGGATTTTTACGACGCCCGCCGTCATCGTGCAGCCTGTTACCGGGATTGCGATGGCGCACATGGCAGGCTGGCCGTTGACCAGCGGCTGGCTGGGCTGGTCCATCGTGCTGTACCTGTTTGCTGGAATCTGCTGGCTGCCGGTGGTGTGGCTGCAGATCCGCATGCGCCGCATGGCGGAGTCTGCCTACACCGACGGCCATGCGCTACCGGATGTGTATTGGCGTTATGCCAGATACTGGGAGCGTCTTGGCTACCCAGCCTTCATTGCGATGCTGGGCGTGTATTTCCTGATGGTGAACAAGCCGCTTTTATAGCGGATGCTGTGGGGCTAGCTTCCTAGGCCACTGCTTAATCGGCAGCTTAGGAAGCTGCTTATCCCGCTGCTCAGTCAGTTGCTGATTCGGGTGGCTTGGCGCTGATGCGTTTCAGCCTTTGCCCGTGTATACCCCACAGGCAATCCTCGCCATCAACAGCGCCGCACAGTGCCCAGCCGGTACCGACCTTCTGCACACTGACAGCGACGCCGAGCTCGGCTGCCAGCTTTTCACTCCACAGGCTGGCCGAGCCCTTTCCCTTGAATAGTTCCTGTCCTTCAAATATCACCGTTGCATCGAATACTGGTGCAGCAAAAATCGTCATCATCGTATTTTCTTTTTTCTGTCTTATCTGATCAGTGCTGCAGGCTTCCCCGCAGCGCGCAGCACTGGTTTCGCTAGTGCGCTTCGTCCCAGTTCTTGCCTAAACCAACTTCCGCCAGCAGCGGTACTTTCAACTGCGCGACGTTGGCCATCAGTTCCGGCAATTTCTGCTTTACCAGTTCCAGCTCTGCGTCGGGCACTTCCAGCACCAGTTCATCATGCACCTGCATGATCATCCGGGTTTGCATCTGCGTGCTTTCCAGCCAGCCCTGCACGGCGATCATCGCCAGCTTGATCAGGTCGGCAGCGGTGCCTTGCATCGGCGCGTTGATCGCTGCGCGTTCTGCACCCTGGCGGCGGGGGCCGTTTGGCGAATTGATTTCAGGCAGCCACAGGCGTCGGCCGAAGACGGTTTCTACATACCCTTGCGCCTTGGCCTGCGTGCGGGTGTCGGCCATATACTGCGCCACGCCCGGGTAACGCATGAAGTATTTGTCGATATAGCTTTGCGCCGCGCTACGTTCTATGCCCAGGTTGCCAGCCAGGCCGAAGGCGCTCATGCCGTAGATCAGGCCGAAGTTGATCACCTTTGCATAACGTCTTTGTTCGCTGCTGACTTCTGCCGTGGTCACGCCGAAGATTTCAGCGGCAGTGGCGCGGTGGATATCCTCACCCTGTTCAAACGCGCGCAGCAGGCTGGCATCGCCGGAGATATGCGCCATGATGCGCAATTCGATCTGCGAATAGTCGGCAGAAATGATGACGTTGCCCGGCCCGGCGACAAAGGCTTCGCGGATGCGGCGGCCTTCGGTGGAGCGGATGGGGATATTTTGCAGGTTAGGGTCGTTGGACGCCAGGCGGCCGGTAACGGCAACTGCCTGCGCATAGTTGGTATGCACACGGCCGGTGCTGGCATTCACCATCTTCGGCAGCTTGTCGGTATACGTGGATTTCAGCTTGGCGAGGCCGCGGTACTCCAGCAATATCTTCGGCAGCGGATAATCTTCGGCCAGCTTTTGCAGGACTTCTTCATCGGTGGATGGAGAGCCGGACGGCGTTTTTTTAACGACCGGTAATTGCAGCTTTTCAAAGAAAATTTCACCCAGCTGTTTTGGTGAGTTCAGGTTGAAAGGCTGGCCCGCCAGTTCATAGGCTTTCTGCTCCAGATCCAGCAACCGTATGCCCAGTTCGTTCGATTGTTTGGCCAGCAGGTCCTTGTCCACCAGCACGCCGTTGCGCTCGATTTTTTGCAGCACGACGGAGGTCGGCAGTTCTATGTTGCCGTAGATGTTCATCAGCTTGTCGTTGCCGTCTATCTGCGGCCACATTGCATGATGCAGCTGCAGCGTGATGTCTGCATCCTCTGCGGCATAGGCAGTAGCCTTGTCGACGGCTACCTGGTCGAAACAGATCTGCGACGCACCCTTGCCGCATACCTCGGCAAAGCTGATGGTCTTGTGCGCCAGATGGCGTAGCGCCAGGCTGTCCATGTCATGCGATTTATGCGATTCAAACACATAGGATTCCAGCAGCGTATCGTGGACGATGCCCTGCAGTCGTACGCCGTGGTTCTGGAAGATATGGCTATCGTATTTCAGGTTCTGGCCTACCTTGGGTTTGGCCGGATCTTCCAACCATGCTTTCATCTTTGCCAGCACCAGTTCGCGCGGCAGCTGCTGCGGTGCGTCCGGATAATTATGGGCGACCGGGATGTAAGCGGCGATGCCGGGCTCGCAGCACAGTGAAATGCCCACCATCTGTGCCGTCATCGGTTCCAGCGACGTGGTTTCAGTATCGACGGCAGTCAGTTTGGCGGCGGAAATTTTTTCTATCCATGCATCCAGTTCGGCTTCGGTCAGTACGGTCTCGTAACGCGTGACTGCAGGCGCTGCAGGTATTTGCGGTGAGGCTGCAGCAGTTCCGCCATCTTCACCGAACAGGCCGCCTTGCGCCGATGCAGATGCCAACGGTGTGGCATTGGCGGTGGGGTCGCCACTCAGTTCCCTGAGCCAGGTCTTGAAGCCGTAGCGGGAGTAGAAGGCAATCATGCCTTCCTTGTTTTCTGGAACAGACACCAGGGATTCAATGATGGACTTCATGTGCGCGGACAGGTCGCAATCGGTCTTGACAGTGATCAGCACGCGGCCCTGCGGCAGCCAGTCCAGCGCCTGGCGCAGGTTCTCGCCGACGGCGCCGGTGATCTTGTCTGCATTGGCGATAACGCCATCCAGCGTGTCGTATTGCGTCAGCCATTTGACGGCGGTCTTGGGGCCGACCTTGGACACGCCAGGAATATTATCGACGGTGTCGCCTATCAGCGTCAGGTAGTCGATGATGCGGTTCGGCGGCACGCCGAACTTGGCCAGCACGCCAGGCTCGTCCAGTTTTTCATTGCTCATCGTATTGATCAGCATGACTTTGTCGTTGACCAGCTGCGCCAGATCCTTGTCGCCGGTGGAGACGATGGCGTTCAGTCCCTGCCTTACCGCTTCCACTGTCAGTGTGCCGATGACGTCATCGGCTTCTACGCCGTCCACCATCAGGATGGGCCAGCCCATCTGGCGCACTGCTTCATGGATGGGTTCTACCTGCTTGGCCAGGTCTTCCGGCATGGATGCGCGTTGCGCCTTGTATTCCGGGTATAAATCATCGCGGAAGGTCTTGCCTTTGGCGTCAAAGACACAGGCTATATACGCAGCAGGGTAATCGGTGCGCAAACGGCGTAACATGTTGATCATGCCGTAGATGGCGCCGGTCGGCTCTCCTTGCGGGTTGCGCAGGTCAGGCAGCGCATGGAAGGCGCGATACAGATAGCTGGAGCCGTCGACGAGTAACAGGGTTTTTTGCATAAGAGTAAAAGCAGGAAAGAGTGGGTTGCGTGATGTCCGTCACCGGTCACCGGTTGCTAATTGCGGATTGCCGAATGCTTATGCATATATCA
>JAYSKH010000345.1:0-7999 GCA_043726505.1 Undibacterium sp. | reverse complement strand
CCCAGCACATCCAGGCCTACAAATTGCGTGGTCTGCGCCAGCAAGGCGCCGCCAATACCCGCCACCCCTGCGCTGACGGTAAAGATCGTCACCAGCTGCCGGTTAACGTTGGCGCCTATCGCCGGCATGCGCTTGCCGCCCTCCTTGATGCCGCGTAAGCTCAGGCCGAAAGGAGAATTTACCAGCCGCCGCAATACAACAAACAGGATGAACAACACGACGAAGCTGTACCAGTATGCAGTTTGCCCATTCAAATCAAATTCAAAACCCAGCAACTTCCCAACGACCATGCCGGACAGGCCATCAACACCACCGGTAAGGAAAGAAGCCTTGTTGGCGGCTTCGTACAGCATCAGGCCTACACCCAGCGTTACCATCAGCCGTGTCAGGTCCTGCCCACGCACCACGAGGAAACTCACCAGGAAGCCAAACAGCGCCGACACCAGGGCCGCCACCAGCAAACCGCTGACGGGTTCACCCCAGCCATGCACGGCCAGCAGCCCGGCTGTATACGCGCCCAGCCCGAAGAAAGCTGCATGGCCCAGCGACACGATACCGGCGTAGCCCAGGATCAGGTCCAGCGACACCGCCAGCAGGCCGACGATCAGTATCTGGCTGCCCAGGATCAGGTAATTGGGGAAAAGAAAGAAACAGGCGACCGGGATCAGCCAGAACACAATCTCCAGCGGGGTCCAGCGGTCGTTTGGTAACTTCAGCAAATGCGGCAGCTTCTGAATGCGGCTCATGATTTTTTCCCCATCAGGCCAGCTGGAAACAAAATCAGCAATACGACCATCAATGCATAAATAACGAAAGCGCCAACCGACGGCACATAGTATTTGCCAGCCACGTCAAAAATGCCCAGGATCAGCGCCGCCACCAGCGGCCCCTTGATGGAGCCGGCGCCGCCAACGGCGACTACCAGCAGGAAGTACACCATATATTTGATAGGGAAAGTGGGGTCCAGGCCCAGCACGTCTATGCCGAGGCCGCCACCAAGGCCGGCCAGGCCGGAGCCCAGAGCGAACGTCAGCGAAAACACACGGCTGACGTTAATGCCCAATCCAGCAGACGCGACGCTGTTATCCACCGATGCGCGTATCTGCGCACCAAAACGTGTACGCTCTATCAGATAGGCTAGTGCCGATATGACGACGATGACGACGCCGATCAGGAACAGCCGGTAGGAGCCCACATCCAGCCCCAGCAGCGATACCTGGCCATGCAGCCAATCCGGCAGGTTGACAGGCTGTTGCGTAGGGCCCCAGATATAGGTTGCGGTGGCAACCGCCATAAAGGTCAGGCCGATAGAAAACAGCACCTGATCCAGATGCGAAGCCTTGTACAAGCGGCGGTACAGTACACGCTCTAGCACCAGCCCCACGATGGCGCTGGCCAGGAAAGCCAGCGGCAGCGACAGCAGGAAAGGAATGCCGAGACGGTTCATCACCACCACGCACACGTAACCGCCTACCATTGCAAAGGCACCGTGCGCCAGGTTGATGAAGTTCATCAGTCCCATCGTCACCGACAGGCCGACGCTGATCAGGAACAGCAACGAGCCGTAGGCGATGCCGTCAAATAAAACCCCTGCAAGATTAGCTAACATGGCAGCAATCCTCGCAGTGAATCCGATGAAATTTCCATTTTTGTCTCCTCCTTATATTTTTATTGCGCATACATATATTGCGCGTGCAAGCTCCTCGCCTGCTCCGGGCAAGGGATTCCCGCCTGAAGCGGGCCAGCTACATACAATGTACTAAAGCGCTTTGCAGCCAGGCCGATCTTCAGCCTTCGGCATCCATGGCCTTGAATACTTCTTCAGCCATGTGGAAGGCGGAATTGGCTGCCGGAACGCCGCAGTAGATACTGGTCTGCAGCAGCAGCTCCTTGATCTCGTCGCGGCTGACGCCGTTGTTGGAAGCGGCACGCAGATGCAGTTTCAGTTCTTCGCTGCGATTCAGCGCCACCATCATCGCGATGGTCACCAGGCTGCGGGTGTGGCGCGGCAAGCCGGGGCGTGTCCAGATTTCACCCCATGCATAACGGGTGATCAGATCCTGGAATTCCTCGTTGTGCGCATTGATATTTTTTTGGGTCCTGTCCACATGGGCATCGCCTAATACCGCACGGCGTACTTCCATGCCCTTGTTGTAGCGTTCACGTTCGTCCATGCTTAACCCTTAAAAAATTCAATGACATGCCGGTTGAATAATTCGGTCTGTTCCCAGTTGGACAGATGCGCGGCATCCAGTTCCACGTAAAGGGCGCCGGGCACGCGGTCGGCAATCAGCTTGCCATCCTGCGGCGGCGTCGACTGGTCGTGCGTACCTGCAATGACAATGACCGGCAAGTTGATGCCGGCGGTCTCTTCGCGTACGTCAAGGTCGCGCAATGCAGCGCAGCAGCCGGAGTAGCCTATGCGGTCGGTGCTGGCCAGCATGTCGCTGACGAATTTGACGTTTTCAGGTTCTTTTTCCTGGTAAGACTTGGTGAACCAGCGGTCTATCACCATGGGCACGATGACTTCCATGCCTTCACGGGTCACCTGGTCAATGCGGGTATTCCAGGTTTGCAGCACACCTATCTTGGCGCCGGTATTGCACAGCGCCAGTTTCAAAAACCGCTGTGGATGATGCAGGCCCAGCCACAGGCCAGTCATGCCGCCCATCGACAAGCCGCAAAAATAGGCCTGCTGTATGCCCAGCTCATCCATCAGTGCGATGACGTCACCGCCCAGCTGCGCAAAACTGTAGGGGGCCGGTGTCACCCAGGATTTTCCGTGGCCGCGCGTGTCGTAGCGCAGTACGCGGAAGTGTTCCAGCAGCGCCGGCATCTGCGGCTGCCACATTTCCAGCGTCGTGCCCAGCGAATTGGAGATCACCAGCACCGGTGCGTCTTCACGGCCTTCGAGTTTGTAATTGATACGTCCTGTCGTCATCTTTGTCATCCTTGAATATTTTTTATCGAAGATTTCGTCCGGCTTATGGCTTCACTATCTGCGTCGCGTATTTCAGGCTCAGGTTTGCCGGCTACTGCTCCACCTTGCCAGAACCCGGTCGACAAACACGGCAGCCTGGCCTGTGTACTGTGCGGGGTCCATCAATCTGTCCAGCTCTTCGCCGGACAGATGCGCTGCCACCGTTGCATCCTGCGCTAGTACCTCGCGCAAATGTTTTTTCTGGCTGCCCGCTTCACGGCAGGCTTTTTCAATCAGCTGGTGCGCGGCCATGCGGCCTATACTGCCGCCCAGCGCCAGCGTGACGGCTTCCGCCATGATCTGGCCGTGGGTTGCATCCAGGTTGTGCCGCATGCGCTCCGCATCGACCGTTAATCCCGCCGCCACCTGTTTCATCTGCGCCAGCGAGCCGGCTGCGAGCCGCATGATCTCCGGCAGCGTATCCCACTCTGCCTGCCAGCCGCCGAGCGCGCGTTCGTTTTCCTGCACCATGCCAGACAGCATCGTTGATACCAGGCCCGGCACCCTCATCGCTGCGGCCAGCGCAACGGCGCAGCCTACCGGGTTCCGCTTGTGCGGCATCGCCGACGATCCCCCACGGCCAGCCTGCTCCGGTTCCGCCACTTCGGCTATATCGGTCTGGCTCAGCAAGGCAATATCGCGGCCCATCTTGCCCAGCGACCCCACCAGCAAACCCAGCACGGCAGCAACGTCGGCTACCCGGTCGCGCTGCACATGCCAAGGCATGTCCGGCAGGCCCAGTTCCAGTTCTTCCGCCAGCGATGCTGCAACACCGCCAGCCTTGTCCGCCAGGCTGGCCAATGTGCCCGCAGCGCCACCGCATTGCACGACCAGCAACTGCGGCCGCATCGCCAGCAGGCGCTCGCGGTGCCGCAGCATCCCATCCAGCCATCCCGCAACCTTCATGCCGAAGGTGACAGGCAATGCATGCTGCATCCATGTGCGGCCTACCATTACAGTCTGCCGGTGGCGCTGCGCCAGGTCTGCCAGCGCAGTATTCAACTGCTGCAGGTCGGCATCGATCAGTTCCAGCGCCTGCCGCAGTTGCAGCACCAGCGCCGTATCCATCACATCCTGGCTGGTCGCCCCCCAGTGCACATACTTGGCCGCTTCCGGATTTTTCTTGGCGACGTTGGCCGTCAATTGCTTGACCAGCGGGATCGCCAGATTGCCGGCACTGGCCGCTGCATGCGCCAGTGAAGCAAGGTCTATCGCTTCCACTTCACAGGCTTCTTCTATCGCAGCCAGCGCCTGTTCCGGAATCACGCCGTTCTTGACTTCCGCCCGCGCCAGCGCCGCCTCCACATCTAGCATGCAGGCAATACTATTGTGATCTGAAAACACCGCCAGCATCGGTTCGGTGGAAGAGATCAGCGAGGTGAGCATGCCGCTGTTTTTCATAACGGCGTATCCTGGCGCTGGCCCATGCTTACACTCTTTCGATGACGATGGCGATGCCCTGTCCCACGCCTATGCACATCGTGCAAAGCGCGTAACGGCCGCCGGTGCGGTGCAGCTGGTACATTGCTGTTGTCACCAGGCGGGCGCCGCTCATGCCCAGCGGATGGCCCAGCGCGATGGCGCCGCCGTTTGGATTGACACGGGCGTCGTCATCCCGCACACCGAGCTGGCGCAATACGGCCAGGCCTTGCGCGGCAAACGCTTCGTTCAACTCGATCACATCCATCTGGTCTATCGTCATGTTCAGGCGCTGCAGCAGTTTTTGTACTGCCGGTACCGGGCCTATGCCCATTACGCGCGGGGCCACGCCTGCGGTTGCCATGCCGACGATACGCGCCCTCGGCGTCAGGCCATGTATTTTTGCTGCGTCACCGCTTGCCAGCAACAAGGCGCAGGCGCCGTCGTTGACACCGGACGCATTGCCGGCAGTGACCGTGCCGTCTGCGCGCACAATGGGCTTCAACTTGGCCAATGCTTCCATCGACGTGGCACGTGGATGTTCATCCTGCGTGACAACGATGGCATCGCCTTTTTTCTGCGCGATGCTGACCGCAGTGATTTCTTCGGCCAGTGTGCCGTTGGCTTGTGCGGCGGAAGCCTTGTTCTGGCTGGCCAGCGCA
The DNA here is from genome assembly GCA_043726505.1 of Undibacterium sp. GTDB lineage: Bacteria > Pseudomonadota > Gammaproteobacteria > Burkholderiales > Burkholderiaceae_D > Undibacterium. The sequence goes on along the minus strand of JAYSKH010000345.1, from coordinate 2,938 downwards.
AACATATCCTGGTCGGCGCGGCTGACCTGATAATCGGTAGCGACGTTTTCTGCCGTTTCCGGCATTGCATCAACGCCGTACTGCGCCTTCATCAGCGGGTTGACGAAACGCCAGCCTATCGTCGTATCGAAGATATTGGCATTGCGGGAAAAAGCGCTGTCGGCCTTGCCCATGACAAAAGGCGCGCGCGTCATTGATTCCACGCCGCCAGCGATCATCAGGCCGGTTTCGCCGGACTTGATGGCGCGCGCGGCCGTACCGACAGCATCCATGCCGGAACCGCACAGGCGGTTGATCGTGGAACCGGGCACGTCCAGCGGCAGCCCTGCCAGCAACAGCGACATACGGGCAACATTGCGGTTGTCTTCACCAGCCTGGTTGGCGCAGCCGAAGATTACATCCTGCACTGCAGTCCAGTCCACATTGGGATTGCGCTGCATCAGCGCGCGCAGCGGGATGGCGCCAAGGTCGTCAGCACGTACGTCTTTCAATACTCCGCCGTAGCGGCCTATGGGGGTGCGAATCGCGTCGCAGATAAAAGCATCAATCATTTTTTTCGCAATCGTTATGTTAGGTTTATTTGCTGCCGGGAGTCTCCCTCGGCGACTACTATCTTTGCTATATGCCGCTACAAATGGCTATCGCGGCCAATCGCAGCACATTGCAACACACCGCTTTCATGCATCTTTTTTCTGGAAATCCGATATCAGCGGCACTGCCGTCATGGACTGCAGTTCATCAAATGATAAACCAGCCACCATTTCGTGCACGACCAGGCCTTCGGAAGTGACATCCAGTACGGCCAAGTCGGTATAAATGCGGTCCACGCAGCCTATGCCGGTCAGCGGATAGGTGCATTCCGGCACGACCTTGCTGTCGCCCTGCTTGGTCTGGTGCTCCATCATGACCAGCACCTTCTTCGCACCTATCGCCAGGTCCATTGCACCACCGACGGCGGGGATGGCATCCGGCGCGCCGGTGTGCCAGTTGGCAAGGTCGCCGTTGGCCGATACCTGGAAAGCGCCCAGTACGCAGATGTCCAGATGGCCGCCGCGCATCATCGCAAACGAATCGCCATGATGGAAATAAGCGCCGCCATCCAGCAGCGTCACCGGCTGCTTGCCGGCATTGATCAGATCTTCATCTTCTTCGCCTGCAGGCGGTGTGGGGCCCATGCCCAGTAGGCCGTTTTCGCTATGCAGCAGAATTTCCCTGTCCTTGGGCAGATAGTTGCTGACCATCGTCGGCAGGCCTATGCCGAGGTTGACATAGGCGCCTTCGGGAATATCGCGGGCGACGCGGGCCGCCATCTGGTCGCGGGTTAAGCGTTGGTAGCTCATTGGTTTTCTCCTGGCTGGCCTGCATTTGCCTGCGCTGTATTGGCCTTCACTACGCGCTGCACAAAGATGCCGGGCGTGATGATCGTTTCCGGATCCAGTTCGCCCAGCTCCACGATATCACTGACCTGCGCAATCGCGCATTTGGCCGCCATCGCCATGATGGGGCCAAAGTTACGCGCAGCCTTGCGGTATACAAGGTTGCCCCAGCGGTCGGCGCGCAACGCCTTGATCAGCGCAAAGTCTGCATGGATAGGCGATTCCAGCACGTAATGTTTGCCGTCTATCAAGCGGGTTTCCTTGCCTTCGGCCAGCAGCGTGCCATAGCCCGTCGGAGAAAAGAAGCCGCCTATGCCGGCGCCGGCGGCGCGTATGCGCTCTGCCAGATTGCCTTGCGGCGTCAGTTCCAGTTCAATTTCACCGGCGCGGTACAGCGCATCAAATATCTGCGAGTCTGCCTGGCGCGGGAACGAGCAAATGATCTTGCGCACCCGTTTTGCTTTCAGCAGCGCAGCCAGCCCTGTCTCGCCATTGCCTGCGTTGTTGTTGACGATGGTGAGCTCGCGCGCACCTTGCACTATCAGCGCATCTATCAGCGCGGACGGCATGCCTGCATTGCCGAATCCGCCTATCATGACAGTTGCACCGTCATGGATATTTGCGACTGCCGCTTCCAGCGACTCAACTATCTTATTGATCAATTGTTGCCTCTTGGCTTTTTTGGCTTTTGATGGAGATTCACGCGAAATGCCTTCATTGCTTTATAAGCCCTAAATGCTTTTTTCACTTGAATTTGTTCGATAATCGCACTAATGTTTGTTTATAGAACAGGTCCAGTGTATGCAAGCACGCCGGAATTCGTCAATATAGCTTTTAGCAAATGTGTGCGGTCGCCGCACAAATCATCGAAACGATATGTCTACTTCTACGCCCTCCCCCAAGTCCGTGCCGACCATTTCGGAAGAAATAGATGCGATGACGGGCGACCCCAACTTCATGTCTTCGCTGGCGCGCGGCATTGCCGTAATACGCGCGTTCAGCGACCAGCAGCGCACACTGACGATCTCGCAGATCAGCCACAAGACCGGCATTCCGCGCGCGGCGGTAAGGCGTTGCCTGCACTCGCTAAAGCAGCTGGGGTATGCCGATTCGGAGGCGCATAATTTCCGGCTCACGCCGAAGGTGCTGACGCTGGGCTATTCCTACCTGTCATCAACGCCGCTGGCGGTATCGGCGCAACCTTGCCTGAACAACATCAGCCGCATCCTCAATGAATCCTGCTCGCTGGCAGTGCTGGACAGCAATGAAGTGCTATACGTATCGCGTTCCGCCACGTCGCGCATCATGTCGGTGGCGCTGAATGTCGGCAGCCGCCTGCCAGCTTATTGTACGTCTTTGGGAAGGGTGATACTGGCGCACATGAGCGAGGACGCACTGGCCCAGTATTTCAGCCAGGTGAGCCTGCGCGCCTATACCGACCGTACCATCGTATCGCAGGCCAAGCTGATGGAAGTGTTTGCCGCCATACGCCAGAACGGCTACGTCATCATTGAAGAAGAGCTGGAGATAGGCCTGCGCTCAATGGCCGTACCGGTGCGCGG
>JAYSKH010000344.1:0-11338 GCA_043726505.1 Undibacterium sp. | reverse complement strand
CCGGTATTCAGCTTAAGCCGCTGCCGCAGACTTGCCGGACAGACGTTTCAGGCGTTCCAGCGTCGATTCGCCGGCAGTATCCGGCTGCGACACCGATTTCCTGATCGCATCAATCTCGGCGGCTTGGTCCAGCGGTTTTTGTGCGATGTCGGCAACGATCTTCATGCCGGCGGCTTCATTGCTGACGGCCTGGGCGCGGCGGGTCAGTGCGTTCAGCGCGGTGCTGTTGCCCTTGAGGCCGGACAGGCTGGACAGCTGCTCCTGGCGTTCGTTACGCAAGGCCTGCAAATCTTTTTGCGCATTGGCTGAAGCCAGCGCCTGCATCGCTTTTTTGGCGGCGGCGTCAAAGTCGGCCAGCTGGTTGGACAGCGCATCAACGATCTTCTGCAGTTCATTCATGTATTCCTGCGCATCCGCTTCTTCCTGGATTTCCAGCGGCAGCTTGGCCTTATTGGCTTCCAGTTCGTCGCAGAACAGGCTTACTGTCGATTCCGAAATTTTTCCGGCAGCCAGACGGTCTGCCAGCGTTTCCGAGGCTTTTTCATCGGTGGCGATCAGATCGCGCAGTTTGGCGACATCCGCATGTTCCTTGTCGAACGATGAACGCGCAGCAGCCAGTTTTTGCGCCGTTTGCCGCAGCGTGTCCGCCAGGCGGTCGCGGTCTGCTTCAGTGGCCGTTTCAGGATCAAAATTGGCAATCGCTTCCGATACCTTGTCGCCCAGCACGCCGAAGTGCTTGGATATCAAACGTGCTGTCAGGCCCCAACCATTCAAGTTACTCATTTTGCTTCCTCTCAATTAAGAAATAGTGCTACCGGTATTGCTACCTATATTGGTACTGCCTGATACTGCCGTACAGCTCTTTGTTTTTATCAAACCACTGTTATTGGATCACTACCCTGTCCTGCTCCAGCGGTATCCCTATCATGAAGTCGACATGGATACCGCGTTTGTTGCTATCCCCATCCTGGCTCAATACGATCTCGGTCGTAATCAGCAAAAATTCCGTGCCGCCGGCCAGGCTCCTGGCATAAGGCATGAAAACCACCTGCTGCTTCAGTCCATGCTCGCCGCCCACATCATCTATGCGGGTTTCGGTGCCGCTGAAAGGCCGCACAAACTCTGACTGCGGATCACCGGCATCACGCTGATAAGTAATGCTGTCGCCGTCATCGAATACATTTTTCAGATCCGCATCATCAAACCCCAGGCCGGCCAGCTGTTCGCGCCACAGCGTATAGGACTTGTCGCCCAGGCCGTAGCCGGCTTCGCCCATATACGCTTCCTGGTCTTCTTCGGTTTCCGGTATCAGCCGGGTCAGCCGTGTGCAGTACATCAGTTCCGCCACCTGGCCTTTGTCGTCCTGGTACAGCTGCAGGTACTTCTCCGGGCTATCGTCATCGCCGGTTGCCAGGTAATACCGGAACAGGCTGCCCGACATGTCCAGATTAACGCGGCTGACAGCCCTGATCAGCGTATCCCTGTCATCCGGGATCTGCATCAGCGAACCGTTGGTGCTGGCGTGGATGAACGGTGTCATCTGCATCTTCAGCATGCCGCCGATGCGGCCGCCCAGCGGCAAGCCCTGATCTTCGCGATGATCGCCGCTATCCATGCCGTGGCGCGCTGCAATGCCACGCATATATTTATATGCATCTCTCCATGCCATTTCAGAATTTCCCCAGAGTGTAGTTAGCCGACTTGCTGATGCCTTTACGTTTTGCCAGGTAGTAGATGCCGCCACCGACTGCGCCCAATATCGCCAGCCAGAACAGAATGCGCACCATGCGCATGAAAAATCCTGGGTGGTCGGGTGTGCTGCCGGTGTTGCTGGTGTTACCTACGTTGCCGGCATCGCCATTTGTTCCTGAGTTTCCGGAAGACCGCATCGAGATGTCATCATTGCCGGAGGAAGAATTGCCGCGGTCGATAATTACTCTTTCCCTGTCGTGGCTATGCATGCTCTGGCCCAGCAGGAACCACATCCAGCCGTTGGACGAACCGCCGCCGTTGTTCTGGATGATGATAGGCTGTCCACCTGCCGGCGCCTGCTGCACTCCGCCCGGTGGATACAGCGGACCGCCCGCAGCGGACTGCTGCGCATAACGCGGATTGTCGCGGCTTTCCTTGGCGGCATTCCTGGCGTCCAGCGTTTTCAGTGCATTTGCATTCGCGGCGTTCTGGTCCAGGTCCTTGCTGAACACGGATTTGGACCTTGGCGTGGCCGAATCTGAAGAAGGCGCCGATGCTGCGTCAGAACTCTTGCTGAAAGAACCGAAGCCGGTTTTTCTGCTGGAGCCGGAGGCAGAATCGCCGCTGTCCGACGACTTGGCGCTATTGCCAAAGCTATACGAAGACGATTTGCTGGACGACGAACCCGACGAACCGGAAGACGATTTCTGTGAAGAAAAGCCGCTCTTGAACGAAGAACTGCTGGAACGGCTGCTGCTAGTGCTGGAATGGCTGCTGCTGGAACTGGCCTGCGCTTCGCCGATGCCGGCGACGGACACCGCGACGGCCATCGTCAGCACCATCATCCTTATCATTGCTGCTGCTTTTATCTGCATCATCTTTTTCCCGGCTTGCTGGTTATGGGGGAAGATCCCGTATTCTGTGCGAATGCTATCATTTTACTAACGAACGGATCAATACAAGTAACAATACCTTACCTTATCACCTGCGCTATTGCTCTTCCCTCTTTTTGCTTTTACTTCGGTACAATCTGTGAACTCTTCACGTTGCTGCAGTGGAGGGAATCTTAGTGGACAGAAAAACAAAGCGCATCGGTAATAAAAAGGGAAATTCACCATGACACGCAAATACTCGGACATGAACCAGCACGACGCACTATATAAGGTGGCGCGTGCATATCCGGGGGGACTGGAAGCGCTGGCGCAGAAGATGGAAATATCGGCCAACGTATTACGCAACAAGCTGGCGCCGGGAATAGAATCGCACTATCCGTCGTTTGAAGAAACCTCGCTGATCGTTGAGTTTTGCCACAAGGCCGGCGTCAAGGATGCGCTGATGCCGCTGCATGCGCTGCTGGGCCGCCACGGCATGGCCGCTTTTGTCGTGCCGGAACCGGATCATCTCAGCAGCGATGACCTGTCGCAGACAGTGTGCCGTGTGATGAGCCAGGTGGGCGACGTGGCCGAAGCCGTATCGACAGCGCTGATGGACGGCGTCATTACCAACGCCGAAGCCGACCTGATAGAACGTGAATTCCAGGGCGCGCTGACAGTACTGGGTGAATGGCGGGCCCGGATCAGGGCGCATAGCTCGCGGCAGGAAAGCCGCTGACGGCTATGGCGGCGTGGCCGACGGTATCCCGGTCATTGCCGCTTGGTTTAAAATAGGCAGGCACCAGCAGACATGAAACCTGCCCGAAGGCCTTGGGTTTTTGTCGTGTTGGCCGCCTTCCGATATCCAATCTGCCGCTCACCCTGTTAGCTTTTCACTGATGAACAGCCAGTCTCCGCTCCACTCCTCGTTGCCCGACCCTGAACGGCCGCAACCAAAATCCCTGACCGACCTGTTTGTTTCCTTCACGCTGCTGGCGCTGCAGGGTTTTGGCGGCGTGCTGGCAATCGTGCAGCACGAGCTGGTGGAAAAAAAGCGCTGGCTGACCAAGGAAGAATTCATAGAAGACTGGGCCGTTGCGCAAATCATGCCGGGGCCGAACGTCGTCAATATTTCACTGATGATAGGCAGCCGCTATTTCGGGCTGCGCGGCGCGCTGGCGGCCATGGCCGGCATGCTGGCAGTGCCGCTGGTCATCGTGCTGCTGATGGCCATGGTCTACGCGCAGTTTGCCAACCACCCCGGCGTAGCAGGTGCGCTGCGTGGCATGAGCGCGGTGACGGCAGGCCTGATCATCTCGGCGGGGCTGCGGCTTTCGGGCGCACTCAAAAACAATCCGCTGGGTGTGCGCACCTGCGCGGCGCTGGCGGTGCTGTGTTTCTTTTGCATTGCCGTCATGCGCTGGCCGCTGGTGTATGTGCTGCTGGGCGTGGGCGGCACGTCATGCATACTTGTCTATAGGAAATTGAAAAAATGAGCGGCGCGCTGCAACTGACACTGGCCCTGGGCGACTGGATTACGCTGCTGCTGCACTATATGATGCTGTCGCTGATGTCGATAGGCGGCGCCATTTCCACCACGCCGGAGATGCACCGCTATCTGGTCATCGAGCAGCACTGGCTGACCGACGCGCAGTTTAATGCGTCCATCGCCATTGCGCAGGCCGCCCCCGGCCCCAATGTACTGTTTATTGCACTAATGGGATGGAACATAGGGCTGAACGCCGGTAATGGCTGGACCGGTCTGCTGGGCATGGTCATTACGATGACCGGTATCCTGCTGCCGAGTACCACATTGACGTATACCGCCGCCCGCTGGGGACACCGCAACAGTGACATGAGGGCCGTGCGCAGCTTCAAGCTTGGTATGGCGCCCATTGTCATCGGCCTGCTGATTGCTACCGGCTGGATTCTGGCATCCAGCCATGGCATTCCATCGCAAGACTGGCGGCTGTGGCTGGCGACCGCCGTGGCGGCGCTGGTGGTCTGGCGCACACGGCTGCATCTGCTGTGGCTGCTCGCCGCTGGAGCGCTGCTGGGCTGGTTTGGATGGTTATAAATAATTCTCATGAGAAGTAAAAATTTGTTACATGTGTTTACTACTGTTTGGGTTAAGCTTGCCCCTTTTAACGCGCCGCGATTAGCGAAATGCCGTCCTAAACGGGGTTTTCTCCTTGCAATAAACACATGAAGTTTTATTTTGAGCAACCTGACGGCGAGTGGATAGAGCAAGGCGAAACGCATTTGCATATCCGTTTCCGCCCTCGCAATATGTTCGGAATCATACTTGCCCTGCTCGCGCACGCGTTTTTGCTGTATCTGATCCTGACGCACCATACCCCCCCTAAAGTCAAAATCGGCGGCGAAGAACACCCGGCCATGGTGCTGATCCTCGATCAGAAGACCGTTGCCAAGATTGCGCAGCAAGCGCAGCCGAAGAAAACCCAGCCCAAACCGGCACCCAAAACACCGAAAGCGATTACGCCGCCAAGGAAAGCACCGCCTACGCCAGTGTTGGCGCAGCAGGCGCCGACGCCTTCGCCGATTCCTCCGCCGCCATCCGTCACCTCCAGTGAGCCGGACATGTCGAGCATGCTGGCCGCCGCGCGTCAGCGCCGCCAGGCAGTGGAAGACCGCGCCAAACAGGAAAATGATGCCGCAGCCCAGACCGGACGCGGCATGTCGCCTCAGGAAGTGGCAGAGGCCAATGTCAAACACAGCATGCAGCGCGCCAATACTGAAGGCGCCGGCGGTGTATTCGAGATCCTGCATAAAGGCCCGCGCGAAGCGAGCTTTGCATTTAATGGCTGGAAGCCAAGCGCCAACAACCGCTGGCGCCAGGTCATCCAGGTGGATGCAGGGCTGGGCGGCGACGTCAACCTGGCCATCGTGCGCCGCATGATCATACTGATACGCACCTACTATACCGGCGACTTCAGCTGGGAATCGCGCCGCCTCGGCCGCACGGTGACCATGTCAGCCCGGCCCGAAGACCAGGCCAGCCTGGAAGAATTCATCATGCGGGAATTCGACTTCAAGTAACGCGCAGCCAGCGCCTCAGTTGTACTATTCCGGCAAACCTGCCGAGCAACCGGCTCTGCCGTAATGCTTTCATCCATCTTTCCATGCTGGTTGCACGTACAACCAGCATGAATTCACAACCTTGCGGCGAGCTGACGGTCATCCACCCCGTATTGCCTGTTATATAAAGTTCTCCCTCCCTCACCGTACGCTCCGCTTCAAAATACGGGGTTTCCAGCCATTCCGGCGCCGGGTTCACCAGCGCCGAACCCGCATTCAGATAGATCGTATCGCCTTGTCGCGAGTGGAAATGGAAAGTCTGGCCGGCTGTCAGTATGGTGGTGCTGTGCATGGCATTCTCCTTGATGGGCAGTGCAGACAGAATAGCCCCGGTGCACGCTGGATTACAGACACAGCAAAACCCTATCTGTATCGCATCAGCAGGCATTTTTTATATCTGTTACTGTCTGAAATCGCCCCGGCTGTATCTATGCAGGCTTACCCGGCAATGGAATGATGAGACATGGACACTCAAACCCTGTATCGCAAACTGGCGGCCCACTATGTGGCGGCCATCAAGGCTGGCACGCTGGCCAGCGGCGACCGCATGCCGTCGGTGCGCAAACTGATGCAGCTGCATGGCGTCAGCCTGTCCACTTCGCTGGCGCTATGCCGGTATATGGAGGCCGAAGGCTGGCTGGAGGCCAGGCCGCGCTCCGGCTATTTCGTGCGGCAACCGAAGCGCGTCGCGCTGGTGCCGGTGGCGGAACCCAAGGCCGGGCAGGCAATAGACCCGGCGCAGTTCGTCGGCATCCATGAGCGGGTGTCCGCGATCATTTCTCAGGGACAAAGGCCGGTAAAAATCAATCTGGCGCGCGCCACTGGCGCACCGGAACTGTACCCGGAACAGGAGTTGAAAAACCTGGCGCTGCGCGCGCTGCGGCAGCGGCCCGACATCCTGACCAAGGCTTGCCCGCCACGTGGCAATCCAGCATTCAAAGCCACGCTGGCCAAGCGTGCGATGGAGTATGGGCTCACCATCGCCCCGGACGACATCGTCGTCACGCATGGCTGCATAGAGGCGCTGAACCTGGCGCTGCGCGCGGTGGCGCAGGCGGGCGACGTCATCGCCGTTGAATCGCCGAGCTTTTTCGGCCTGTTGCAGGTGCTGGAAAGCCTGGGCATGAAAGCACTGGAAATCCCCACCAGCCCACAAACCGGCATCTCGCTGGAGGCGCTGGAACTGGCAATGCAAACCTACCCCAATATCAAGGCCGTCGTTGTGGTGCCGCATCTGCAGAACCCGCTGGGCAGCATCATGCCGGATTCACACAAGGAAAGGCTGGTGCAGCTATGCGAAACGCAGCACATCCCGCTGATAGAAGACGATTCCTATAGCGCGCTGGCCAATAGCGAAACACCGCTGCTGGCGGCCAAATCCTGGGACAAGACCGGCAATGTCATCTACTGTGCATCGCTGCACAAGATACTGGCGCCCGGCCTGCGGCTGGGCTGGATGGTGGGTGGACGCTGGCATGCGCGCATCAATATGCTGAAATATGCGCAAACCCGTTATAACGAAGAATGGTCGCAGATTGTCGTCGCCGAATTCATGGCGTCCAGCGGCTATGACCGGCACCTGAGGCGCCTGCGCAGCGCATTAAAATCGCACAGGGAGCGTACGGCCGAAGCGATTGCAGCCTATTTTCCTGCGGGCACGCGGCTGACGGTACCGGACGGCGGCGTATCGCTATGGGTGGAATTGCCGCAGCAACTGTCTTCGCAGACAGTATTTGATGCGGCGCTGAAGCAGGACATCCTGCTGTCGCCGGGAGTGATGTTTTCCAATTCGCGCCGCTTTGACCATTTTTTACGCATCAACTGCGGCCAGCCTTATTCTCCGGCGCTGGATCTTGCGCTGCGCCAGCTGGGACAGACGATTGCACTGCTGCTGGAGAAACAGGCGCCCGGACCAGCACCGATCGCCGCCTGAAGCCACCCAGCGCAATGACTGCGCAGCGCACCGTCAAATGTTGCTGATACATTAAGATACATGAAAATTGCTCATCATGTGGAAACCCACAATTGCCCGTATTATCGACATCACTGATGATGGCGGCCATGCGCAACCGGGAAAACCGATTTTCGGAATGCCATCATCGCTCAACCGCTGACTCACTAGGCATCTCCTTTTGGATGCGCAGTCTCAGCGCATAATTATTAATCGGAGACAATACATGAAGCAACCGCTTTATAAATCCCTGTACTTCCAGGTTATCGTAGCCATCATCATCGGCGTGCTGCTGGGTCATTTCTACCCGCAGACCGGCGCTGCCATGAAGCCGCTCGGTGACGGCTTCATCAAACTGATCAAGATGATGATCGCCCCTATCATCTTCTGTACCGTCGTCATCGGCATCGCCGGCATGGAAGACATGAAAAAAGTCGGCAAGACCGGCGGCATGGCGCTGCTGTATTTTGAAATCGTCAGCACCCTGGCGCTGATCATCGGCCTGATCGTTGTCAATGTATTGCAGCCGGGCGCCGGCATGAACGTCGACCTGACCAAGATCAACGCCAAGGAAGCATTGACCTATGCAGGCCCCAACAAGCTGGGCGGCATTGTCGAGTACCTGATGGCGATGATCCCGAACACGATCTTCGATGCGTTCGCCAAAGGCGACATCCTGCAGATCCTCGTGGTAGCGGTACTGTTCGGTTTTGCATTGCACCGTTTCGGCGGCCGCGGCACGCTGGTGTTTGATTTTGTCGAAAAAGTCTCGCACGTGATGTTCGGCATCGTCGGCTACATCATGAAAGCCGCACCAATAGGCGCTTTCGGTGCGATGGCCTTCACCATCGGCAAATACGGCGTCGCTTCGCTGCTGTCGCTGGGCTACCTGATGGGCACGTTCTACATCACCTGCCTGATCTTCATCTTCGGCGTGCTGGGTCTGGTTGCCTACTTCCACGGCTTCAATATCTGGAAGTTCGTGTCCTACATCAAGGAAGAACTGCTGATCGTACTGGGTACTTCGTCGTCTGAATCCGCACTGCCGCGCATGATCGCCAAGATGGAAAACCTGGGCATCAAAAAATCCGTCGTTGGCCTGGTCATCCCTACCGGCTACTCGTTCAACCTGGACGGCACCGCGATCTACCTGACCATGGCTGCGATCTTCATCGCGCAGGCAACCAATACCACGCTGACGATAGGCCATCAGATCTCACTGCTGATCTTCCTGCTGGTCGCCTCCAAAGGCGCGGCAGGCATCACCGGCAGCGGCTTCATCGTGCTGGCGGCAACGCTGTCCTCCACCGGCACTATCCCGGTTGAAGGCCTGGCGCTGATCCTCGGCATAGACCGTTTCATGTCCGAAGCACGCGCGCTGACCAACCTGATCGGCAACGGCGTTGCTACTGTTGTCGTCGGCAAATGGGGCAATGACGTCGATATGGTCAGGCTGAACAAGGTGCTCAATAACGAACTGCCTGACGAAGCCAACCATCCTGAAGCGGTGCTGGACCAAAGCACTGCGCACATGGCGAGATAAGCTGGATTGCAGTAAAGACAATACCAAAAAGCGGACTTCGGTCCGCTTTTTTTATGGGTGGCGGGACTATGCGGGCAGGAAATACCCGGCGGCGCGGGCAAACCATAGTATATGATTGCAAGAATACCCATAAGAAATACCGGATCTGCCGGCCCTGCGCCGCGGTCCAAAGCCCGCACTCCTGATGCTGCCGTGCCTTTGCCCTTATGCGCTGCAGGAATGCCGAAAGGAATTGCCTATGCCCCTGTTTGACCATTTTTTAATCATCCTGCTGCTGATCGCCATCAGCGCCTTTTTTTCGATGTCGGAAATTTCGCTGGCCGCCGCGCGCAAGATCAAGCTGCAGGTATTGTCGGCAGAGGGAAATATACGCGCCGCGCGCGTGCTGGAACTGCAGCAGCAGCCGGGCCACTTTTTTACCGCCGTACAGATCGCGCTGAATGCGGTATCGATACTTGGCGGTATCCTTGGTGAACAGGCGCTGTCGCCGTATTTTTCGGTCGCCTTCCATGCGATGCTGGGAGATGGCGCATGGGTCGATACCGCCAGCTTCCTGGTCGCGTTTGTGCTGGTGACGTCGCTGTTTGTGCTGTTTGCCGACCTGATGCCCAAGCGGCTGGCGATGACGGCGCCAGAGTCCATCGCCATGGCCGTGGTCGGACCGATGAATGCCTGCGTCGCGCTGCTGAAGCCGCTGATCTGGATCTTCAACGGCCTGGCCAATCTGATCTTCAAGCTGTTTAATGTCTCCACCCAGCGCGATGAAAAAATCACGTCCGACGATATCTATGCGATTGTCGATGCAGGCGCCGAAGCCGGCGTGCTGCTGGAAAGTGAGCATCATCTGATCGGCAACGTATTCGAACTGGAAAGCCGCACCGTGCCTTCCGCGATGACGCAGCGCGGCGATGTCGTCTATTTCACGCTGCAGGATACCGACACCGTCATCCGCCAGAAGATTGCCGAACATCCGCATACCAAGTTTCTGGTGTGCGATGGCCATATCGACAATGTGGTCGGTTATGTAGAATCCAAGGACATCCTGAAGCGGGTGCTGACCAACCAGGCATTCACCAAGGTGCAGGAACTGTCGATGCGCACCGCGCTGGCCGTGCCCGACTCACTGACGCTGTCCGAGATGCTGGAGCACTTCAAGGGTACGCGCGAGGATTTCGCGGTAATCCTGAACGAATATGCGCACGTGGTCGGGGTCATCACGCTGAACGACGTGCTGAGCACGCTGATGGGCAATCTGGTCCATCCTTTTGGCGAAGACCAGATCGTGCGCCGCGACGCAGACTCGTGGCTAATCGACGGCGCCACGTCGGTGGACGATGTATGCCGCGCACTGGCGCTGGATGCGCTGCCGGAACAGGAAAGTTATGAAACCATTGCCGGCTTCATGATGACGATGCTGAAAAAAATCCCGAAACGTACCGATTGCGTGTTTTATGGCGGCTACCAGTTTGAAGTCGTGGACATCGATCACTACCGCATCGACCAGTTGCTGGTCGTGCGCGCGGACAAACCGGGCATCACCGCCGGCACCATAGTAAATTAACAGCATTCGACAATAAAAATGACGAGACGCCTCTATTCGTTCTATAATCCGTGCCCACTTTTTAATCAGGAAGCGTCATGGCAATTGCATGTGGAGTGGACTTCGGCACCTCCAATTCAACCGTAGGCTGGCACCAGCCCGGCAAGCCTGCGCTGCTGGCGCTGGAAGAGGATAAAGTCACGCTGCCTTCCGTGGTGTTCTTCAACGCTGAAGACGACCAGGTCAGTTATGGCCGCGCCGCACTGACGACTTATCTGGCCGGCTACGAAGGGCGCCTGATGCGCTCGATGAAGAGCCTGCTGGGCACCAGCCTGATCGACGGCCAGACCGAAGTGCAGGGCAGGGCATTGCCGTTCCGCCAGCTGCTCGCCTATTTCATCGGCGAACTGAAAAAACGCGCCGAACAATCGGCCGGCCAGACATTCACGCAAGCCGTGCTCGGCCGCCCCGTGTACTTCATCGATGACGACGCCGCCGCCGATAAAAAAGCCGAATCCACACTGGAAGAAATTGCCCGCGCCGCCGGCTTCCGCGATATCGCCTTCCAGTACGAGCCGATTGCAGCGGCCTTCGATTATGAGTCCCGCATCAACAGCGAAGAGCTGGTGCTGATCGCCGAT
>JAYSKH010000343.1:0-3435 GCA_043726505.1 Undibacterium sp. | reverse complement strand
TCGTGCCTGCGCAGGGTACGGATGCTGGAAGAGGCGGGTGTCATCAGCCGCTATAGCGCGGTGCTGGATGCTGCCAGACTGGGGCTGGAAGTAGATGCTTTCGTGCAGGTGACGATGCGGCGCGATGTGGAGCAGTGGCATGAAAATTTTTCGCAGGCGCTGCAACAATGGCCGGAGGTCGTCGGGTCTTACATCATTACCGGGGATGCCAACTACCTGCTGCGCGTGCGTGCCCGCAACCTGAAGCATTATTCGTCGTTTGTGCTCGAGCGTTTATATAAAACCACGGGTGTGCTGGATATTCGCTCCAACATCGTGCTGCAGGTGATCAAGGATACCAATGATATTGCGCCGGAGCTGATGGCAGAAGGGAAATAGGCAGGCAGCCAATAGCCGCCTGCCCGCACGAGCGCTGGTTGCGGCTACATTTTCTTTGCGAGGAATTCCAGTGTCTTGCCATGCGCCAGCGTGGCGGCAGGCTGGTTATATGATTCGCGCGCCCAGCAGTTGAAGCCATGATGCACGCCGGGGTAGGTTTCTATTTGCACGTTGGCGGCCTTGGCAAACGTGGCTTTGACCTTTTCTATCGCTTCAGCAGGGATGTACTGGTCAGCTTCGGCGAAGTTGAACAGCACCGGACAGGTAATATTGCTTGCCTCATCCAGCTTGCCTTCTATGCCGCCTGGGTAGTAGCAGACTGCGGCATCCACGCCAGCATGGGCTGCGCTCAGGAAGGACAACAAGCCGCCCATGCAGTAGCCGATGGATGCCACCTTGTCGCTGGATTCTGCGCGTCCGCGCAAGGTTTTTACCGTGCTGGCCAGATCCTGCAATGCCAGACCGAAATCCATGCCTTGCATCAGCGCGAAGCCTTTGCCCATGTCCGCCTCGCTGTAACCGAGGTCAACCCCAGGCTGCTGGCGCCAGAACAGATCGGGTGCCAGCACCACGTAGCCGTCCAGTGCATACTGGTCGGCAACCGACCTGATGTGTTCGTTGACGCCGAAAATTTCCTGTATCAGCAGCAAGCCGGGGCCTGAGCCGGTAGGGGGCAGGGCCAGGTAGCCCTTGAAGCTCTGGTTATCGTGCGTTGCTATGTCTATCCATGAAGTGGTCATCGTATCTTCCTTATAAATTTCAGTTAAAAAGCGTTTCCCGCATTCTTCATTTCGTATTGCCTTGTTTATTCCTTGCCTGGCTTCAGGCTCCGGCCCACGGCAGGCCAGACTTGCACCATCCGCCTACCAGTTTGCGGTGGCCTTCTGCATCCTTGTCGCCTTCAAAACCTTCGAGGATGTCGTAGCACTGGGTGTAACCATTTTCCGTCGCCAGTTTGGCAGAATGGCGGGAACGCACACCAGAGCGGCAAAGAAAAAGGATGGGCGTGTCCTTGCCGGCTACCGTCGACAGTTGCGCCAGGAAATCGGGGTTGGGGGCGCCGCCTGGATACAGGCTCCACTGCACCGATTTGTGCTGCTGGTCGGCGATCGCCACGCGGCCTACCCAGTCGCGTTCTGCATTGGTGCGCACGTCCACCAGTAATACAGTGCCGTCGGCCTGAAGCAGGTCAAAGGCTTCTTGCGGGGTGACGGCGCCCGCATAGGGCAGGCCGCCCTGTTGTCCTCGTTGCGCTGCGGTAGCCAGGATAGTGTTGGTCATAGTGCGTCCTTATTGGCGTTAGTGGCGGTTTTGGCGTTGGCTGTACTTTGTAAGCAATTATGCATCAACTGACGGTATATTGCCGGAATGCTGTAGCAGTATGCCCGCCTTGGCTGGGATACAATCCTGCGATGACAATTCCGGGTTTTCTGGCCGCGATGGATAGACAAGATGTATAAAATTACGATTAATCCGCACTGGCAGATTGCCACGGAAAACAGCCAGAGCGCAGATACCACGATGCTGATACGTTTGCTGGTGCTGATCCAGCAGACCGGATCTATTGCACTGGCAGCCAAGGCCGTGGGCCTGTCCTATCGATATGCGTGGGGTTTGCTGCATGATGCCGAAACCCTGTTCAACGGACCGCTGGTTATCTCCGGCAGAGGGCGCGGCACCGCATTGACTGAACTGGCGGAAAAACTGATGTGGGCCGACCGGCGCATCGCGGCCAGGTTGTCGCCTTTGCTGGAAAGCCTGGCTTCCGAACTGGCCAACGAACTGGAGCGCGTCAGTGAAAACAGCCAGGCGGCTTTGCGCATCGATGCAAGCCACGGGTTTGCGGTGGCGGCGCTGCTGGAGCAGATCCATGCCGCGGCGCTGCCGGTTGAACTGCGCTACCGTAATAGTTCCGAAGCATTGTCCGCACTTGCTGGCAAGGAGTGCGATCTGGCCGGCTTCCATATCCCAACCGGCGCCCATGAGCGCAATGCAACGGCACAATACCTGCGCTGGCTGGATCCTGAAAGGCACGCACTGATCCACTTGGCGGTGCGGACGCAGGGCTTGTTTGTCGCAGCAGGTAACCCGCTCAAAGTCTCGTCCCTGTCGGACATTGCAGGCAACAGGCTGCGCTTCGTCAACCGGCAACAAGGCTCGGGCACGCGCATGCTGCTGGAACTGATGCTGGCAGAGCGGGGCATTGCGCCTGCCGATATCAACGGTTTCGAAAGTGCAGAACTGACGCATGCAGCCGTGGCCGCTTACATTGCCAGCGGCATGGCGGATGCCGGGCTGGGGGTGGAAACTGCTGCGCGCCATTTCGGCCTGGAGTTTATTCCTCAAGTGCAAGAGCGTTATTTCTTTGCAATTGCGCGGGATGCTATCCAATTGCCGCCTATGCAGCAGATCATCGGCATATTGCAATCCGCCAGTTTTAAAAGCACGCTCAGCGCTCTTGCGGGGTATGACGGTGCAGAGGCCGGTAAAATCCTTAGTCTGGAACAGGCCTTCGGCGATATCGATTGTCTAAAATAGAATGTTTTTGCACCAAAATAGTTCAATTATATGAATTGATATATGTGCGCGCATTAATTTGGTGATTTCTGATTTATTTGTTTTAATTTGGTGCAAAATCTCAAAACAGGCAAGATTCACATCGATGCAGCGGGAATTTTGGAAATCTTTGCAAAAACAAAGATTTATAGAAATATTCATTTGCTTATGACGTAGCTAATGGATGGCATGGATTCTGCTATCATCCTTTGCTGAGTTCTGCTGCCATCTGAACAACGATGTTTTTCTGGACAGATACGGAAAGCATGCGTAGCAGAAAAGGCAACAAGCAGACGGCTCAGCATTTTTCGAATTATTTTTTAGCTCTATTTGAGGAGTTTCACATGGCAATGACAGCCGCAGAAGTCTTGAAGATGGCGAAAGACAATGAAGTAAAATTCGTTGATTTCCGCTTTGCTGATACCCGGGGTAAAGAGCAGCACGTAACTGTGCCTGTGTCGCAGTTCGGCATGGACAAGTTTGTGTCCGGCCATGCGTTTG
>JAYSKH010000342.1:0-9275 GCA_043726505.1 Undibacterium sp. | reverse complement strand
TGCCGACAACACCTGCAGCAGCCAAGGCAAAAAGTTCTCGTCAAATTTCGCTTACCAAAGATACAATACTTAAACACGCTCTGCAAACACTGATTCAGTCATCACGGAAAGCAGCAACATGATCATTCTTGAAACCGAACGTCTGCGCCTGCGTACGATGAACCTGGACGATGCGCAGTTTTACCTAGACTTGACCAATGATCCCGCATGGATCAAAAACATCGGTGATAAGGGTCTGAAGACGATAGAAGCAGCGCGCGAATCGCTGCAAAACGGCCCGATTGCGATGCAGCAAAAACTGGGATTCAGCCTGTACGTCGTTGAGCAGAAATCTGACGCCGCAGCGACAGGTCTGTGCGGCCTGATCAAGCGCGACTCGCTGGAGGACGTGGATATCGGTTACGCCTTCCTGCCGCAGTTCCGCGGCCTGGGCTATGCCAGCGAAGCGGCAGCGGGCGTGCTCCAGTACGGCAAACAACAGTTTGGTTTTAAAAAACTGGCGGCAATTACATCATCGGAAAATCATGATTCCGCCAAAGTGCTGGAAAAGCTTGGCTTTCAACTGCAAAAGCTGGTGGTACTGAAAGGCGAGACCAAGGAAACCAGGCTGTACGCTTATCATTACCGGGCGGCCACCTGAGCACGCTGCCGCCACCCTAAGCACCCTATATAGCAAGACTGAGGAAAATCCATGAAATCCGCGCTGATCGTGATCGACGTACAACGTGATCTGTTTGATCCGGAGCCCAGGCCGGCCGATGCCGATGCGGTAATCTCCCGCATCAATGCCCTGGCCACAAGGGCACGCGCCGCTGGCGTACCGGTTATTTTTGTCCACCACGAAACCGCAGGCGCGGAACTGCAATACGGCACGCCTGGCTGGGACCTGCAGCAACAACTGCATGCGGAGCCTGTAGACCACCATATCCGCAAAACCACGCCGGATTCTTTCCTGAAAACGGACCTGCACGAGCTTTTGCAATCGATGGATGTAGACAATCTGGTGGTATGTGGCTATGCAAGCGAGTTCTGCGTGGATACGACAACCCGCCGTTCGGCCGCGCTGGGTTACCCGGTAACCATTGCCGCCGATGCGCATACCACGCACGACAAAGCGCACGCGACGGCGGCGCAGATACGCGCTCACCATAACGCCACACTATCAAACATAGGAAGTTTTGGGCCTGTGATATCGGCCGTCGATGCGGCGGATATCCAGTTCGGCAGCTAGTTCGCCGCCAAAGTTAACAACAGGCTACAGGAAGCGGTCCAGTATCTTGCGGCTATGTTTGTCGATTTCAAACATGTCGCGAATCAGGAAATGGATGCCGTGGTTGTCCGAGATCAGCAGCGAAGAGCGGCCGCCTATACGGCGTATATCTTCATCGCCTTTCAGCACAAATTCGGTCTCGCCACGGTCAGTCTCCACATGCCAGGTACACGGCGTAGCGAAGCTGCTGACGCTGACGATGCGTAAAATTTCCGGCATGAACTCGCGCCCGCCCAGTTCTTCATCCAGCAGCAGGCGATTGGCTTCCGGCAAATCGGACAGGCGGTCTATCCATGCGACTTCCTTACCGTCGGTCTGTACCATGGAGATGCCGTCCTGCGGCGCCTGTATCGGGAATGCGCGCACAGGACTGACGTTTTCATGCACCTGTCCGTCTTCGGTAGTCAGTACCAGGTGGCCGAACCCATTACGGCTCAATTGAAAGTTTGTAGTCGCCATTCTTATTCCCCGTCCGCCATTTCCACATCCACATTGCGCGCCTGTGCCTCATACAGGCGGAAATACGCTCCCTCGCGCGCCATCAGGTCATCATGGCTGCCCTCCTCCACGACCACACCGCGGTCCAGCACGACCAGCCTGTCCGCCTTGTGCAAGGTAGACAGCCTGTGCGCAATCGCTATCGTCGTGCGGCCTTTGACGAGGTTGTCCAGCGCCTTCTGAATTTCTTTCTCGGTCTCGGAATCCACCGACGAAGTCGCTTCATCCAGAATCAGGATGCGCGGATTGATCAGCAGCGCGCGTGCAATGGAAATACGCTGGCGTTCGCCGCCGGACAAGCCCTGGCCGCGCTCACCGACCATCGAATCGTAGCCCTGCGGCAGGCGCAGAATAAACTCATGCGCATGCGCAACACGCGCGGCGGCAATGATCTCTTCCCGCGTCGCCTCTGGTTTGCCATAGGCCAGGTTCTCGGCAATGGTGCCGAAAAACAGGAAAGGCTCTTGTAATACAAGGCCGATATTGCGCCGGTAATCAGCCACCGGGAACGAGCGGATATCCACACCGTCCAGCATGATGGCACCTTCGGATACGTCGTAGAAACGGCAGATCAGATTCACCAGCGTGCTCTTGCCCGAGCCGCTGTGGCCGACCAAGCCGACCATTTCACCCGGTTTGATCGACAGCGTAATACCGCGGTTGACCGCGCGGTTGCCATAACGGAAGCCGACTTCCCGCAGATCTATCTGCCCTTTAACTTCCTTCAGTTGCACAGGCTGCGCCGGATCGGGCACGCTGGATACATGGTCCAGGATATCGAAGATGCGTTTTGCAGCCGAAGCAGATTTCTGCGTAACCGACACGATGCGGCTCATCGAATCCAGACGGCCATAGAAGCGCGTGCTGTAGGCAATGAACAGCGTCAGCGTGCCGACGGTGATCTCACCCTTGGACACAGAAAAGATGCCGAAGCCCCATACCACCAGCAGGCCCAGTTCCGTCAGGAAGGAAATGGTAGGTGAGAACAGCGACCATACCTTGTTCAGCTTGTCATTGACTGCCAGATTATGCTTGTTCGCCTCGCGGAAGCGCGTCGCTTCGCGCTTTTCCTGCGCAAAGGCCTTCACTACGCGTATGCCGGGGATGGTATCAGCCAGCACGTTGGTAACCTCGCCCCACACGCGGTCTATCTTCTCAAACCCGGTGCGCAGCTTGTCGCGCACGATGTGGATCATCCACGCGATGAACGGCAACGGCGCCAGCGTAATCAGCGCTAGCCACGGGTTGGTGTTAAACAGAATGACGCTGGTCATGATGATGGTCAGCACATCGGACGCAAAATCCAGCAGGTGCAAGGACAGGAACACGCAGATACGGTCACTCTCGCTGCCTATGCGCGACATCAGATCGCCGGTACGCTTGCCGCCAAAGTATTCCAGCGACAGTTTCAGCAGATGTTCATAGGTGGCCGTGCGAAGATCGGCGCCTATGCGCTCGGACACCAGCGCCAACACATAGGTCTTGGCCCAGCCCAGCACCCAGGCCAGGAAAGCAGCGCCCACCAGCCCCGCCAGGTACATAGGCACCAGCGTAGGATCAACCGGCTTGCCGCTCTGGTAAGGAATCAGCACATTGTCCATCAGCGGCATCGTGATGTAAGAAGGGATCATGTGCGCGGCTGTGCTCAGCAGCATCAGCACAAAGCCGGTCAGCAACTGCCACTGGTAAGGTTTGGCAAAACGCCACAACCGGAACAGCGTCCATGTGGATGGCGGCGTATAAATAACCTTGGTGCAGACCGGGCATTCTTCCTGTTCCGGCTCCAGCACTGCCTTGCAGCTGGGGCAGATATTCTGCTCCACCGGCTGTACCGGTTTGCCGGTGATGCGGCTTTGCAGCTGCTCCCTGAACTGGTCCATCAGGCGGATGACCAGCAGGTTCTGGCCCAGCGTAAAGCGCCAGCTGGCCAGCCGGCCCTTGTCGTTCAGCAGTTCCAGGTGGCCGACACCGGCATGGTCATGGTGCTTGAGCTGCAAACCGCCGGTGGCGGCATAAGCCCAGTCTTTCCACTCCGCTTCACCGGGCGCCTTGCTCAGCAGGCGCTGGTCAGTGACCACGATCAAGCCTTTGACGAAGTGCAATTTGGCATCCAGGTCAACCTCAACCGCACTTAAAACGTTTTCCTGTGCGGCAAGTTGTTTTTCCAGGTCCAAACGCCAGCGTTCGGAAAGCAAGTTGAGAGGATTGTCGGGACTTATTTGATTAGTTGTCATTATTAAACGGGCTTATGCCCGAAGTCTGGCCCGGGTAGGGACTGAGATAGTGAAAAATTAAGGGATCTGGCGGCTCTTGGCCTGTCCGTATCGGTAACGACCGGCGGGCGAGTCTCGTTGACATGGCACTACAGCAGCAATTTACGGTATTCTATCGAAAGAAAGTAATCAGACTAAAGCCTGACCGGGACGATAAATTGGGTTTGCGCTAAAGCGCAAGTATACAGTAAGAGTTTCGGGGCGTCCTTGTTTCCGCCAAGAAAATTGGTGTGCATTGCCCCTGAAACCAGTCTGCGAAGATTTTTTGACATTGTTGCCGCTGGATATAGGGAATGCATGGCTGGCATCGGCTACCGGATAGTCTGTAATACTGAAAGAAGCTTCTAAAGATTCAAGGGATAGTCGTTTATCAACTATTCTGTTATCAAGAAAATAAATACATGACGACGAAGAAGAAAGACATAGAATTTCTCCGTGTAACACATTTGCGCGGACCGAATATCTGGACCTATCGCCCGGTGATAGAGGCGTGGCTGGATATAGGCGAGCTGGAAGAATTTCCGTCCAATACGCTGCCTGGCTTGTATGAGCGGCTGATCGCGTGGCTGCCGGGCCTGATAGAGCACCGCTGCGGCGTCGGCGAGCGTGGCGGCTTCCTGGAGCGCCTGCGCGAAGGCACCTGGTCCGGCCATGTGCTGGAACACGTCGTACTGGAATTGCAAAACCTGTCCGGCATGCGCACCGGCTTTGGCAAAACCCGCTCCACCAGCGAACGCGGCATCTACAAGATGGCCTTCCGCACGCGCCAGGAACAGGTCG
Source organism: Undibacterium sp. (assembly GCA_043726505.1). GTDB lineage: Bacteria > Pseudomonadota > Gammaproteobacteria > Burkholderiales > Burkholderiaceae_D > Undibacterium. The sequence continues at coordinate 4,454 of JAYSKH010000342.1, read as the reverse complement.
GCCGTGCCGCACTGAACGTTGGCCGCGACCTGCTGATGGCCGCCATCAACGATACGCCGTTTGATCTGGAAGCCAAGGTCGCCGTGTTGCACGACATGGTGGACTCCTTGTGCCTGGGGCCCAGCACCGCGCACATCGTGGACGCCGCAACCGAAAGGCGCATCCCCTCCATCCGCCTGACCGATGGCAACCTGGTACAGCTCGGCCACGGCGCCAGCCAGCGCCGCATCTGGACAGCAGAAACCGACCGCACCAGCGCCATTGCCGAAAGCATCGCCAGCGACAAGGACCTGACCAAATCGCTGCTGCAATCCTGCGGCGTGCCGGTGCCGGAAGGCAGCCTGGTGCGCAGCGCTGAAGAAGCATGGGAAGAAGCACAGGACATCGGCCTGCCGGTCGTTGTTAAACCCTATGACGGCAACCATGGACGCGGCGTGTCGCTGAATCTGATGACGCAAGCCGACGTCGAAGCCGCCTACCACCTTGCCAGCCGCAAGGGCGACAGCAAGAGCGTGCTGGTGGAACGCTACATCACTGGCAACGAGCACCGTATCCTCGTGGTCGGCAAGCACGTGATCGCCGCCGCCAAAGGCGAAGCACTGTGGGTGACCGGCGACGGCAAATCCAACATCATCGAACTGGTGGACAGCCAGATCAACACCGACCCGCGTCGCGGCACCGGTGAAGATTCACCGCTGAACGCACTGGCACCGGAAAAAGGCGCAGAAATCATCCTGGAACTGGAAAGGCAGAATCTGACCGCCTACTCCATTCCGGTCGCAGGACAAAAGGTGCTGATACAGCCTAACGGCAACGTCGCCATTGACGTCACCGATGACATCCACCCTAGTATCGCCTATGCAGCCGCGCTGGCTGCCCGCGTAGTCGGCCTGGATATCGCCGGCATCGACCTTGTTGCGGAAGACATCTCCCGCCCACTGGAAGAGCAGCGCGGCGCCATCATTGAAGTCAATGCCAGCCCTGGCCTTCTCGCACATCTGAAGCCGGCCGAAGGCGGCAAACCCCGGCCGATAGGCACCGCCATCATCAACCATCTGTTTGCAGATGAAGAAAGCGGCCGTATCCCTGTGGTCGGCGTCACCGGTACGCACGGCACCAGCCTGATTTCACGCCTGGTTGCTGCCATGCTGCAAATCACCGGCAAGCACGTGGGCGTGGCCTGCGGCCAGGGCCTGTATCTGGATGGCCGCCAGGTTGTCAAAGGCAACTCCATAGACTGGGATGCAGGACAGCGGCTGCTGCTGAACCGTTCGGTGCAGGCGGCCGTATTTGAAAGCAATGCCCGCATGATACTGGCCGAGGGCCTGCCTTACGACAAGTGTACCGTAGGCGTGGTCACCGATATGGACGGCCATGAAGACCTGGCTGAGTTTTATATCCACGAAGGCGACCAGATGTTCAACGTGGTGCGCACGCAGGTGGATGTAATCCTGCCGCATGGCGCTGCTGTACTGAATGCCGCCGATGAACGTGTGGTGGAACTCGCGGAGCTATGCGACGGCAAGGTCATTTTCTACGGCCAGAATCCAGAACTGGAAGCCATCGTCAAACACCGCGCTGCCGGCGAAAGAGTCGTATTCTTGCGCGACAACAGCATCGTGCTGGCAAACGGCGCCGAAGAAACCGCGCTGCTGCCACTGTCTTCGCTGAAGCCGGCCAAGGTTGCGCAGGCGGAAAGCGTCATTGCCGCCGTGGCCGCAGCGTGGGCACTGGATGTAACGCCGGAGCTGATAGGCGCAGGCCTCAGAACTTTCGATTCCAATCCGAAGAAAACGGATTACTGATATTTTTACTCAATAAACTGAAGGCAAAGTTCCCTGCCGCGCATCGATCAATACAGCGGCGAGGAATTTTCCGTAAACAGTTTTAAATTCCAGTTTTGAAGGCTGGCTTTAAAAGCCAGCTCAAAAAACCAGTTTTAGCAACCAGATTTTAAAAGACCGCGGCATTACCAGCGGACTTTGACAGCATCAATTAGAGGATCAAGTTTTATGGAAGTATCACGCATACGGGCGCTGCGAGGCCCCAATCTCTGGAGCCACCATACCGCCGTCGAGGCCATCGTCACCTGCAGCAATGCGGAGCTTTCGGTGGGCGACCTGCCCGGTTTTGAGGTCCGTCTGCGTGCCCGCTTTCCTGAAATCAGCCCCCTGCAACCGACTGGCCATAACGACGCCATCCCAATGGCGCATGTGCTGGAACTGACCACGCTGGGTCTGCAGGCGCAGGCCGGCTGCCCGGTGACCTTCAGCCGCACCACGCAGACGCTGGAGCCCGGCATTTTCCAGGTCGTCGTTGAATATACGGAAGAATCTGTAGGGCGCCTGGCGCTGGAACTGGCGGAAGCCTTATGCCGTGCAGCGCTGGAAGATAAACCGTTTGACCTGGCAGGCGCTCTGGCGCAACTGCGTGACCTGGATGAAGACGTGCGCCTGGGCCCCAGCACAGGCTCCATCGTGCAGGCCGCAGTGGACCGCAATATCCCCTACCGCCGCCTGACTGAAGGCAGCCTGGTGGTATTCGGCTGGGGCAGCAAACAACGCAAGATACAGGCAGCGGAAATGGACGGCACCAGCGCCATTGCCGAAGCCATCGCGCAGGACAAGGAACTGACCAAGAAGCTGCTGCATGCCGCAGGCGTGCCGGTGCCGCTGGGCCGCTCCGTAACCGATGTAGACGATGCATGGGCTGCTGCCTGCGAGATCGGCCTGCCGGTCGCCGTCAAACCCAAGGACGGCAACCAGGGCAAAGGCGTGACAGTCAATGTCACCACACGTGAACAGTTAAATGCAGCCTACACGGCTGCGATCGAATTCCGTGACGATATCCTGGTCGAACGCTACCTGCCGGGCAATGATTTCCGCTTGCTGGTCATCGGTGACAAACTGATCGCCGCCGCGCGCCGTGATCCGCCGCAAGTGGTTGGCGACGGTGTGCATTCAGTACGAGAACTGGTGGAACAGGTCAACAAGGACCCGCGCCGCGGTAGCGGCCATGCGACTTCGCTAACCAAAATACGTTTTGACGATATCGCATTGGGCAGCCTGGCCAAACAGGGTTATGTAGCTGACTCCATCCCACCAAAAGGCCAGCGCGTTATCCTGCGCAATAACGCCAACCTGTCCACCGGCGGCTCCGCCACCGACGTCACCGATGACGTACACCCAGCCGTGGCCGCGCGCGCCGTTGCTGCGGCACAAATGGTGGGCCTGGATATCTGCGGCGTGGATCTGGTGGCCGACAGCGTGCTGAAACCGATTGAAGACCAGAACGGCGGCATCGTCGAAGTCAATGCGGCACCCGGCCTGCGCATGCACCTGTCCCCTTCGTACGGCAAAGGCCGCCCGGTTGGCGAAGCCATTGTTTCCGCGATGTTTGAAGACGGCGAAGACGGCCGCATCCCTATCGTTGCCGTTACCGGCACCAATGGCAAGACCACGACCGTACGCCTGATCGCACACCTGCTGGCCGCCAGCGGCCTGCGCACCGGCATGACCAATACCGACGGCGTCTACATAGAAGGCCGCCAGATCGATTCCGGCGATTGCAGCGGCCCGCGCAGCGCCAGGAACGTGCTGCTGCATCCGGACGTGGATGCAGCCGTATTTGAAACCGCGCGCGGCGGTGTGCTACGCGAAGGCCTGGCCTTCGACCGCTGCCAGGTAGCGGTAGTCACCAACATCGGCTCCGGCGACCATCTGGGCCTGAACTACATCACCACCGTGGAAGACCTCGCGGTGCTGAAACGCGTAATCGTGCAAAACGTGGCCGACAGCGGCGTTGCCGTGCTGAATGCGGCTGATCCTATCGTCGCCGGCATGGCCGCCAACTGCCGCGGCTCTGTCACCTTCTTCGCAGCAGATATACAGCTGCCTGAAATGGCAGCGCACAGGGCAAGAGGCCACCGCGTGGTCTACGTTGATGGCGGCAACCTGGTTGCAGAACAAGGCAAAGCAAGGCATATCGTGCCGCTGGCCGACATCCCCATTACCCGCAACGGCAGCATAGGCTTCCAGGTTGAAAACGTCATGGCTTCAGTCGCTGCGGCGTGGGGCGTCGGCATAGAATGGGATGCGATCCGCGCCGGCCTGAAATCCTTCGCCAATGAAAGCGACAATGCGCCGGGCCGTTTCAACGTATTCAACTACCGAGGCGCTACGCTGATCGCTGACTACGGCCACAATCCAGATGCGATTCTGGCGCTGGTGCGTGCAGTGGAAAGCATGCCGGGTAAACACCGCTCCGTTGTCATTAGCGGCGCCGGCGACCGCCGCGACCAGGATATCCGCCAGCAGACGGAAATCCTCGGCGATGCGTTTGACGATGTGGTGCTATACCAGGATCAATGCCAGCGCGGCCGTGCCGATGGCGAAGTGGTTGCGCTGCTGAGGCAAGGCCTGGCCAATGCGCGCCGTACCAAGCTGGTGGATGAA
>JAYSKH010000341.1:0-17859 GCA_043726505.1 Undibacterium sp. | reverse complement strand
GGTTGGGCCGGTAACCAGCACCAGGCCGCGCGGTTTCATCGCCAGCTCGGCAAAAATCTTCGGCGTGTTCAGTTGTTCCAGGCTCAGGATCTTGGACGGAATGGTACGCATGACCGCTGCTGCACCGCGTTCCTGGTTGAACGCATTGACGCGAAAGCGCGCCAGGCCCGGTATCGAGAAGGAAAAATCGCACTCCAGCACTTCTTCATACGCCTTGCGCTGCGAGTCGTTCATGATGTCATAGATCAGCGAATGCACATCCTTGTGTTCCAGCGGCGGCAGGTTGATGCGGCGCACGTCGCCATGCACCCGTATCATCGGCGGCAGGCCTGACGATAAATGGAGATCGGAAGCGTTGTTCTTGACCGAAAAGGCGAGTAGTTCTGAAATGTCCATTTATAATTCCGATAACGATAGGAAGAAAAATTGTAAGCAAACAAGCGATGGCCCGCTGCACTGGATGTCGATCGCGGCGACCATGCCGCCAATATCTGGCCGGCGCCACTCCAGGGCACAGCAGTCCCCCACCAAAATAATGTACTGGAAGTAACCTGATTATGTCCTCAATCTCCATATCTGACAACTTGCAAACTGTACAGGATGCATTATCTGCAGCCTGCTGCGAAGCGGGCCGCCAGCCCGCCGAAGTGGCCTTGCTTGCCGTATCCAAGACCTGTGCCCCGGAACTGGTGCTGGAAGCCGCCAGGGCCGGCCAGCGCGCCTTTGGCGAGAATTATCTGCAGGAGGCGGTGGACAAGATGGCTGCCGTGCAGGCGTCTGCCCCAGAGCTGGTGCTGGAATGGCATTTCATCGGCCCTATACAGAGCAACAAGACCCGTCCCATTGCCGAAAATTTTGCCTGGGTGCATTCGGTGGATAGGGAGAAGATTGCGGCCAGGCTGTCCGAGCAGCGTCCCGCAACACTGCCGCCTTTAAATATATGTTTGCAAATAAACATTAGCGGCGAAGCCAGCAAGAGCGGCGTGACGCCTGCGGAAGCGGTGGAGCTGGCAAAGAAAATCGCAGCCCTGCCTGGCCTGCAACTACGCGGCCTGATGGCTGTACCGGAACCCACCGATGATGTTGCCGAACAACACGCGGCATTCCGTCAGTTGAGGGAACTAAAGGAGACGATGCAGTCGCACGGCATCGCGCTTGATACGCTGTCCATGGGCATGAGCGCTGATATGCCTGCGGCGATTGCCGAGGGCAGCACGATGGTCAGGATAGGGACTGCTATTTTTGGAAAGAGAAATTACGATACGCCCGGTTAGCTGTGGCTAACTGCGACTGGTGTGAAACACATCTGGTCTGTAGTGTAAGTAATGCAGAGGTACATCGGGAACTGATCAGCGCCCCTGGCGCGGCGGAAATACTATTCCTTGCCAGGGTGCCCAAAAAAAACGCAGCGGATTCCGCTGCGTTTTTCTTTGCTGCTTAGTACTGAGTTGTTACTGAGTTAGTACTGCGTTATTACAGAGTAGCCAGTGCTGCGTTAAAGCTTGCGCTTGGACGCATGACTGCTTCTGTTTTTGCCGGGTCGAGCAGGTAGTAGCCGCCGATATCCATTGCCTTGCCTTGCACGTCCTTCAGTTCGGCAATAATCTTCGCTTCATTTTCCGCCAGTGTTTTTGCCAGTGGCGCGAAATGCGCTTTCAGCTCTGCATCGTCGTTCTGTGCGGCCAGTGCCTGCGCCCAGTACAGCGACAGGTAGAAATGGCTGCCGCGGTTGTCCAGCTCGCCTGTGCGTGGCGACGGAGACTGGTTGTTGTCCAGCAGCTTGCCGGTGGCTTCATCCAGCGTCTTGGCCAGTATCTTGGCCTTCGCATTGCCGGTCTTGATGCCCATGTCTTCCAGTGATACGGCAAGGGCCAGGAACTCGCCCAGAGAATCCCAGCGCAGGTGGTTCTCTTCCACCAGCTGCTTGACATGTTTCGGCGCTGAGCCACCAGCGCCGGTTTCATACATGCCGCCGCCTGCCATCAAAGGCACGATGGACAGCATCTTGGCGCTGGTGCCCAGTTCCATGATAGGGAACAGGTCAGTCAGGTAATCGCGCAGGATGTTGCCGGTTACCGAAATGGTGTCCAGACCGCGCGATGCGCGTTCCAGTGTGTAACGCATCGCGCGCACTTGCGACATGATCTGGATGTCCAGGCCATGCGTATCGTGATCCTTCAGGTAGACCTGAACTTTCTTGATCACTTCGCCTTCATGCGGACGGTACGGGTCGAGCCAGAACACGGCAGGCATGCCGGAGTTACGGGCGCGGGTAACGGCCAGCTTGACCCAGTCGCGGATAGGCGCATCCTTGACCTGGCACATGCGCCAGATGTCGCCTTCTTCCACGTTTTGCGTCAGCAGCACTTCGCCGGTAGCGAGGTCAGTGATGTTGGCGATGCCGCCTTCAGACACTTCAAAAGTCTTGTCGTGTGAGCCGTATTCTTCCGCTTGCTGCGCCATCAGGCCGACGTTAGGCACAGTGCCCATCGTGCGCGGATCGAAATTGCCGTGCCATTTGCAGAAATTGATCATTTCCTGATAGATACGGGCAAAGGTACTTTCCGGCATTACAGCCTTGGCGTCTTTTGGACGGCCATCGGCGCCCCACATCTTGCCGCCGATACGGATCATCGCAGGCATCGATGCATCGACGATAACGTCGTTAGGGGAATGGAAATTGGTAATACCTTTAGCTGAATCGACCATCGCCAGTTCTGGACGGTGTTCGTGGCAGGCGTGCAGATCCTTGAGGATTTCTTCACGCTTGGATGCCGGCAGCGTTTCTATCTTGTCATACAGATTGACCATGCCGTTGTTGACGTTGACGCCCAGTTCTTCGAACAGCGCGGCGTGCTTGGCAAAAGCATCCTTGTAGAAAATGCGGACGCAGTGGCCGAACACGATAGGGTGCGACACCTTCATCATTGTCGCCTTGACGTGCAGCGAGAACATTACGCCTGTCTTGTGCGCATCTTCCAGTTCTTTTTCGTAGAATTCGAGCAGCGCTTTTGTGCTCATGAACATGCTGTCAATGATCTCGCCGGCCTGCAGCGATACCTTTGGTTTCAGCACGATAGTCTTGCCTGAAGCGGTCAGCAATTCCATCTTGACGTCACGCGCGCGGTCCAGCGTCATGGACTTTTCGCCATGGTAGAAATCGCCATGGTGCATGTGGGATACGTGTGTGCGGGAGGCCTGGCTCCATTCACCCATCGAGTGCGGATGCTTGCGCGCGAATTCTTTAACGGCCTTCGGTGCGCGGCGATCGGAATTGCCTTCGCGCAGTACCGGGTTGACCGAGCTGCCTATGCATTTGCCGTAACGGGCCTTCAAGGCCTTGTCTGCATCGGTTTTAGGATCGTCAGGGTAATCCGGCAGCTTGTAGCCGCGCTCTTGCAGTTCGCGCACGCAGGCCATCAATTGCGATACGGATGCACTGATATTTGGCAGCTTGATGATATTGGTGTCAGGGTTTTGCGTCAGAGCGCCCAGCTCTGCCAGCGTGTTCGGTACTTTTTGATCATCGCTCAGGTATTCAGGGAATTCAGCCAACACCCTTGCCGCGACCGAAATGTCGCTGGCAACCACATCAACGCCGGCCGGCGCGGTGAATTTCTGGATGATAGGCAACAGCGAATACGTCGCCAGCAGTGGCGCCTCGTCTGTCAGCGTGTAGATGATCTTTGATTTTTGTGTTGCCATGTTCTTTCCTCGTATACGGTCAGTTACGGTCGTTGCCTGGCTGCTAACTTGTATCGCTCCAGGCACGTGGTGGTCTACCTTGCCCTGATCGGGCGGGTCCGTTGTACTGAGACCTTCCTCAGCCAAAGTGCTTATTTTAGACTGTCTGAAGCCTATTTGCATAATGGCACAGCGGGAGGGCACAGAAAGGAGCCTCCATCCGGCAGCCAGGAGGCGCTGAAACGGCGCGAATCGGCCAAATTGGCGAACAATAGGGTAAATTGACGGCGAAAGGCCCGGGCTGTCATTTTGCCATGCCGTTGCCCGGGCGGGCCCATAAAGAAAAGTGTTACCATTGAATCGTGTCATAAAAGACAAGAACTTACTTAATCTGAATGTTCCACACGGCTTACAGCATGCAAAATGAATTGAAAATAGGTTTTATCGGCGGCGGCAATATGGCCACGGCCTTGGTCGGCGGCCTGGCGGTGAAACTGACCAGCCCCAATAATATCCACGTCGTTGACCTGAACCAGGACTCGCTGACCAAAATGGAAGCACAGTTCGGCGTGAATACGGCGTTAGCCATAGACGGCGCGCTAGCGCCGTGTGATGTCATCATTCTTGCGGTAAAGCCACAGCAGCTGCGTGACGTGGTCACGCAACTCAAGCCCCACCTGTCCGGCCAGTTGCTACTGTCGATTGCGGCCGGCATCAGGGCCGAGGACATTTCGCGCTGGCTGGGCGGCTACGATGCCATCGTGCGCAGCATGCCCAATACGCCTGCACTGATAGGCAAGGGCGTGACCGGCATGGTCGCCATGGCCGGCGTCAGCGCCGAGCAGCGCCAGGCGGCGGACAATATCATGCGCGCGGTCGGTGCCACGGTATGGCTGGATGACGAAGCGCTGATCGATTCCGTCACCGCTGTATCCGGCAGCGGCCCGGCCTATGTGTTTTATTTTATCGAAGCGATGCAGCAGGCGGCATCCGAACTGGGCCTGAATGCGGAGCAGGGCACGCAACTAGCCATCGCCACGTTCACTGGCGCCGCCGAGCTGGCTGCGCAGTCGGCAGATCAGGTGTCGGTGCTGCGCGATAAGGTAACGTCAAAGGGCGGCACTACCTATGCCGCGCTGACGAGCCTGGAGGCCAGTGGCGTCAAGGCATCTATCGTTGAGGCGATCAAGGCCGCCGCAGCGCGCGGCAAGGAATTGGGGGATGAGTTTGGCAAGCTGTGATATTCAACGGGCAGCAGGCAGCGGGCTGTCAGATCAGCCAGTGATAACTTCAACTGCCGGTTTGCCTTCCGTCTGATTTTTCTGCACCGGTCCTGTCTTTAGGCCGTATGCCTTGCCAGATGCGCCACGCGATCAATCCTTTGTTGAAGATCGAAAACAGCCGGCGCGGCTTGAGTGCGATTGCCGCCGCCACAGCTCCGGCAACCAGCAGCGGATGCTGCTTGATTTTGCTGATAATGCGCAAGCCGGTATCCGCCAGGGTCAGCGATTGCCTGGCCTGCGCCGCCTGCACGGCGAAGTCTTTACGCTGCTGATCGCTTTTCGCCAGCAGTGCCTGGCGGCGTTGTTGCAGTTTGTGGGGGAGCGAGGTTTGCGTCATGGTTACGCTATCCTTGGCCGCTGTAAACCTGATCCGTTGCGGCTGGCGTAGCGGACGCGCTTTCAGCCTGCAGTGCCGACCTGTCCTTGCCCAGCTCCGCCAGCGTATGCGCAAACATGCGGGGCTTGCTGCGCAGCGCGTGCCGCAGCCACAAACCTAGGCCGGCCGCAGAGGCGCCAAACAGCAGGATCAGCGCCAGCAGCACCTGGAAGCGGTAGCTGTCCCAGAAGAAAGCGATGACGAGCAAAATACATAGCAGCACCGCAATGCCGGCACAGAACATCGCTGCCAGTACCAGCACGAAGTAGCCGGCATAGCGCGCCAGCTCTTCTTCCACTTCAACGGAAACCAGCTCCAGCCTGGTGTGCAGGATATCCAGCAACGTGGCTGCCATGCGTGCCAGCGACGCGACGATGGTCATTTGTTTTTTTATTTATTATTTGTTGCGGCCTATCAGCAGCCCGATCAGCAGGCCTATGCCGGCAGCAACGCCAGCCGTCTGCCATGGGTTTTCCTTCACGTAGTCATCGGTCGCCTGCGCGGCCTCTTTGGTTCTGGCGACCAACGCTTCCTCTACGCGAATGACTTCGTCCTTGGTTTTTTTCAGCGTCGCTTCAAATTTTGCTTTGGCCGCCTTAAATCCTTCGCCGGTCTGCTGTTCTGAATTCTGCAGCAAGGATTCGGCATCCTTGATGATCTGGTTCAGGTCGCTCATCAATTTGTCTTTGGCGCTATCTGTGGAACTCATGGTGTGTCCTTTCAATAGGGATTATGCATAACGGAAGTAGCGATAACGGAAGCAGCGATAAGTGTTAAATTTATAACTCGCTTTGCTCACTGTAGCGCATAGTCAATGGCGATGCCAGCAAAAATCGCTGCTCCCAGCCAATTGTTATGGCGGAAGGCGGCAAAGCAGCGCATGCGGTCGCGGTCGCGTATCAGCGTGTAGTGGTAGACGGCAAACGCGCAGGCCACGGCCATGCCGGCAGCAAACCACAAGCGCAGGCCCATGTACCAGCCCACGGCCAGGATCAGGCCAAAGCTGGCCGCGTAGCACAGCATGACGGCCAGTACGTCATACCGGCCAAACGTAATCGCTGATGTGCGTATGCCTATCTTCAGGTCGTCGTCCCTGTCTACCATCGCATATTCGGTGTCATAGGCCACGGCCCAGAAAATGTTTGCAATCAGCAATACCCATGCGGCGGCGGGTACCTGGCCCTGCACGGCGGCAAAACCCATCGGTATGCCAAAGCCAAAAGCGATGCCGAGATAGGCCTGTGGTATCGCAAAAAAACGCTTGAAGTACGGATAGCTGCCCGCAATCAGCACCGCCAGCACCGACAGCTGCTTGGTCAGCGTATTCAGCGGCAGGATCAGCAGAAAGGAAATGAACGCCAATACCACGGCCACCATGATGGCTTCCCAGCCGGCGATCTTGCCGCTGGTTAGCGGGCGTTCCGCCGTGCGTTTGACATGCTTGTCAAAATCCCTGTCCGCATAGTCATTCATCGCGCAGCCGGCGGAGCGCATCAGCACCGTGCCCACGGTGAAGATCACCACCAGGCGCCAGTCTGGCCGGCCGGCGGATGCCATCCACAGCGCTGTCAGCGTCGGCCACAGCAGCAGCAGGATGCCGATGGGCTTGTCCAGCCGCACCAGTTTGAAATAATAGGAAAGCCGGGTGGAGAGCGGGGTCATGGAGATCGAAGACATAATATGTGCTGACTAGGTTCTGACCGGGCCGCGATGTTAGCCGGGGCCCTGGCATAGTGGCCGGTGTTGTGATTGTGCGTCGCAAACAGGAATTATAAGTGCTATCTACACACACCGGTTTGATGTAATGCTATCGTAGCGCGGTTGTCACAATATATACATAAAATAAGCTGCATTTTGCCATCGTTGACGGACTCTGTCATATAGCGGTCGGCAAGGCTGAGCAGCTACCACCATTTTGGGGACATGCAATGAAATTCACAGTCAAGACCTTGGCCGCCGGCGTCACGCTGGCTTTGTCCATGACGACAACGTCGGCATACGCAGTAACGGAAATCAGCTGGTGGCATTCCATGACCGGCGCTCTTGGCGACCGCGTCAATGCACTGGCCGACCAGTTTAACAAGAGCCAGACGGACTATAAGGTGGTGCCGGTCTTCAAGGGCAGCTACGACGAGGCAATGGCCGGCGCAATCGCCGCCTACCGCGCCGGCAATGCGCCCAATATTTTGCAGGTATTCGAGGTCGGCACGGCGACGATGATGTATTCCAAGGGTGCCATCAAGCCGGTGTCCGAAGTGATGAAAATCGCCGGTGAAAAATTCGACGCCAGCGTCTATATCCCTGCCGTAGCCGCCTACTATGCAACGCCCAAAGGCGAGCTGGTATCTTTCCCGTTCAACAGCTCCACTACCGTGTTCTACTATAACAAGGACATGTTTGCCAAAGCCGGCATGGACCCGAACAAGGCGCCTACGACGTGGCAGGAAGTGGTTGCTGCCGCAGCCCGGCTGAAGGCCAGCGGCGAGAAGTGCGGCTTTACGACCGGCTGGCAAACCTGGGTGCATCTGGAAAGTTTTTCTGCATGGCACAACGTGGAATTTGCGTCCAAGGGCAATGGCTTCGGCGGCCTGGACGCACGCCTCAAGTTCAACAGCCCGTTGCATGTCAAGCACATAGAAAATATGGCCAACTGGGCCAAGCAGGGTTATTTCACGTATGCCGGCCGCAAGAATGAACCGGAAGCGAAATTCTATTCCGGCGAATGCGGCATGCTGACTTCCTCCAGCTCCGCCTACGGCAATATCGCCAAGAATGCCAAGTTCAAATTCGCTGTGGCACCGCTCCCGTACTATTCAGACGTTGCCGGTGCGCCGCAAAACACCATCATTGGTGGCGCTTCGCTGTGGACCATGAGCGGGAAGAAGAACGAGGAATACAAGGGCGTAGCCAAGTTTTACAAATTCCTGTCGCAGCCCGAAGTGCAGGCCAAATGGCATCAGGAAACCGGCTATCTGCCGATCACCATTGCCGCCTACGAGCTGACCAAAAAATCCGGCTTCTATGAAAAAAATCCCGGCCCTGGCGTCGCGGTGCAGCAGATGATCGTGAAGACTACCGACAAGTCACGCGGCGTGCGCCTTGGCAATTTCGCGCAGATCCGCACCGTGATGGATGAGGAGCTGGAATCCGTGTGGGCGGGCAAGAAGACAGCAAAGGAAGCCTTGGATGCAGCAGTTGCTCGTGGCAATGAAATTCTAGAAAAGTTCGAAAAAGCCAATCGGTAGCTGTCATAAACCTACTGCGCCGTCCGATTTTGCGCCTGTGATGCTCACGTACCTATGTATGACTGCAGTGTCCCGGCGCAATCTCGAACGGCTCGCTATGGTGACTGATCGATTTTTCGACAAGCATTAACAAGCATCGACAATGATGCTGATCATTTATCTGCTATAAAAATTTGAAGGTTACGCTTGGAAAAACGCGCTCGTTTTCGTTCCGCCTGGTTGCCCTATTTGCTGGTGGCGCCGCAACTCATTATTACGGTTGTGTTCTTCTTCTGGCCTGCCGGGCAGGCTTTGTACCAGTCGGTGCTGTTGCAGGATGCCTTCGGCATGTCCACCGAGTTTGTGTGGATGGACAACTTCAAGGCACTGTTTGCGGATCCCAGTTACCTTGCCTCATTCGAGACCACGGGATTGTTTTCTGTGCTGGTAGCGGTGCTGGGGCTCAGTATTTCCCTCGTTCTTGCGGTCTTTGCGGACAGGGTCGTACGCGGGGCAGCTTTCTATAAAACCTTTCTGATTCTGCCATATGCGGTGTCGCCGGTCGTGGTCGGCGTGCTATGGATGTTCCTGCTGAACCCGACTCTGGGTGTTGCGGCCCATGCATTGCGCCACTTTGGCATAGAGTGGAACAGCCTGATCAACGGCCGCCATGCGATGATCCTGATCGTGCTGGCGGCAGTATGGAAGCAGATCAGCTACAACTTCCTGTTCTTCCTGGCGGGTTTGCAGGCGATCCCCAAATCGCTGATTGAAGCGGCAGCAATTGACGGCGCCGGCCCAGTGCGGCGTTTCGCCACCATTGTGTTCCCGCTGCTGTCGCCGACGTCGTTCTTCCTGCTGGTCGTCAATATCGTGTATGCCTTTTTTGATACCTTTGCCATTGTCGAGGCAACCACGCAGGGCGGCCCAGGCAAGGACACCGAGATCCTGGTGTTCAAGGTGTTCAATGACGGGTTCAAGGGTGGTGATTTGGGCAGCGCCGCAGCGCAGTCGGTGATACTGATGAGCGTCGTCATCGTGCTGACCGTTATCCAGTTCAAATACGTAGAAAAGAAAGTGCAGTACTCATGAGTGCAAACAATGCGCAGGGGATGGTGGAGCGGCGTCCTCTGCTGGACATGATCAGCCACCTGGTATTGATACTGGGTGTGGCAATCGTCGCCTTCCCCATTTATATCGCGCTGGTTGCCAGCTCGCAGACGGCAGAGCAGGCGGCGCTGGCTCCGCTGTCGCTGATTCCCGGCGATCAGCTGTGGCATAACCTGTGGGCCGTGCTTGGCACAGGCGCATCAGGCAATGTCGGCGCTGGTCCGGTTGCCAGGATGCTGTGGGTTAGCCTGGTATCGGCGATGATGGTTGCGGTCGGCAAGATCAGCATCTCCATGCTGTCTGCATTTGCGATGGTGTATTTTCGCTTCCCCGCGCGCAGCCTGTTCTTCTGGATGATCTTCCTGACGCTGATGCTGCCGGTCGAGGTCAGGATCACGCCGACGTATAAGGTAGTGTCCGACCTTGGCATGCTCAATACCTATGCCGGCTTGACGGTACCGCTGATCGCATCGGCTACCGCCACCTTTCTGTTTCGGCAGTTTTTCCTGGCCGTGCCCGATGAACTGGCCGAAGCTGCGCGCATAGACGGCGCGGGTCCGCTGCGCTTTTTCAAGGACGTGCTGTGGCCGCTGTCGCGCACCAATGTCATTGCGTTGTTTGTCATCATGTTCATCTATGGCTGGAACCAGTACCTGTGGCCACTTCTGATTTCAACGGATCAGGATATGTATCCTATAGGCGTCGGCATCCGCCGCATGATCGCCGGCGGCGATGCGGCGGTGGAATGGAATATGGTGATGGCCACCTTGCTGCTGGCGATGTTGCCGCCGGCGCTGGTGGTGGTGGTTATGCAAAGATGGTTCGTAAAGGGACTAGTAGATTCCGAAAAATAGCTTCGAAGGTGGGATTAAGCTACTGCGCACGCCAATCTCAAGTCGGCGATGCTTACCGTACGGATTCAGGAGTGTGTGCTTGCAAGCACACACCGCTTTGCAGGCGCACAACATGTTGTGCGAAACCCCTGCGCCGCCGGTTGCGCTTCTTAACTTGACCTTGGGCCGCTCGCTACGCTTACTCGCGACTTCAAATGCTGCAGGATATTAAAGAAAAAATTATGGCGCAAGTGCACTTAAAAGACGTTAAAAAAACCTACGGCAAGGGCGATAAGGCGGTTGCTGTCATCCATGGTATTTCCATTGATATTGCGCATGGCGAATTCATTGTGATGGTGGGGCCGTCCGGTTGCGGCAAGTCTACCTTGCTGCGCATGGTGGCGGGGCTGGAGGAAATTAGTTCTGGTGATATCGTCATCGGCGACCGTGTGGTCAATGAGCTGGAGCCTAAGGACAGGGACATTGCGATGGTGTTCCAGAACTATGCGCTGTATCCGCACATGACGGTGTATCAGAATATGGCTTACGGCTTGAAGATACGCGGTTTTTCCAAGGCCGATATCGAGACGCGCGTGCAGAAGGCGGCGAAGATACTGGAGCTGGGCGAGTTGTTGCAGAGGACTCCGCGCCAGTTGTCCGGCGGCCAGCGCCAGCGGGTGGCGATGGGGCGCGCGATCGTGCGCGAGCCGGCCGTGTTCCTGTTTGATGAGCCGCTGTCCAATCTGGATGCCAAGCTGCGGGTGCAGATGCGGCTGGAGATTCAGAAGATGCACCGCACGCTGGGAACAACCAGCCTGTATGTCACGCATGACCAGGTAGAGGCTATGACGCTGGGCCAGCGCATGATCGTCATGAATGGCGGCCGTGCCGAGCAGATCGGTACGCCGGCAGAAGTCTATAGCACACCGGCCACGACCTTTGTCGCCAGCTTTATCGGTTCGCCGCCAATGAACCTGCTGCGCGGCAAGCTCAGTGAAGACGGGCGGCAGATACAGATAGGTGAAGCTAGTGTGGTGTTGCCTTTGCTGAAAACAGATGCCGACAGGGTCGCCGGCCGTGATCTGGTACTGGGCGTGCGGCCCGAGCACTTGTTCCTGGGCATGCCGGGCTTGCCGCTGGATGTGGAGATGGTGGAGGCGCTGGGCGCCGATTTGCTGGTGCATGGTCTGTGCGGAGGGCAGCAGGTAGTGATACGTACGCCGACCGGTACAGCAGTGCAGGCAGGCCAGCGTACGACTGCCGGGTTTGCACCGGAAACCGTACACTGGTTCGATCCGGCTACGACTTTGCGGCTATAAAGTGAGGCCATAAACGCGCCGGCGTAGCTGCGGGCAGGCTATTTGCCTGCAAGTTCACGCAGCGGCAGCCATACCGCAAAGCGTGAACCCTGTTCCAGCGCACTGGCCACGGCCACCGTGCCGCCGTGCAGTTCCGCCAGCCGTTTGATCAGCGCCAGCCCGAGGCCGGTGCCCTCGTGCCTTTTGGTCAGTGGTGATTCCAGCTGTACAAAGGGCTGGAACAATTCCTGTAAATCTGGCGCCGCGATGCCCTTGCCATTATCGGTGACGCTGATTTCGAGAAAATCACTATAGTCATTGTCGGGCAGCGGCAACAGGCGCACCTGCATCGGAATGGTCGCTTCTGCCGGGATCATACGGTCCGCCGCCACCTGCTCGCGCGCGACGATATTTGCCGCAATCAGGATGTGGCCGCGCTCTGCGGTGAATTTGACGGCATTCGATAGCAAGTTGTAGATGATCTGCTTCAGCTTGCGGATATCGGCATGCACGGCCGGCGCGTCATCTTGCTTCAGTTCATCTGAGATACTCAGTTTCAGCTGTATGCCTCGGTGGTGCGCCTTTTCCTTGACGATACTGAGGCTGGACTGCAGCGTCGACGGGACATTGATCGGCTCCAGGTCCAGCGTCATCTGGCCTGCTTCTACTTTGGACAAATCCAGCACATCATTGATCAGCGATAGCAGATGCGTGCCGCCGTGGTAGATCTCGGTCACGCTGGATTTCTGCGGATCGTTCAGCGGACCCTGCAAGCCGTCTTTTAACAGTTCTGAGAAGCCGATGATTGCATTGAGCGGCGTTCGCAGTTCGTGGGACATATTGGCCAGGAATTCGGATTTGAGGTGGCTGGCCAGCTCCAACTGGCGGTTCTTTTCGGCGATCTGGCGCTGATGCTCCTGCAGGTCGTCATTGGCATACGCCAGGTCCACGTTCTTTTGCTCCAATATCGCCAGCAGTTCGGCGCGGCTATCGGCCAGCTCTTTCGACGCGCGGGCGTCGGCGGCTTCCAGTTCCTTGCTCAGCAGCTCCTTGCGGATGCGGCGGTTCTGGTCTTCCGACTGCTTGCGGCGCAACTGAACGCGTACCCGGGCTTTCAAGACTTCCACTTCGTTCGACTTCAGCACGTAGTCGTCAGCGCCGCTGCTCAAGCCTTCTATCATCGAATCCTGGTCTTCTGTCGCGGTCAGCATGATGATGGGGATGTCCGACAGCGGCGCAGAAGCCTTGATGCGCCGGCAGGTTTCGGTACCGCCCAGGCCGGGCATCAGCCGGTCCAGCAGGATGCAGTCTATCGCCTGCACCGCCACCATCTCCAGCGCCTCTTCGCCGGAACGAGCGAGGATCACATCGTAGCCTTCGCCACGCAGCGTGGAGCCGAGTTCATCCAGATAGGTCGGGCTGTCGTCCACCGCCAGTATTTTCTTTGCACCCAGCAGGCTTTCGGTCTGCTTTTCAAACGCGGCGCCGGCAGCCCCGCGCAGCACCGCTGCCACGCGTGCCAGCATCATGTCGAAATCTTCGTTCTTGCGCACAAACGCGTCTGCACCGGAATCCAGCGCGTGCAGTTCCGCAATGCGGTCATCCGAGCCGGTGAGCAGTATGCACGGTATCTTGCGCAAGGCCGCATCCAGCCTCAGCTTGCGTACGACCGTCGGGCCGTCTATGCCGGGCAGTACGCCATCGGTAATGACGACCGATGGCCGGTTGGCAGCCGCCCTGCGCAAGCCTTCCTCGCCGGTCGACACGCTGGTGACTTCATAGCCGGCGCCACGTAGTTCTTCGGCCAGCCGTTCACGGAAAGTGATGCTGTCGTCAATGATGAGCACCGACACTTTCTGCTCCGTGGCCGACAGCTGGCCCAGGCCCAGCAGCTCACTGGCGCGCGCGACCAGGTAGTCGCGGTCATACGGTTTGCCTACATAGTCGTTCGCGCCCAGCGTCAGGCCACGTATCCTATCCTTGACCTCGGCTTCGGTGGATAGCATCAGCACGGGCAATTCTGCGCCGGCCTTCGTGGCGCGGATCTCCCTGAGCAGATCGGTGCCTTCGCCATCCGGCAATATCACGTCCAGTATCGCCAGGTCCGGCATGGCTGCCGCCAGCAGCGCACGCGCCTGCGCGGCGCTGGCGCACAGCACGACATTGAACTCCTTGTCTGAAAACGCCTCTTCCAGGTCTGCCCGCACTGTCAGACTGTCGTCCACAATAAGGATAGTAGGAACTGTCATACTGATGTCGCTCCCGGCATTTTTTTACCCTGCGCCAGTTTCACCAGCGCAGGCCCGATATCATTGAGCGGTAGTATATGCTGTGCCGCGCCCAGCTGCACCGCTTCACGCGGCATGCCATAAACGACGGAAGTGGCTTCGTCCTGCGCTATCGTCGTGCCGCCGGCCCGGCGTATCGCCAGCATGCCGCGCGCACCGTCGCTGCCCATGCCAGTCAACAGAGCGGCAGTCAGGTTGCCCGAATATTCCCTCGCCAGCGACTCAAACAGCACGTCCACGGAGGGTTTGCACGAATGCCGTTCCGGCCCGTCCGTCAGCATGATTTTATTATGGGCGACGATCATGTGCCTGGCCGGCGGCGCCATGAATACACCGCGTGTCAGCGGCTGGCCGTGTACGGCGATCCTCACGCGGCTTTTGCTCTGTCCATCCAGCCATTCCGCAAAGGCGACGCCGAAGGGTTCGCCTATGTGCACGACGATTAGTACCGGCACATGGAAATCTGCCGGCAATGACTGCAGTATCTGCACGACCGCCTTCGGCCCGCCGGTGGACGCGCCTATCGCAATCAGCTCGCAGGGCCGGTCATGCGTCTGCCCCGATGCCTGGGTGTCGGCGATCTGGTGGCTGTCTTCGCGCGCAGCGGTAGCGGGCACGGCTGCCATTACCGATGCCAGCCTGGCTCGCAAGTGCGTGATGACTTTTACCCGCGACACGAGTTTGACATTGCTGATGAAGCGCTTTTCCCAGTCGCCCGCAACATCATCCGCCTTCGGTTTTTCCATCACTTCCACCGCGCCCGCCGCCAGTGCTTCATACGTCTTGAACAGTTCGCCGCGGTTGGTGGAGGAGGATACAACAAGTATCGGTGTCGGGCAGTGCGCCATGATGTATTCGGTGGCCGCCAGTCCGCTCATCACCGGCAGCATCATGTCCAGCGTGATGACATCGGGGCGCAATTCATGGCACAGTGCAATGGCGCGCTTACCATCCTCCGCCTCGGCGATCACTTCCATCTGCGGATCGTCGTTCAACACCTCGACCAGCCGTTTGCGCACAGTCAGCGAATCTTCGACTACCAGTACCCTTAGTTTTTTCATGCTTGCACCAGTTGCTTGATTTTTTTCAGGAAGGCGACCTGGTTGAATTCGCCCTTGACAATATAGGCGCTGGCGCCGGCTTGCGTAGCGCGCTGCTTGTCTTCATCTGCATCCCGCGATGTGACCAGGATGCAGTGGGTATTGCGCAGTACGGGATCAGCCCGGGTTTGCTCGATGAATTCAAAACCGTTCATGCCCGGCATCTCCAGGTCCACCAGAAATAGCGCATAGCGGTTGCGTTGCGCCATCGCCAGGCCTTCTTCCGCTGATGCCGCCAGCGCCACGCGGAAACCGGCGGCTTCCAGTATGCTGCTTTCCAGCATGCGGGTGGTCAGCGAATCGTCGATGATCAATATCGGCAAATCGGCTGCTGCTGTTGCTGCCGTGTCCTGCATGTCCCGCTGTCCTGACGACACCAGCATCTCCGGGTCCAGCACCAGTTGCGGATTGCCTTCGTGGTCCAGGTAGCTGGCCGAAATCATCGCCTGGGCAGGCGCCATTGAAGGAAGCGAGCGCAGCACGATGGATTCCGTGCCATGCAGTTTATCGACGGCGATTGCGATGGCTCCTACTGCTGTTCTCAGCACAACTACCGACAGGATAAGCGCAGCCGTTGCGCGGGATGGGGCAGTACGCTCCTTCAGCGCCAGCGTCATCAGCGGAACCAGCGTGCCGCTCACCATGATCTGCCGGCCCTGCTCGGCATGCACGATATCCTTGCTGTCTACCCGCAGTGTGCTTTGCACGGCATCCAGCGGTATCGCCAGCAACTGGCCGGCGGACGCCACCATCAGCGCCTGCAGCGAAGCCAGCGACACCGGTACCAGCAATTCTATCGTCGTACCCTTGCCGGGTTCGCTGCTGGCAATCAGCTCGCCGCCCAGATGATGCACCGACGTGCGCACCAGGTCCAGCCCCACGCCGCGGCCCGAAAGTTCGGTAATGGTTTTTGCCGTGCTGACGCCGCCTCTTGTCAGTATGCTCAGCAGTTCCTGCGTGCTGAAAGCTTCTATTTCTTTTTCGGTCTGGGCAGTGACCTTGCCGGCCGCCATTGCCCTGCGCAGGATGGCGCGGCGCACTGCATCGGTATCGACGCCGCGGCCATCATCGCTGCAGCGGAATGATACATGGGCGCCGCGGCGCGTGACTTCCAGCGTGATCCTGCCAGCCGCCGGCTTGTGCGCGGCCATGCGCTCCTTCGGCGTTTCTATACCGTGTGCAACCGCATTGCGAATGACCTGGACAAGTGCATTCTGCACCGCATCCAGCACTTGCCCGTCCAGCCGTATGTCGCCGCCGACGGCATCGAACACCATTTGCTTTTCCACGCTGTTGGCAGCATCTCGCGCGCTGCGTTCCATCGTGTTGAAGATACTGGCCACTGGAATCAGCCTGAGCCTTTCAGCAATGTCATGTACTTGCCGTAATTCGCGTTCCATGCTTTCAGTGCTGGCCGCAATATTGCGCTCGGCCGAGACGATCAGCCCGCGCAGGCTTTCCAGCAGTCCGCTCGTTTTGGAGATGGCTGCCGGGTTGCCCCCTGCCTGGGATTCTCCCCAGCTTTGCGCGGCAAGCTGCGCCGAAAAAGCGCTGAACAATTCCCGGATGTGACTGACCGATGCATTCAAGCGTTTCATGTTGCCCAACTCGCCGCTGACCTCGGCCAGCCCTTCCAGCAGGGAATCGACCACGGTGATATCTGTGCGCGCCATTCGCAACACGGTCTGGCTCATGCCTGTATCCTGCGGTGCTGCGGTATCGGCTGACGGTTCATCTGTTGCAGGCGCAGACGATGCGCCAGGTACGCCGTTTGCACTGCCTGCGCTAACTGAATTCATGGAAGCAGATGCGACCGTCTTGTTCGGCGCAGTGGACGCTGGTGGCGTAGCTGTGGCAGCGTCAGAATCCGGCAGGCCTGCAACCAGTGCGGCGATCTCGTCCAGACTCTTCAGCATGCTGTCGAACAGTTCGCGCGGCAAGCTGGTACCGTCTTGCCGGTACGGCGCCAGCGCGTCTTCCATCTGGTGCGCGTACTTCGCAATTTCTGCCTGTCTGACAACGTGAGCCGCGCCCTTCAGCGTATGCGCCAGCCTCAGCAGGCCGGAGACCTTTTCCGTGCTGCCGGCTTTTTCCAGTGCGAGCACGCCCGTGCTCAACTGGTCCAGCAGTTCGCGCGCTTCTATCCTGAAATAGCGGTAGGGATCTTTTGCCATGGTTGTGCGTGCCGTCTAGTGCGTTTGCGCCTCTATCATACGGCGCAGGTCGCTGGACAGGCTGGCCAGCTGCGACGCCGTTTGCAGCGTCTGGCTGGAGCTGGCTTCGGATTCGCGTGTGGCCTGCGAGATGTCGGTCACCGCCAGCCTGACCTGTTCAGCTGCGGTGGCCTGCTGTTTGGTCGAGAGTTCTATTTCCCGCGCCGCTTCTGTGGTGGTGCCTACCAGGTTGCCGATCTGCCTGAACGCCAGCGCAATTTCGGCAAACTGCTTGGCCCCGGCATCTACCGCCTTGGCGCTGCTTTCGGTTGCCATGACCGTAGTATTGACCGCACTCCTGACGTCATCAATCTGGCCGCGAATTTCCTTGGTTGAGTTGGATACCCGGTCCGCCAGCTTGCGGATTTCATCTGCGACAACGGCAAAACGCTTTCCCGCCTCACCCGCACCCACCGCTTCTATGGTGGCGTTGATGGCCAGGATATTGGT
>JAYSKH010000340.1:0-16211 GCA_043726505.1 Undibacterium sp. | reverse complement strand
CAAAATGTGATGGGCTTGCCCATCACCCGTAGGGCAAGTCTGCGGTCGCCTTTTGTTTGCTTACTTTATTTTGGCGAAGCAAAATAAAGTGAGTAGCCGCCGGGCTACCCCCTGCCAGCAATCTCAATTCTAAGAAGCGATCGCTAAGAAGGAAATCGAAGCGCTAGGCCAGCGCTCCCAGCAAAACCCCCACCCCCGCCGAAACCCCCATAGCAATAAAACTCCACCCCCCAACCCTCAAACTCCCCCGCAACACATTAGCCCCACCAGTCCGCGCCGCCGCAGCCCCCAACACCATCAGCAAGATCAGCGACCCAGCCGCCACAACCGGCAATAAAAAATCCTCCGGCACCAGCAACGCCTCCAGCAACGGCACCGATGCGCCAACAGAAAAACTGGCAAGGGAGGAAAACGCCGCCAGCGTGGGTTTGGCGCGGAAGGTGCCGGTGATGCCCAGTTCATCGCGCGCGTGCGCGCCTAGCGCGTCATGCGCCATCAGTTGCTGTGCAACCTGGGCTGCCAGTTCACTTTCTACGCCGCGGCGGATGTAGATGTCGGCTAGCTCCTGATGCTCATCGCCGGGGTTGGCACGGATCTTTGCATGTTCGGATTTGAGCGCGGCGGCTTCGGAATCTGCCTGCGATTGCACGGATACATATTCGCCGACCGCCATCGACATCGCGCCTGAGACGGCGCCGGCAATGCCGGAGATGAGGATGCTGCTGTGCTGCGCATGCGAAGCCGCCACACCCAGTATCAGGCTGGAGGTGGAGACGATGCCGTCATTGGCGCCCAGCACGGCAGCGCGCAGCCACGCAAAATTTTCCAGCTTGTTTTCCTGCTCCGGTTCTGCCATACATGTCCTGTTCTCTGCTAGTGCCCATCGCAAGGCGGTTGCTCTTGAAAGGCGGCTGCGCCCAGGTGGCAAGGACTTGGCCGGGTGGCATGAAGTCTGTCACAATTCATTCTATCAGCAGAATTCACTCGCTCGCTGGCCGGCGGCAAATGTGGGTTTAGCATTTAACTCCGCACAAAGGAAAGTCCATGGAAAAGGGGCAGGGGCAGCAAAGCAAGCTGGAAAACATAGGCTGGCTGCGCGCGGCCGTGCTGGGCGCCAATGACGGCATTGTTTCCACCGCGAGCCTGGTACTGGGCGTGGCCGCATCACAGGCGTCGCACAGTAGTATTCTTATCGCAGGGGCGGCAGGGCTGGTGGCCGGTGCGATGTCGATGGCCACCGGCGAATATGTGTCGGTGCAGTCGCAGTTGGATGCAGAACAGGCGGCGCTGGCCGAGGAACGTGTTGCCCTGAGCACCCATCCAAAAAGCGAGCTGTACCAGCTGGCCGATATTTATATCGCGCGCGGGCTGGATGCTGCGCTGGCCGAGCAGGTGGCAAGCAAGCTGATAGAGCATGATGCGCTGGGGGCGCTGGCCAGGGATGAGCTAGGCATCACTCAGGTGTTAAGCGCCAAGCCCTTGCAGGCGGCCATGGCGTCGGCGCTGAGTTTTTCCATCGGCGCGGCGTTGCCGCTGCTGGCCATTGCGCTGGCGCCGCCGAGCAATCCCAGCCCGGCGGTTGTTGTGACGTCGCTGGTGTTTCTGGCGGTGCTGGGCGGGCTTGCTGCCAAGGCGGGTGGCGCCAATGTCACCAAGGGCGTACTGCGCGTGACCTTCTGGAGTGCGTTGTCGATGGGTGTGGCGATAGGCATGGGCGCCTTATTCGGAACGGCGCTATGAGCTTGCTGATACGTTGCTGCCGCTGCCAGTGAAAAATCAGAGTGGTGCGTCCACCAACAGCCTGGCAGACAGCAGGCGTATCCGGCGGTCGACAAAATAGCCGCCGGCTTCGGTATAGCGCAGGTAATGGCGTGCGCAGTTTTTGCATTGCGCTACGTTGCAGCGGTTATACGGGAAATAGCGTGGGGCGATAGGCGCATCGGCTGAATCATAGCGCGTGCCTGCCGAATGGAATTCGGTAAAGGTCGGGTCCGCATAAGGGTCTTCCAGCAGCGTGGCTATATCTTGCAGCAAATTTTCGTCCAGCGACAGCGGAACGCTGATCCAGCCTTGCAGCTTAACTGCGCTGCATGCGCATGGAATATTTATATCGGCAGACTGCGCGGCCAGCGCCGCCAGCGCTGTAAAGTCCAGTTTGGAAAGCTCTGCCACAATAAAACCTTTGCCTGAAATATCTGTTGAAGCCATGCAGTATGCATAGCTGCATCCGCTTGAAATATTCCTTTAGTGTACCGCAAGCGGCCATCTGGCGTTGCTGATGCTCAGCAAAAATCGAGGCCGGTACTGCTGGCTGCGGTTTGCCCCGATTGCAAAGCGCTATGTTTTTATATATATTGCGGTTTTGGCCTGCGGCTTTTCGGGCGACTGCTTTCTTGTCTTCTTCTATTAGTTGCGCTTCACTAATGCGCATACTTCACACGGATACCTATCATGATCGTTAAAAAAACCGGCCTCGCCTTCGTTCTTGCAGCATCCATGTCCCTGATGTTTGCGGCTTCCCAGGCGCAGGCAGGTGACCTGATCGTGTCCGGCGCCGCCAGCCTGACCAATGCATTCAAGGAAGTGGGCACAGCCTTCCAGGCCAAGCATCCTGCGGCCAAACTGCAATATAACTTTGCATCGTCCGATACCTTGCTGCAGCAGATCGCCAAAGGCGCGCCGGTAGACGTGTTTGCCTCCGCCGACCAGGAAACGATGGACAAGGCAGAAGCGCAAAAACTGATTACGACATCCACCCGCAAAAACTTCGTTGGCAACAGCCTGGTCGTTATCCTGCCAAGCGACAGCAGCGCCGCTGTCAAATCACTGGCTGACCTGAAACAGGCTAGCTTCAAAAAGATTGCCATCGGCAATCCGGCCAGCGTGCCTGTGGGCCGCTACACCAAGGAAGTGCTGGAAGCATCCGGTGACTGGAGCGCGCTGGAAGGCAAGATGATCATGGCGCAAAATGTGCGCCAGAGCCTGGATTACGTTGCCCGTGCCGAAGTGGATGCTGGCTTTGTGTATGGCACCGATGCCGCGATACAGCGCGACAAGGTCAAGGTAGCGCTGACTGTGCCAACGCAAAAGCCAATTACCTATCCTGCAGCCGTTGTCACGGCTTCCGCCAATCCAACGGAGGCGGCGCAATTTGTGGCCTTTATCCTCACGCCGGAAGCACAGGCCATCTTCGCCAAATACGGTTTCACCAAACCCTGATATCCTGAGGTTTTAGTTTCTGGAATTCAGCATGGGTCCAACCTGGACAGCGTTGTCGCTGTCGCTTACCGTCGCGCTATGGGCTACCGGCATTTGTGTCGTGACCGGCACCGCCACAGGTTATCTGCTGGCGCGCGGCAAGTTTCCCGGCAAGGACCTGGCCGATGCCATCCTGACGTTGCCGATGGTGATGCCCCCTACCGTGATGGGCTATTACCTGCTGGTGCTGCTGGGCCGCAGAGGGCCGGTAGGCGCGTGGCTGCAAAGCCAGTTCGGCATCAATCTGATTTTTACGTGGCAGGGCGCCGTCATCGCTTCTGCGGTCGTGGCGTTTCCGCTGGTGTTCAAGGCGGCCCGGGCGGCGTTTGAAGTGGTAGACCCGCAACTGGAAAAAGCCGGCCGCGTGCTGGGTATTTCCGAAGCTGCGATCTTTTTCCGCATTACGCTGCCACTGGCATGGCGCGGCATCTTGTCCGGCGCTTTGCTGGCGTTTGCGCGCTCCATGGGCGAGTTTGGCGCCACGCTGATGGTGGCCGGCAGCATACCGGGCAAGACGCAGACGCTGTCCATCGCAGTATATGAGGCCGTGCAGGCAGGGCAGGATGACGAAGCTGGCATGCTGGTACTGATCACGTCCGTGACCTGCATTGCAATCCTGCTGGCGGCAGGGCGGCTGGCGCCGGGACAGATGGCTTCACGATGACAACTTCCAGAATCGCGGTCGATATCCGCACCGTATTAAAAAGCGAAAAGCGCGAGTTTGCGCTGGCTGTCAGCTTTGTGTCCAGCAGCGACAGCCTGGTCATCTACGGCCCCTCCGGCGCCGGCAAGAGCATCACGCTGCAATCCATCGCCGGCCTGCTGACACCAAACAGCGGCAGCATAGAGCTAAACGGCAATGTACTGTTTGACAGCAGCCGTGGCATCAACCTGGCGCCGCAGGCAAGAAAGACGGGCTTCCTGTTCCAGAACTATGCTCTGTTCCCACATCTGAACGTGCAGCAGAATATCAGTTTTGGCCTGCACAAGGGCTGGCGCAATCCCGGCAAGCATGTGTTGGATGAGCGCGTGGCGCATTGGCTGAAGGTGTTTGAGCTAGAAGCCGTGGCCGGACAATATCCGCACCAGCTGTCCGGCGGCCAGCAGCAGCGCACATCGCTGGCCCGCGCACTGGTCAGTGATCCGCAGGCGCTGCTGCTGGATGAACCCTTCAGCGCGCTAGACCCCAAGCTGCGCAACCGCATGCGGCATGAGCTGATAGAGCTGCGCTCGCGCGTGCATATCCCGCTGATCATGATTACGCATGACAGCGAAGACGTGCGCCTGTTCGGCGACGAAGTGATGGAAATCCGTGATGGCCGCATCCAGGAAAATAGTGATGCGTCCGCCATGATCGCGGACGCAGCCCAGGCTTAATTTCTTTCCCATTTTCTTCTTTATTTTTTCTCTCCAGCAAACGTTCTTTGCATCCACATTACTGCTGAAACACACTTCAATAGGTAATTTCTATTGATTTTCTTTTAAGCTTTCGTCGGCTGAAATTACACCTGCCGCTGGAAGATTTCTTCCCTCCAATACTTCATTTCAACGCTATTTTCTAAGCGTTTGATTTGTCTGCATAAATTATTTTTTACACAACACTGGCGCAAAAAATGCTTAAGGCATCAGCGAGTTTCAAATATGCCAACAGAGCAATAAAACGTTTGCCTGCCGTAGATTAAGCAGAGTCAGCATTCTGCCGGCGCGTGACATCGATCATGTTTCACCAAAAAAACTCCTGAAATTTATGCTTCCCATCTCCTTCAGACTGGCCCCATGCAAAGGGGGCCGGTCGTTTCTCGCGCTTCTGGTAATTTCTTTTATTGCACTCACCGTGCTTGCCGGATGCGGCGGCGGAAGCGGAGAGGGCACAGCCAAAATACCTAACCAGGCAGCGGAACGTAATGTTGCCGTCGCCGATCTTCCTTCGCTTAGCGATTGCCTGTCACAAATTGATGCAGCCTTGCTCAAGGACCCACGGCAGCGCACGGTAGGCCTCTTTTGCCTGCAAGGTACCCTGAGAGGCCTGACTGCAGATGGCAGCGCCTGCGCGTTAAAGATAGACGCCGATACCGGCGTGTTCCGTTTTGATTTTGGACGCCAGAGCGTCAGCCTCAAATGGCAGGACATTGTGTTTCCGCCGAATGGCCCGGCCATCCATAACCTCGAAAATGCAGGCACGCCCGCACAGCCCGGCGTGCGGCTGACCCAGTTTACCGGCGGCTCTAAACCGGTAACCGAGGCCATCATGCTGCGCGCCGGTGTGCGCGGCGGCAGCGGCCCATCGGCAATGCCCACGATCAGCTACCAGTACACACAAAACGATCAGCCGAGTCTGGTGGAATGCAGATTCGGAAAATAAAGTAGTAGCAGTGAGCATCAATAAGCATGAATACGCACCAACCAAGCAGCAAGCATCAACAAACAGCAAGCATCACAAGCAGCACTAATAAGTACAAGCATCACTAAGGGAAATCCGTCGCTTCACCGCAGCATCAATACCCGGGAGAAAAAAATGATTCACCGTTTACTTCGCTTTTCATTTGCACGCCATTTAATTGCCGCATCGTCTGCGGTGCTTTTATGCGCGGCGCTGCCGGCCTCCGCCGCGGTTATCGGCTTCCAGAGCCAGGCGGCGTTTAATGCCGCGGCATCGGGTTGGGCCAGCACAACGACCAATTTCGATTCAGTACCTGCCGGCAGCACTTCCTACGCCGCCGGCACCGGCCCCGCAGGATCGGGCTTTACGATGACGCTTGGTGGCAGCGATGCAGGAAGCTTCGTTCCCGCTGTGGGTAATCAGTATTGGACGACGTCAGGATCCAACTATCTGGGCCTGAATAACGGCGACACTGCGTTCGAGCAGGGTGATACGCTGACTTTCAATTTTACGAGCGCCGTGCGGGCTTTCGGCTTTTATGTCGTGGGCACCGAAGACGTCAGTGCCGGTGATTATTCGCTGACAACCGGGGGTAGCTCCGTCAACAATCCGGACAAGGCTGCTGCCCAGACAGACGGTAACGGCAGTTTTGCCTATTTCCTCGGCTTTGTTGCAGATGGTGTGGGCGAGGGTTTTACCAGCGTGTCATTCAGCGTTGCAGACCACGGACTTCGCTTCAATCTGCCTACCAGCCTGGATGACATCATCGTCGCAGCTGTCCCGCCAGATACCGGCAACCCCGGCACCGTTCCTGAACCCGGCTCTGTTGCATTGATGCTGGCCGGCCTGCTGTGCTTCGGCGCCGTGCAGCGCCGCTCCAGGCAATGACATCCTCCTATTCATCATAAGGGTAAATACCATGTCCATCATTCAAAAAATTCCTGCCGCCGCCATGTTGCTGGCTGCCGTTACAGGTATCAGCCTCAGCCCACTGCCTGCCATTGCCGGAAGCGAACCTTTTGTCGGTGAAATTGTCTGCGGGGGATTTAACTTTGCCCCCAAGGGCTGGGCGATAGCGCAGGGGCAGTTGCTGCCGATTTTGCAGAACACCGCGTTATTCAGCCTGCTGGGCACCAATTACGGTGGTGACGGCAAGAGCACCTTCGGTTTGCCTGATTTGCGCGGCCGCACGATGATCAATGCCGGACAGGGCCCTGGCTTGACGCCACGCGTCCAGGGTGAAACCGGCGGCAGTGAAACCCTGCAGCTGACGGCCGCCAACCTGCCGCCGCATTCGCATACGTTTGCACCTCCGGCCTCGGCTGCGCCTGCCACCGTCGTCTCTCCTGTAGGAGCCTTGCCAGCAAGCGACCCCAGCACCAAGCTGTACACATCACCTGCCAGTGCTGGCGCTGGTGCCATGGCCACCGGCGTCACGGATGTCGCTGGTAGTGGAGTACCGGCCAATAACATGCAGCCTTATGGCACGCTGACTTGCATCATCTCGCTGTTTGGCATCTTTCCTGCGCGGCCGTGATGGCCATCAAGCAAACAGGGGCCCCAGACAGTGCACCGATGCTCCAACAACACATGCCTATTCAGGAGAAATATCATGCAGGCTAAACACAAAAAGCTACATTCTTACTTCATTACTTTGTCCTCCTTCATTGCAGGCGCTTTTGCATTGCTAGGTGCAGCGCCGGCCTTCGCCGACACGCCTTTTGTGGGCGAAGTCAAATGCTTCAGCTTTAATTTCGCTCCCAAAGGCTGGGCGCTGACCAATGGCCAGCTGTTGCCCATCAACCAGAACCCGGCACTGTTTTCGCTGCTGGGCACGACCTACGGCGGCGACGGCAGGGTCACGTTTGCGCTGCCCAACCTGCAGCACAGGATCGCCATAGGCGCATCCGATAGCCATCCGCTGGGAGACACCGGAGGCGCCGATAGCACGACGCTTACCACCGCTAACCTTCCCAGCCATGCGCATCAGTTTTCTCCGCTGGGCTCAAGCTCAACTGCAGAGGCACTGTCTCCGGCAGGTAATGTGCCGGCCGTAAAAGCAAGGACCTCGCTCTATATTGTTCCTTCTGCGGTCAGCGGCAATGTGGCAATGGCGGGCGCAACCACAGGCAGCGCAGGCACTGCCGTGCCAGCGGCTATGTCAAACCAGCAACCTTACCTGACCTTTACCTGCGCGATAGCGCTGCAAGGAATTTTCCCTAGCAGGAACTGAAAAGATTTCAAAAATGGACACACCACTGCGTGCCGGCCAAGGCAGGCAAGGGCTTAAACAAATGAAATATCATGGACGCCGTCAGGCGTCCAATCATGAAGATGGAGATATAGAATGTTGACATCAACTAAGGCTGCTGTAGCAGCTGCAATATCCGTTCTGTGCGTAACGTGCGCAGTGCCTGCCTCGGCGGGAGATCAACCTTATTTGGGGGAAATCGAGTGCACAGGCGCTAGTTTCACCCCCATCGGGTTTTTACCGCTTGATGGCAGATTATTGTCGATTGCTGAGAACGATGCCTTGTTTACCTTGATCGGCACCACTTACGGCGGCGATGGCCAGACCACGTTTGCGCTGCCCGATATGCGGGGCCGCGCGATTGCCGGCCTCGACGCATCCGACAGCCGCTTTTTGCCTGGTAGCAAAGGAGGCAGGGAAGGCTTTGCGCTGGCCCAGAATAATGTGCCTGCGCATACACATGGATTTGCCGCTCCCGGCGCCACGGCTGCCGCTACGGCCGGCTCGCCGCTAGGCGCTGTACCGGCTACCAGGTCGCCGACCACACTCTATGCCGCCGGCAATACGGCAACATTGCAGATGGCGTCCAGCACGACCAGCAGCGTCGGCAATTCGTCGCCTGTGTCCAACATGAAGCCCTTTGTAGCTGTCACCTGCTTTATCGCTGTGCAAGGTATCTTCCCAACCCCGAACTGATCCTTGGCGCCGCATGCCCGCACTGCATCTTATGCGTGCATGCGCGTCGCTAAAGATAAGCACGGGCAAAGGAGGGACTATGCAAGCGCCAGGCTGTCACAGGCCGGCGCTTCATCCAGCGTTTGCGCAATCACCTGTTCGGCCACGCCCAGGGCTTGCGCAGCGGCTTGCAGCGCATGTTCGCGGCTGGATGGATAGTGATGGCATAAGCGTTCGTATTCGCTGATGATTCTTTGTTTGGAAATGATCATGGGGTAGGGCGTTTTCTTTCTGAGTAAAAAATAAATAAAGATAAAAAAAAGCGGGGCTTTCACCATGTCCCCCATGGAGCCGTGTAGCGGTCGGCCATCGCTCTCCTGCTGCCAGCACACCGTGGATAAGCTGGGCACTTGTTTATCGCTGCGCTATAGACGCATTGAACCGATGTCATTCTTTGGACACCACTTGCCGGTAAACCGGCAATCCTTCCATGCATCTGTTGGGGTAGCACTCCGCTACCGTTCCCACCAATGAGCCTTATAGTTCAGATATGACGCAGGTCTAATGTGGGTGTGCGGCGGTAGCGGCTGCTCTTCTTCTATATCGGCGGTCATCTTTGCTGCCGATGAATGAATTATACATGAATGAATATATAAGTACATACTAGAATGAATAAAAATGAAAAATAATTTATTCTTGAATAGATGCGCGCGCGTTATTCAGCCTGGAGTCGTTGAATAAAGCACTGTTTAAGTGGGAAATGAAGTGGAGTATTGACGTGGTGACAGAGCGTCTGCCATGGCATTGGGGGGGGAAGGCACACCTAATCCGGCGTACCGACCAGGAGCTAGCCTGGCCTTATGCCGGTTCCAGGCTGTCTGCGCTAATGCTTTTCCATGCCTGCCTCGCGCCACCGCTGCGGAGTAACACCTTCCCAACCCTGAAAAGCGCGGTTAAAGGAATTCAGTTCCTCAAATCCCAGCAGGAAAGCGATCTCCGCTGTTTCCATTGGCGTCGCGCGCAGCAGCTGCCGTGCCGTTTGCTGGCGCACTTCATCAAGCACCTGCTGGTAGCTGGTGCCGTGCTCGGCCAGCCGCCGTTGCAGCGAGCGCATGCTCAATGCAAGATCGCTGGCGACATTGCCTACGGAAGGGCGCTGGCCCTGCATTCTCTCCCTGACGGCGAGTTTTACCTCATCCACAAAACCGCCTTGCAGGCGATTTTGCTGCAGCCCGCTGATCTGCGCATCCAGCCCGGGGATTAACAGCGCGAGAAGATCCGGGTTGTATGTCTTAAATGGGATATCCAGTATGGCCGCATCAAAGACGATACGATCCATTTTTGCATCAAATATGACAGGGCATTTGAAATGCGCTTCCAGCATCGACCGCTGGGCTTCTTCACGGGAGTATTCCACCCGCAGCGGCGTAATATCCTGCCCGCTGCCATACCGGGCCAGTAACAGCACCGCTGCAAAGCAGCTGTCCATCAGCAAGGCCGGCGGCCGTTGCTGTGCCAGCACCCAGTCGAACTCGACCGATGCTTCTCCATGCATTTCCTGCAGCCGTATTTCTTCAGGGCAGACCAGGCGCTTGTAGCGCGCCATCTTGGCCAGCGCATCGCGCAGATTTTGTGCGTGCGCGGCGGCCATGGAGGCAACGTCAAACTGGCCGGGGGCCACTTCCGATCCTAAACGCAGCCCAAAGGATGGATCATCCACCACACCGGCTACCGCATGCCACAGTTTGAAAAATTCAGCCGTAGTCAATCTGGCCTGCCCCTTGTTCAGCAGATCATGGCGCAGCCCCGCCTGTTTCAGCAGGCGGACATGATCGACTCCCAGCTGCTGAAACCTGCGGACGGCAATCTCTGGAATTGAAATGCGGTCGATCATTGTCATGCGGATCTTGGTGTAGGGTGGCCGGGTTTTCTGGGTGTGAGCCAGCCATGTTCCAGCATGCTGTCCATGGTATTGCGCACGATTTCGGTCAGATCATGATACTGGTATTCATAGACTTCGGGATGTTGCGGTTCATAGTGTAGATGGTTTCCCAGGTGGCTGTATATACTTGCCAGATCAGCGGATACCCAGTGCATCAGGCTCATCATCCAGTGCGGCGCCAGCCGGGTGGACGGCGTAAATCCCGCGTCCGCATATTCATGCCGGATCACACGGGCAAGATCGACCATCCTACTGGTGGTCGCCAGCGACATATGACGGCGCGCATTCGCCGCAGGGTCTTGCATCAGTGCGATATGCATTTTTGCGCAATCCCGAACGTCCACCACGTGCACGCCCATATCCGGCATCAGCGGCATTTTTCCCTCGGCGATATTGCGCAGCGTATCCACACTGAAGCGCCCCCAGGGTACCAGCGAAGGGCCAAGGATCAGGCTGGGATTGATCGTTGATAAAGGGATGCGGCGCGGATTGCGCACGGGGTCCTGCGCCCAGTCCCATGCTAGCCGTTCGGCCTCCGTCTTGCTGCGGAAATAGTCAGCGCCGTCGCCGCCCTTGATGGCGGAAAGCTCGGTCCAGTCATCCTCATTGAAATGGCGTTTGCTGCGCGGGTGGCCATAAGCAATCGCCGCTTCGGAACTGGTGACGACAATCTTGCACACAGAGTCCGATGCAAACGCAGCGCCCAGCACGTAGCGCATGCCGCTCACTGCCACGGCCGTGCGCCCGGTTTCGGACTTGACGGCCTGTGGGCTGGCCACGTGGAACACCCATTTCACACCAGCGACAGCTTCAGCCCAGCCTTGCGCGCTGCGCAGATCGGCAGCCACCAGCTGTATGCCCGGTAGCAGCGCGCGCAAGGTGGCGGCGCGGTTTTCATCCTGCAGGCTGCGCACGGTGCCGCGCACTGTAAAGCCTTGTTCCAGTAAATCTTTGGCAAGCCAGGACGCCAGATAACCCGATACGCCGGTCACCAGGCACAGATCGCCTTTTTTCATTTCCATTGCTTTCATCGCTTCCTCGTCAAGTTGGTGCTGCTGAATATGAAGCGAGTTTAGCTTTTGGCACATCGAATAAAAAATCGGATCGCGCCAATCGCTGATCCGATCGCGCCAATCGTCTTTAGCCCGCAGCAGGCTGTGATCCGAGCGTCAGGCGATTTGGGCTGCCGAACAAGAGTTGAACAAAAACACGGTAATATCCCACTATTCTCAGGAGCAAACAATGAAATCCAAACATCTGTTTTCCTTCGTTACCGCAACCGTACTGGCTTCGGTGATGTCTTTTGCGCAAGCGCACGCCAAGCTGGAAGAGTCCGAGCCTAAAGCCGCCAGCCAGCTGAGCGCCGCGCCTAAAGAGATACGCCTGCAATTCAATGAAGCGCTGGAAGCGGCGTTCAGTAAGATCAAGCTGGTCGGCGCGGGCAATGCGGAAATAGCGCTGACAAGACAAGAAGTCAGCAAGGATGATCCCAAGGTGCTCAGCGCCGTCGTGCCGGTTCTCTCCGCAGGTGAATACCATGTGCAATGGTCCGCAATGGCGCATGACGGCCACAAGACCAAGGGCGAGTTCGCTTTCAGCGTGAAATAGCATGCTGGATCTGGCGCTGGGGCAGCGCGCTTTTACGGTAGCGCTGAATCTGGCAATGGCTTTGTCTGTCGGCTCCAACCTTACCCTGGTCTGGGCCGCGCGCGATAAATCTGCGTGGATGGCGGGCGAACTTCGGCGTCTGCGTCTGGCCACCATAGTTGCGGTGTTCATCGCAATCGCCGCCAGCATGGCGCTGCTGTGGATGGAAGCGGCTGCGATGGCGGAAGTGGATCTGCTCGCAGCCGGCCAGTCGGTTGCGATGCTGGTAGCAGATACGCAGTATGGCCATGCATGGCTATGCGGCATGGTTTTCCTTGTTCTGGGGGCAGGGGCGGCCTTACTACCATCACGTCGGCAGAACGGCACATCCTCCGCCATGGCGGGCCTCCTTTGCACGCTGGTTTTTTTCTACACACGCAGCATGACAAGCCATGCTGCCGGCGACGGTGCGCTGACCTTGGCTGTGTTTGCCGACTGGGTGCACCTTAGTCTGATCAGCCTGTGGGTGGGGGAAGTGCTGGTTGCCGGTTTCTTTGTTTTACCCAAGCATCCTAGAGTGGAGGGCGAGAACCGGCAAAGCTGCGGCGCTTACCTGCAGGCGCTGTCTTCATCGGCCACTATTTCCATCACCGGCATCATGCTGACCGGCATAGCCAACTCCGTGCATAACTTGTCCAGCGTCGGTGAACTGAGCGGCAACCCTTACGGCAATGCGCTGTTGCTTAAGTTGGCGCTGGTGCTCGTTGCAGCGTCGCTGGGCGGTGCCAACCGCTTCTTTGTCATGCCCTCGCTGCTGGTCCAGTTGCATGGCTCCAGCTCAAACCTGCCCGCGCTGCGGCGCTTTGTGCTGATACTGAAGATAGAATCCCTGGTGCTGGTATTGGCGCTGATCGTGGCTGCCGTGCTCAGTGCTACCTCGCCGCCGATGATGTCCTAGTCGCTTAGCTGCTGTCTTCGCTGTCTTCGCTCTCCTCGCTGTCTTCGCCATTTCAGCGCAGCTCAAATCCTATTGCCTTTCAATCAATGCTTTTCAGAACAATAGGATGGCAGGCCTTGGTGCGAGCTTCTTAAAAGAAATAGGTAAATTTATTATAAAAATTGAATCCGAAACCAAGTATCCAGCGTAAGAAGAAATTAGTGAATGTGTGAATGTGCATATCGGATGTCACCGGTGTGAAATCAGATTGTTGTTCTGGCGCAATTCTTGCAGGCGCAAACAAGTATGAAGATTTAATTATTCATCTTACATAATGACATAGTGGCGATAAAAAATATAACGACGGAGCATGCATGCCGCTGAACAGAACAGAAATCGCCTTTGCTGCAGGTATCAGCCTGCTAAGCCTGCCTATAGTGCAAGCCGCAGAGCTTGAAGAGGCTGCGGCAGCGCAGACGGTGACTGTAGTCGGTAACTACAATAACGCCGTCGGCACATCGGATGCCGCCAGCCAGGGTACCGTCACCTCCAACCTGATCGCCAGCCGGCCGGCATTGCGCACCGGAGAGCTGCTGGAGTTTGTGCCTGGCATGATCGTTACCCAGCATAGCGGCGACGGCAAGGCCAACCAGTATTTCCTGCGCGGCTTCAACCTGGATCATGGCACCGACTTTGCAACCTATGTAGACGGCATGCCGGTCAATATGCGCACGCATGCTCACGGCCAGGGCTATTCGGACCTGAATTTTCTGATTCCTGAACTGGTGCAGCGCATCGACTACAAAAAAGGAACCTACTTTGCCGACGAAGGCGATTTTGCATCTGCCGGTGCTGCGCATATACGGCTGGCCGACAGCCTGCCGGCCGGCATCGCCAGCCTTTCCATGGGCAGCTACGGCTATCAGCGCGCGGTGCTGGCGGATTCTTTTTCGGCGATCAATGGCACCATGCTGTACGGGCTGGAAATCAACCGCAACAACGGCCCCTGGGATACACCTGAAAAGGTGCGCAAATACAGCGCCACATTGCGCTACAGCCAGGGTACGCAGGAAGACGGTTTCAGCATTACCGCAATGGCCTACAAAAACAACTGGAACTCCACCGACCAGATACCGCTGCGCGCCGTGCAGTCCGGGCTGATAGACCGCTTCGGCGCGATTGATCCTACCGATGGTGGCGCCACATCGCGCTATAGCCTGGCCTATGCAATGCACAAACGTAGCCAGGATTCGATAGTTGAGATGGATGCCTACGTTGTGCAGTCGACGCTGGACCTGTTCAGCAACTTCACCTATGCCCTCGACAACCCGGTAGACGGCGACCAGTTCAACCAGAGCGAGCACCGCCGCATGGGCGGCTTTAACGCCAGCAAAACCTGGTTGTCCGACATCGCTGGCCTCGACATGCGCAACAAGATAGGTCTGCAGACCCGGTATGACAAACTGTCGCCGGTCGGCATCTACAACACCGTTGCGCAGCAGCGCACATCGACGATACGGCAGGATCAAGTCAAAGAAGCCAGCGCCGGGTTTTATGCAGAGAATACGATACAGTGGCTGCCCAAGTTCCGCAGCATCGCCGGCCTGCGGTATGACACCTACCATTTTGACGTCAACAGCAGCATACAAGGTGATTCCGGCAAGGTCAGCGACCATATCACGTCGCCCAAGCTATCGCTGATTTTTGGCCCTTGGGACAAGACCGAATATTTCATCAATTACGGCCGCGGCTTCCACAGCAATGATGCACGCGGCACCACACAGACGCGGCTGCCGGACGGCGGCGCTTCCACGCCCGTCACGCCGCTGGTGAAAACCAAAGGCGGCGAGCTGGGCATGCGTACTGAGATCGTACCGGGCCTGCAAAGTTCGCTGGCGCTTTGGCGGCTGGATATCGCATCCGAACTGGTGTTTGTGGGCGACGCTGGTGAAACCGAACCCAGCCGCGCCAGCCGCCGGTCCGGCATAGAGTGGAACAACCATTACATTGCCGCGCCATGGCTGCTGTTTGATCTGGATCTGGCTGCATCGCGCGCCCGCTACTCGCAGCATGACGCGGTGGGCGACTATATTCCCGGCTCGCTGGATAAGGTCGCTTCTTTCGGCGTCACCGTCACCGATATCGGCCGTTGGTATGGCGGTCTGGAATTGCGCTACTTCGGCCCGCGCCCGCTGATAGAAGATAACAGCGTGCGTTCCGCTTCCACTACGCTGGCGTATGCGCGGCTGGGGTACAAAATCGCCGCCAATACCAGGCTGACGCTGGATGCATTCAACCTGTTCGACAAGCAGGCCAGCGACATTGACTACTACTACCAGTCACGCCTCAACGGCGAGGCGGCGGACGGCGTCAACGATATCCACTTTCATCCGGTAGAGCCGCGCACGCTGCGGCTGACATTGGTGCACAACTTTTAAAGCGCTGCTTGCGGCAAGATAGTAACGTGGGTTTAGCAGAAAAACTGATTTAAATGAGAGGCAACCTATGCGGCGTTTAACTATTTCGGTCGATGACGACCTGGCAGATGCGTTTGACCAGATGGTGGAACGCAAAGGCTACCTGAACCGGTCTGAGGCCTTCCGCGACCTTGTGAGGAAGCAGTTGGACGAAACCGATCTGGAGGAAGGCAAGGCCAAATGGTGTATGGCGACCGTCAGCTATGTGTACGATCATCATGAGCGCCAACTGGCCAATCGCCTGACACAGATGCAGCACGAGCACCACGAGCTTGCCGTCACCTCGCAGCACGTACACCTGGATCATGACAACTGCCTGGAAACCGTGGTGCTGAAAGGCAGGCTCGCCGACGTGCGCGCCTGCGCCGACGCCATCATCTCGCAGACCGGCGTCCGCCACGGCAATGTGCATATCGTGCCGGTGGAAATCAAAAAGAACAAATACCTGCAGGTAGCGCATACGCACGTGCATCCGCACCGATGAGCCCTTGACCGGTCTTTAGCCCCTGATCCACAGTTCGCTGAACGATGCAAAACCCAGCGGCGTCGCGCGCAGGCCTGCCACGTGCGGCGCCGCCTGAATCTGCTGGTGCTCATGCAGGATGGGAATGACCCATCCCTGCAGCACCAGCTGCCTGCCCAGTTCTTCATAAGCTTGCATGCGTTGCGCGCTGGTTTTCATCCCCTGTATGGATTCCAGCTGC
>JAYSKH010000339.1:0-10042 GCA_043726505.1 Undibacterium sp. | reverse complement strand
AACGCCCGCACCAGGCCGAACCAGCCTGCGGTAATGCCGGATTCAAATTCTCCCAGTTCATTGGAAGCACCGATAAACACTGCGTTTACCGCGCTGACGCGGCCACGTATGGCGTCTGGCGTTTCAAACTGGACCAGCAGATGCCGGATGTAGACACTCACCATATCGCCGCTGCCCATTAGCAGTAGCATCAGCAAGGCCAGCTGCAAATTGCTCGTCGCGCCCATGGTGACTGTGGCTGCGCCGAACAGAGCGACGCCGCCGAACATCCAGAGCCCGACATTGTGTTTGATTGGCCGGAAGGCAAGCAGGATGGAAGTGAGTGCAGCGCCAATACCGGGTGCAGTCCGCAGCAGGCCCAGCCCTGTCGGGCCGGTATGCAGCACGTCATGTGCATATGCGGGCAGCAGCGCGGTTGCTCCGCCGAACAGCACGGCAAACAGGTCCAGCGAAATGGCGCCCAATACTACTGGCCGCGACCACACAAAGCGCAGACCTTCCAGCAGGCTATGCAGGCTGGCGGGCTCCTTGCGTACCGGCGGGCCGACGATCTTGGTTCGCATCATCAGCAAGACAGCTAGCGCCAGTAATACGACGACGACCGCGTAGACGGCCTTGGGGCCGGCCAGATACAGCAGGCCGCCAATGACAGGCCCCATGATGACGGCGACGTGAAAGCTGGATGAGCTTAAGGCAACCGCATTGCTGAAATTCTCTACCGGCACCAGATTCATCAGTATTGCCTGGGATGCAGGCATCATGAAAGCCCGCGCACTGCCGAACAGCACCAGCACGGCAAATACCGGCCATACCTTGGCCGTGCCGGACAGCGTGAAGGCCAGCAGCAGCACGCCGCACAGCAACTGCGTCAGCAGGCACAACACAATGATACTGCGGCGGTTATGCCGGTCTGCCACATGGCCCGCAAACAGGATCAGCACAAAGAAAGGCGCAAACTGCGCCAGGCCTATCATGCCCAAGTCAAACAGGCTGCCCGTCATCTGGTAGACCTGCCAGCCGATGGCGACGCTTTGCATCTGCACCGCGAGCGTGCCTAATACGCGGGATGAAAGGTAATTTGCAAAATTCAGATTTTTTAAAACACCGAAGCCGTTGGAAAGCGTGCTGGACATGGAATTAGCGATAGTAGGTGGGCTTGCGCATGGATTTTCCGGCTGTTGTACAGAGGATCAGTGCGCGGAATGGAGTGTGCTGTGCAGGCGCGTTTCATCCGCATTGAGACACATCTTGATAATCTTTTGCCTCATGGTATCCGATTTTCGGATATCAGGACGGGCTGGGACAAGCTTCGTTACATAGTGTCTGTCGCTAAAGAACCAACTACAAACCCCCGTTCAATGCCAGTACAAATGCAAGTAGGCGCAATTTATTTTTGGCCCACCCAGTCGGCAGTCCAGGCGGCGACCTGATCGCGCCAGGCGCGACGTGAGAACGTGTGGTCTGCATCAGCAAGGTCGCAGCTGCTGATACGCGGCGACGCCAGCAGCGATTTCCAGGCGGCAGACGAACTGGCGACATCTGAAAACTCCTGTGCGGTCAGGTCTTTGCCAGCGGTGATGATCAGCACCCTGCCCGAGAAAAGCGCCAGCGATTGCTGCATCCGGTCCGGCAAGCTGTCGACACTAGCATCTGCTTGATCGGCATCTTCGCTCGTGTCAGGCTTTTTCGGCAAAATAAGCTTGCCTATGAGTCCAGCGAGTGATTTAACTGCGGAAGAAAAATTGAATCTGCCGGATAGCACTTTTTCCCATAATTCCGCTTCCATCAGCCGACTTTTATAATAGTGCTTAAGGTAGGCTTTGGCTTCGCCCTGCTCGGTCCTGACCCAGGGGTTGAGTAATACCACGGCAGTCACGCGCGGATCTTGCGGTGCATAGAACAGCGCTGCGGAAGCGGCATCACACAGCCCCCACAGCACAACGTCGTGCAGGCCCGGCACAGCCGTAAAAAACTCGTCGAGCGCAGCGCGGATGTCATCGTTGACGTTTTCAAAGGATGCCGGTTCGCCTTCACTGTCCCCCATGCCACGGTAGTCGAAGCGCATCACCGGGATGCCACGCTCCGCCAGATGCCTGGCCAGCAATGTAAATTGCCGGTGGCTGCCAGCGCGGTATTGCGGGCCGCCGACGATGACCAGCACCCCGGTAGCAGCAGGCTGCGCTTGCCGTGGCATGCTCAGTACGCCGTACAGCGGGGTTTCTTTGCAATGGAAGCTGAGCGCGGTATCTGTATATGCCATGCTAAGGCCCCTGGAAGAGTGCATTGGTGGCGGTAACCCATTCCGGCGCGACCACATTTTCCTGCGTGGTCCAGAATGCTGGGCCGCCAGCTGTGTGTACCGACAGCCGGACACCTTTCTGCGTCCACGTATCCGCTATCTTTTTCCTTGCAGGAGAGAGTCCGGCACTTGCCTGGCTCACGCCTTCCAGCCAATGCACGGAAGTAGCCGGAATTTCCCAGGCTGACGCATCCAGTTTGTCGATGGCCGCCGCCAGTTCGGGGGCAATTTCGTAACCGGCAATCTCCAGGCTTTGCCCTGCGAGCAGCATTTGCCGGATGTCTTGCGTGCCGCCGCCTTTTTGTTCTGCGCCGGTAATCATGTCATTTGCAAGCAGCAGTCTGAAAAACTGTGTCAAGTATTGCGCGCCGTTAACTACCGGTTGCCACAGCAC
The DNA here is from genome assembly GCA_043726505.1 of Undibacterium sp. GTDB lineage: Bacteria > Pseudomonadota > Gammaproteobacteria > Burkholderiales > Burkholderiaceae_D > Undibacterium. Next base: position 7,349 of record JAYSKH010000339.1, on the reverse strand, counting down.
GACTTTGTCGATGTCAGAGCGGGCATCGCGTGCGAAATCCAACGCCAGCAACGCACCCAAGCGTAGCCCCCATACGGAGATAGGCGCTTCGCTGCGCATCATCAGCCAGTGCTGCGCGCGATGCAGGTCGTCCTTCCAGCTATCCCAGCGGGCATCAACAAAATCGCCGGCGCTGTCGCCGCAACCAAACAGGTCCATCTGCAGTACCGCATATCCCTGCGCTGCCAGAGCCCGCGACTGCATGGCCGCCATGCGCCGGGATTTGTTCATTTCTTCTGCAAACGGATGGACATAGATCACCGCGCCGGCAGGTTCGGTAACGGAATTCGCAGCATGCGGCGGGTGGTACAGGCAGAAGCGCTGGCCGGACTCCGTCTCCAGGAAGAATGCCTGCGTTGCGTGCCCGTTGACTGCCATTATTGTTCCAGCTTGCGTTCGACAAACGCAGCGAGGCTGCCTAGTGACTCAAACGTCTTGCCGTTGATTTCATCATCGTCTACCGCGATGCCGAAATATTCCTCCATCGCCGCAATCACGTTGACGACGGCCATGGAATCCAGTTCTGCCAGACTGCCTAGTAGCAGCGAGTCTGCTTCCAGCAAATCTTTTTGCGTGCCGAGATTAAGGGTATCGGCCAAAATATTTTTCAGGTCTTCAATGACGGGCATAAACATGATCCAGGCAACAACAAACGCATGAACCTGCTCCACTGGCAGCAGGGTCCAATTACAAAAAATTACAAAATTAACTCAGCGACATCATACCTGAACACTGTTTCGGCGGGCAATGGCCGACGGCAGTGCACATAAGTAGCTGATTTAACGGAAATTTGCTTTCAACGCGCCGGACATTCTTTATAATGTTGGGATCAATTTCCCGATGAGCGTAGTGCCGTTCATATATACTCGTGGGAAAGAAAATGCTGGATTGCGAATACAAAATTTGACCGATTACTTTAAGTCAACATTTGACTGTCGGAAATTTTTACGCTTTTTTAAAAAAATGGCGCTCGGCAAATTTTTTTCTTGGCCAAAGTTTGTAAGCCATTGATAATTAAAGAGTATTTTGAAGTAAGAGAATCTGGAATACATCTTGCTTGCTCTAAATTGAGAATCGCACACACAAGAAGGAAGCGCCTGCTCAGGGGGTTTCTTGGCGGAATAAAAATGCAGGGATGGAGAGCGTCATGACTATTGAAAAACAGCAAAACGACGAAAACGAAAAAAACATGCCGCTGGCAGTGGTGGATAAAGTCTCGTTCGGCGAATCACGCCGGCGTTTTACCAAGACAGGTATCGCGGCTTCTGGCGTACTGGTGACTTTGGCTAGTCGGCCTGCACTAGGCTGCACAGTCGGTGTGTCGCCTTCGGTTTATTGCTCAGGCAACGTCAGTGGGCACGGTACGTCAAACACCAGCCATCCTGGATGTCCTCCTAACTACTGGTCTGGTAACTGTGATCATGGTTGGCCTAGCCGATGCAAAACAGATACTTTATTTCAAAGCTGTTTTACGAATGCCACTAGTGCCTCTCCTTGTTTTGGCTGGACGCTGATTCAAATATTGGATCCACAAAACAATCCTAAAATGTCGAACGGCAAGGTTGTTAAGAATAAGGATGGATCTATTGCTCGATTTAAGGATACGCAGAATGGTTTGGCAAGCTTCCTCGTAGCTGCGTATCTGAACAATGCATCAGGTAAAGCACCGTTCTTGACTCAAGCGAATATTGTAGAAATGCATAGGACTGTATATCAGACGCCAACAAAGGTATATGTTCCTACCGCCGGAGCTAAACCAATGACGCCGTCAATCCTCATGACTTACCTCGGTGGTACCTGGGATTAAGGCTACTGAAAACGCTCGCGTATATAAGGTGACGTCGTTAGCATGAAATGGCGAGCGATTGCAGATAGCTCCAATATACGTATCTGGGACGAGGAATATGTTGTCTACAATCCTCGCTCCGGCGATTCTCACCTGCTAAGCTATATAGCTGGCCAGCTTCTGCTGAAACTACAACATCCCCTCGATTCCAAAGCGCTAGTGGAGCAGTTGTCTATTGACTGGCAGTTTGATTCTGAACAGGATGCCGCTGTGCAGATAGACGCAATGTTGGCCGAACTAGATGCCCTGGCCCTGATTGAGCGTGCCTGATTGATCGTCTCCTCACTAAAAAAATCTGAACTGGAAGCCAAGCTCAAAGCGGGTCTGTTTCTTCGCATTGGGCCGGTAGTGATCGCTATTCAAAGCACCGTTCCCAGCGTTCTCGAAGGCATACGTCTTGTCTATGCCGACTATCCTGTCGCAACGGAAGAGTTTGCCGATTTTCATGTGTCGTTGAAACCACCGCGCGGCCTGAGACGGTGGCTGAAACCGCAGGCCTTGTTTGAGCTGGATGGTGTATCTCCCTTTAAGCCCCTGCCATACAATCAGGCTTTTCCCATGCTGGAGTGGGGGATGAATTGGTGTATTTCTACGCACATGCATGGTTATCTGATGATCCATGCCGCCGTCATGGAAAGAGATGGCTATGCCGCCATCCTGCCGGCGCCGCCGGGTTCTGGGAAGAGCACCTTGTGTGCAACGCTGGTTCACAAAGGCTGGCGCTTGCTGTCGGATGAATTAACGCTGATACGTCTGAGTGACGGGCAAATCATTCCTTTGCCGCGGCCCGTGAGCCTGAAAAACGCATCGATTGATATTGTCCGGCAATATATCCCTCACGCAATTCTCAGCCCCAAGGTGGACGACACATTGAAGGGAACGGTATCACTGATGAGGCCGCCTGCAGACAGTCTGCTGCGGATTGACGAGACAGTGAAGCCGGCATGGATCGTTTTCCCTAAATACCAGGCAGGTTCATCCACACAGCTGGAACCGATTACACAGTCGCGCGCTTTCATGCGGGTAGCGGATAATGCCTTTAATTACAGCCTTCTTGGAGCGCGGGGGTTTGAAGCGCTGGCCGGCGTCATCGATCAATCCGCCGCCTTTGATTTTACCTATAGCTCGCTGGATGAGGCGTTTGAAGTCTTTGCCTCTCTGCCGCCGCCTTCAGTGCGAGCGCTGCATGAATAAGCGCGAGCTGCTACTGGACGCGTTTCGTGCGCCGCAAGGTTTGGCGGCGCTAGACCTGCCCGCATGGGATATGTTGCTGCGCCAGGCGCGCACGGCAAACCTGCAGTCCAGCTTGTATTACCTGCTTGCAGACCGGGGCTTGCTGCAAGCGGTGCCAGAGCCGGCGCGCCGCCACCTGGAATGGTCGCACTATTTGGCGCAAAGGCATACGCAGGCAGTGTTATGGGAAATCGGCTTTATAAAGAAGGCGATGGAGTATGCTGGTCTGCGGCTTGTCATATTGAAAGGCGCAGCCTATGTGTTGGCGAAATTGCCGCATGCACGCGGCCGGATTTTTTCTGATATTGATATCATCGTCCCGAAAGAAAAGCTGGGCGATGCCGAAACCAGCTTAATGGTACACGGCTGGCATGCAACCCATCATGACGAGTATGACCAGCGTTACTACCGCGAATGGATGCATGAGATACCTCCGATGGAGAACGCCAAGCGGCAGACCGTCATCGACGTCCATCATGCGATCCTACCCGCTACGGCGCCCGTACACCCGGACACTGAAAAATTGCTGGCAGCGGCACGGCCTGCAGGTGACAGTGCTGATGCTTATGTATTTTCTCCAGCCGATATGGTACTGCACAGCGCAGTTCATCTTTTTCATGATGGCGAATATGACCATGGGCTGAGGGATCTGGTCGACATCCACGGGCTATTGCTGTACTACGCAGATACTCCAGGCTTCTGGGCGGCGCTGACTGAACGGGCGCAATTGCTGGAGCTGACGCGCCCCTTGTTCTACGCACTGCGTTATGCTGCTCTAATGCTGCATACGCCGGTTCCTGCAAAGCTTGTGCAGGCTGCGGATATAGGCCGACCCGGCCCGCTGCTGCTGAAACTGATGGACCAGCTGTTCATGCGGGCATTGCTGCCAAAGCACCCCAGTTGCGACGATAGATGGAGCGGAACCGCGAGGTGGATACTCTACATACGCGCAAACTGGCTGCGCATGCCGCCGCTGTTGCTGGCAAGGCATCTGTTCCACAAAGCCTTCCTGTCTCCCAAAGACAAGGAATAGGCGTCCCATGTTCGCTGCCCCTTTTTTCAGCTGCCGCCTCATGCTCTGCGCCGCGCGTTGCCTAAGCATATGACGGTGCGTCAGACATCTTCAGGTTGGGGTATTGTGCCAGGTGCGCTTAACGCCCGACAAGTTTCGATGGGTGGTACTTTTGCCTGTAAATTAGTCGCTGGAGTATTGTTGTCACTGTCCGTCATCGTCTCTGCGTATGCTGCTGAGGCCATATTGTCAGTCCCGGGAAATGACAAGGTACTGGACGCGTCTGCAGCGCTAACCGCACTGGCCCGAAAATACGAAAACGCAGAAGGCGTGCCCAGGGACTATGGCAGGGCGGTGGAGCTGTATTGCGCGGCGGCCAAAAACGGCTATGCCGATGCGCAGTATTCGCTGGGGTGGATGTATGCCAACGGTCGCGGCGTACCGCGAAACAATGAAATCGCTGCACAGCTGTTCCAGACCGCGGCCGAACAAGGTCATCCACAGGCAAAGGCACTGACCCAGTTTGTCCCTTCAGAAACCCTGACGCTACCGACCTGCCTGCTGGAAGAGGCGATTGTTATTGAAGGGCCAGCCGAAGTTATTCCAGAAAGCAGCTATCCTAAAGCGATCGCCAAGCTGGTGGATAAAGTCGCGCCGCATTACAGGATAGACCCCAAGCTGGTGCTGGCGATTATTTCGGTGGAGTCCGGTTTCAACATTAAAGCAGTGTCGCCGAAAAATGCGCAGGGCCTGATGCAGCTGACGCCGGAAACGGCACAGCGTTTTCGCGTCAAGGACAGTTTTGATGCCGAAGACAATATCAAAGGCGGCGTCGCGTACTTGCAATGGCTGCTGGCGTACTTCAAGGGGAATGTGCCGCTGGTGGCGGCAGCGTACAACGCCGGAGAGCGGGCAGTGGAAAAATACCACGGTGTGCCGCCTTATCTGGAGACGATAGAATACGTCAAAAAAATTAACGCGCGCTACGGCAAAAGCCGGCACGCATTCCAGCGCAGCATTACCGAACCTTCACCGGTCTTCGCTCGCTAGCCCGCCAACGGCAGATGGGCTCGCTTACAGGAAGCTGCTGGCGTTTTCCAGGTCCTTGTGGGTGCTGCCCTGATACAGCGCGGAGACAAAGGTTTTCCAGTTGGTATCCGGATTGCCAAGCGTAAAGCCGTAAAAATCCTTGCTGATGTTGCGCACGGCTTCTACCTGCAGATAAGAAACGTCTTCCTTGCCCAGCTTGACCATCACATCGCCCCAGATCTGCAGCGGTATGGGCGCGCTGATGCTCGCCATGAATCCGGAAGAGGAAACCTGCACCACGTCGATGTCCACTTTCCTGATAGCGCCATCGTTGGCGCGTATCGTCAACTGGCCAGGGCAGCGCATCGAGAAACGTTCATGCCGGCGTATTGGGTCATGCGGCCGTGTGCTGGTTAGCTTGGGCAGCACATGCAGATATTCCGGGATATCGTAAATAGAGTGCAGCAATAATTTTTGCCGCTCGCCCAGATTCGCAAACACCTTGGTGCGTCGGTTAAAGAAGTGATCCAGCAATTCTGGTGTCAACACAGGGTCATTGGTCGTGTAGTAGCGGCGTAGCGGTAACTCGATATTCGGCATTTTCAGCCGGATAAAGTATTCGTACAGATTCCTGTTCGGCGGCCTGGAGCCATAATGCTTCTTCATGATTCCGGGAATGTATTTCAAGTCCAGCCAGGCGCCGACAGCCGGTGCGCCATTGACGAAATCATAGTTCTTGACGGGCTGCGCCGTCAGCCGCTTGAAGAACAGTAGCGACTCATACATCTCTATATGATTGGGATTGACGGCAATAACCAGGTGACGCGTATCGAAAAAAGTCGTGCAATAGTCATACATGAATTTCATCAAGGGGAACAGGATACTGCCGCCTGTCTTGCGGAAACGCCTGTGTACGGCCAGTGCAGACACTTCTGCTATATTGCCTTCGTGCTTGCGCACCTCGGTCAGGTCAAATACATTCTGCAAAGGAAAGCCCATCGCGCTTTCCCGGATCAGCGACAATGTGCCGACAACTTCGCCATTATATTTTGCGCATAGCGTCGTGGTGGTCGGGAGCGCGTGATATGGCGTAACCCGCATGCCGGAAGGATCGGGTTTCATGAAACCGCTGCCGACATAGGCGTCATGCAGCAACGCAAAGCAGGCTTCCAGTTCTTCCCGGGTTTCTGCAATCTTGAGTACCAGCTCAGGACCAGGGGAGGGATCGCACCGCGCAAAAGAGCGATAGAGTGCAAATTTCCTGGAGCGCGGTAGCACGCCGAACAGCTTTCTCGCCGTTATATGCACGTGCTTTCTAAGGCTTGATATGCCTTTTTTAATCACTGGTCTCAACCCCGATAACAGCCGGGCTTCCAGTCTTTGCAGACGGGAACGCAGGCTAACAACGACAAAATGGTACTGCTCAAATAAATTCGCAAACGCCAAAAAATAATCACTACGTTTGCACGTCGCAGCAGATTTTGGTTCGCCATTATTGCATGTAAATTCCCGTAGTTGACGCAGCCGTTCAACACCAGCTCGCAACAAACTGCAAGGTTTGTAACAAATTGCCCTAGGCCAATTTTATGTCGGCAACGAATCTTTTAGGCTCACTTAAGTCGCGGTGCGTAGTGCCGGAATAGATTGCATTGACAAAAGTGCGCCAGATCGAATCTGCCTGCCCCAAATGAAAACCGTAAAAACCTTTTCCAATATCGCGAACCGCTTCGACTTGAAGATGAGAGATCTCCGTCTTGCCGAGCCACACTGTTGCCTTCAATGATACTTGCATAGGAATCGGCTTCAGGGCACGTGCCTGGAAGCCTTCCAGTGAAACTTCCACAACATCGATGTCTATATTTTCATGGCCGTTGTTGACGATTTCCACTGTCAGCTGCCCTGGGCATTTCATTGAGTAACGCTCATGCCGCCTCACGCTCACATCCATGCTCTTGGTCGTCAAGGCTGGCAGCACGGGAATGTATTCGACAACGTCGTAGATCGTGTGCAGTAGTACTTTCTCTCGTTCGCTCAGGTTGGCAAACCCTTTGGTACGCTGGTTGAAAAAATGGTCCAGCAACTCCGGCGTCAGCACCGGATCATTTGTCGTGTAATAGCGCCGCTCTGGCAGCTTGATATTGGCTAGCTTCACTTGCGTAAAGTAAGCGTACAGATTGCGTTGCGGCGGCT
>JAYSKH010000338.1:0-6553 GCA_043726505.1 Undibacterium sp. | reverse complement strand
CCACTTCCGGCTGGGCAAAATAGCTGTGCACAAAATAAAAGTAAGCGTCGTCCTCGATACCGGCCCACAAAGCATGTGACGCCGTTTGCCGCACTTGGTTCCACCCCATTTGCGGCACCTTGAAGCGCGAGCCGTCTTCCTGCAACTGGCCATCCAGCTGGAAGCGCAGCACCTTGCCGGGCAGCAGCCCCAGGCCAGGCGTATCACCCTCTTCACTGATGTCAAACAGCATCTGCTCGCCGACGCAGACGCCGAACAGCGGCTTGCTGGCAGCGGCTTCCAGCACCGCCTCCTGCACGCCGGATTCACGCAGGCTGCGCATGCAGTCTTCCATATTGCCCTGGCCAGGCAGCACGATGCGGTCCGCATCGCGGATATCGGAAATTTCGCCGGACACGCGTACATCGGCCTCAGGGGCCACGGCACGCAACGCTTGCGCCACAGAGCGCAGGTTGCCCACACCGTAATCGACTACAACAATTTTTTTCATGTTAGATATAAGCACTGGCTCAGCGTGTTACCGCTTCGCGTTGATCGCAATTTGTTATCGCAAACTACAGGCTGCCCTTGGTGGAGGGAATCGTTCCCGCGGAGCGCGGATCGAGTTCTGCCGCCATGCGCAATGCACGGCCAAAGGCCTTGAATACGGTTTCGCATTGATGATGCGCATTCTCGCCGCGCAGGTTGTCTATGTGCAGCGACACCAGTGCGTGATTAACGAAACCCTGAAAAAATTCATGGGTCAGGTCAACATCGAAAGAACCTATCATCGAGCGTTTGAAAGGGACGTGGAACTCCAGGCCGGGACGGCCGGAAAAATCGATGACAACGCGCGACAGCGCTTCATCCAGCGGCACGTAGGAGTGGCCGTAGCGGCGTATGCCTTTTTTGTCGCCGATGGCAATCGCAAACGCCTGGCCTAGCGTGATGCCGACGTCTTCCACGGTGTGGTGGGCATCGATATGCAGGTCGCCGTCGGCTTCAATTTCCAGGTCGATCAGGCCATGCCTGGCGATCTGGTCCAGCATATGGTCCAGGAAAGGCACGCCCGTATTGAGCTTTTGTTTTCCGGTGCCATCCAGATTGATTGCCACACGAATCTTGGTTTCGTTGGTATTGCGGCTTACTTCAGCGGTGCGTTGGGCTTGCATGATAGGTAGAAGACTAGGTTTTTAAAACGAGTTTAACACCAATGTCACGCCGCGCCATCGTCTTGGCGATGGCTGGACGTTCATCAGAGGGATACGGCAAGCGCATCCAGCAGGGCGGCATTTTCTTCCGGAGTGCTGACCGTCACGCGCAGACAGTTTTCCAGCAGACTATGCATTTTACCCACATTTTTGACTAAAATTTTATGTTCCAACAATTTAGCGAATACTTGTTCGGCATTTCCCACACGAATCAACAGAAAATTCGCTGACGACGGAAATACGTTAACGCCGGGCAATGCCGCTATTGCAGCCGCAAGCTTGCCTCTTTGCTCACGCAATTGCGCTGCCTGCGCATCCAGCACGTCTACATGCTGCAACACAAATTCGGCCGCGGTCTGCGTCAGCACATTGATATTGTAAGGGGGGCGGACTTTTTCAAACTCGGCCATCAGCGCGGCGCTGCCGGACATATAACCGAGCCGTATGCCGGCCAGACCCAGCTTGGACACCGTGCGCATGACCAGCAGGTTATCAAACTGTGGCAGCAGCGGCATGAAACTGTCTTGCGCAAACGGCTGGTAAGCCTCGTCCACGACGACCATGCCCGTATCGCCGACGGCGGCAATAATGTCCAGCATCGCCTGCTTGTCGAACAGGTTGCCGGTAGGATTGTTCGGGTAAGCCAGGTAGACGATGGCGGGCTTGTGCTCGGCAATGGCCGCCAGCATCGCATCCCTGTCCAGCCCCAGATCGGCTGCCAGCGGCACGCCGACAAATTCCAGCCCGGCGAACCGGGCCGACATTGCATACATGACAAAGCCCGGCAGCGGCGCAAGCACCTTGGCGCCGGGTTTGGCGCAAGCGACCGAAATCATCGCGATCAGCTCGTCCGAGCCATTGCCCAGCACCACTTCATATCCGGCAGGCACGCCCAGCTTGTCGCAGATCGCCAGCTTCAGCGCCGTATAAGAAGGGACCGGGTAGCGATTCATGGCTACTTCGGAAAGGCGCTGCGCCAGCTGCTGCTTCAGCTCGTCGGACAGCGTATACGGGTTTTCCATCGCATCCAGCTTCACGAAGCCGGACGAATCGGGAACGTGGTAAGCGGACAGGCTGAGAATTTCAGGGCGAATGATGTTTTCTATCAGGGACACAAAATGCTCCGTACGGCAAATCATTGCCGTCATTAAATAATAGGGAAGCGGCCGCAGCCGTTTCCGGAAAATGTAGAGGAGCCCGGTATGCTCCTGTGTTGCCTGGCCGGGTCCGGTAAGACCCGCTTGCCGTGCGCCATGCAGCGGAAAGCCGCATGCGCTTGAAACTTGCTGTGCCTGGAATCAGGCCGCGCCCAGCGCGCTTTCCTGTCCGGCGCCGTCATCCAGCAGCCGTTGCTCTATCATCGCGCAATATTCAGGATTCAGTTCAAACCCTACGAAGTCGCGGCCGCAATGGCGCGCCGCCACCGCTGTCGTGCCACTGCCCATGAAAGGGTCCAGCACGACGCCGCCGGGCGGGCAGGATGCCTTGATGATGCGTTCTATGATCTCCAGCGGCTTTTGCGTCGGATGCTCTTCCCGCTCGGGATGCTCTCTATGCAGGCGCGACACGCTCCATACATCCTTGGGATTAAACCCCATCTCCAGCCACTTGGCGCCTTCAAATATCTTGCGTGACCTGGCTTTTTTGGTTTCCGCATCATACGGAATGCGGATCGCATCCAGGTCAAAGTGGTAATCCTTGGCCTTGGCAAAAAAGCCTATCGTGTCATGCACTGACGAAAACTTGCGTGTGCTGCCACCCATGGACGGCACGCGCCGGTCCCAGATGATTTCATTGATCATGATCATGCGTTGCTTCAGCAGCACAAACACTTCCGGCGAGTAGCGCCAGGTCAGGAAGATATACAGGCTGCCGTTGGCTTTCAGTTTGGGCAGCGCGACATCGATCCACTGTTGCATCCATACCAGGTATTCCGCCGCTTCCAGCTTGTCGGAATCGTTGCCGTAATCCTTGCCCAAACCGTAAGGAGGATCGGCCACCAGCAGGTCGACGCTGCCGTCGGGAATCCGCGCCATGCCCTGCAGCGCGTCTTCGCAAAATATACGGTTGCGCCAGCCGGCGTCCATTTTTGTCATTTGAGCCTGTACTCGGCGCTGCGGGCGTGCGCCTGCAAACCCTCGCCATAGGCCAGTTCGGCCGCAACACGGCCCAGCGTCTGTGCGCCCTGCTCACTGACGTGGATGATGCTGGAGCGTTTCTGGAAATCGTACACGCCCAGCGGCGACGAGAAGCGCGCAGTGCGGGATGTCGGCAATACATGGTTGGGACCCGCGCAATAGTCGCCCAGCGCTTCGGAAGAAAAACGACCGAGGAACATCGCACCGGCGTGGCGTATCAGATCAGCCCATTGCTGCGGATTTTCTGCCGAGATTTCCAGATGCTCGGCGGCGATGCTGTTGGCAATCTCGCAGGCTTCCTGCATATCCCTGACCTTGATCAGCGCGCCGCGGTTGGCCAGCGACGTGCGGATCACGTCCTTGCGCGGCATATCGTCCAGCAGCTTGACGATGCTGGCCTGTACCGCCTCGATATAGGCAGCATCCGGGCATAGCAAAATGGATTGCGCCAGTTCGTCATGCTCGGCCTGCGAAAACAGGTCCATCGCCACCCAGTCCGGGTCGGTGGTGCCGTCGCAGATCACCAGAATCTCAGAAGGCCCGGCAATCATGTCAATGCCGACCGTGCCGAATACACGGCGCTTGGCAGCTGCCACATAGGCATTGCCTGGGCCGACGATCTTGTCCACCTGAGGTATCGTTGCTGTGCCGTAGGCCAGTGCGCCGACTGCCTGCGCACCGCCTATCGTGAACACGCGGTCCACACCGGCAATTGCCGCAGCCGCCAGCACCAGCGGATTTTTAACGCCATCCGGCGTCGGCACCACCATGATGATTTCCAGCACGCCGGCCACCTTGGCCGGGATCGCATTCATCAGCACTGAAGATGGGTAGGCAGCCTTGCCGCCGGGGACATAAATGCCCACGCGGTCCAGCGGAGTGACCTTCTGGCCCAGCACCGTGCCGTCTGCTTCGGTATAGGAAAAACCAGCGGAGCCGCATTCGTCTTTCTGGCGCTCATGATAAGCGCGCACGCGGGCGGCGGCGGTTTCCAGCGCGGCGCGGCGTTCCGGCGCCAGCGAAGCCAGCGCTTGCTGCATTTCCTGCTGCGACAATTCCAGCGCCGGCATCGCGCATGCGCTGAGCCGGTCAAAACGGTTGGTGGCGTCCAGCACGGCGGCATCACCGCGCGCCTTGACGTCGGCCAGTATCTGCGCCGCTGCGCGGTCTATTGCTTCATCTTCGCCGGCTTCAAAAGCCAGCAGCGCGGAGAGCCTGGCGGCAAAGTCCGCCTGCGTGGAATCCAGTCTGGATATGGGTAAAGACATAATATTCTCGGTCGGATGCAGTGTGGTGCCAGTGTATTGCAGTACAGCGTCTATTTATTCCTGGACGCGTTTTCAAAAGCGTCCAGTATCGGTTGCAAACGCTCGCGCTTCAGTTTCAGCGCCGCCTGATTAACGACCAGCCGCGATGAAATTTCCATGATGTGCTCCACTTCCACCAGATTGTTCGCGCGCAGCGTGCTACCGGTGCTGACCAGATCGACAATCGCGTCGGACAGGCCGACCAGCGGCGCCAGTTCCATCGAGCCGTACAGCTTGATCAGATCCACGTGCACGCCCTTGCTGGCAAAGTGTTCGCGCGCGGTTTCCAGATATTTGGTGGCGACGCGCAGGCGCGCGCCTTGGCGCACTGCGTTCTGGTAGTCGAAGCCGGCAGACACAGCCACCGACATGCGGCATTTGGCGATCTGCAGATCGATAGGCTGGTACAGCCCTTCGCCGCCATGCTCATGCAGCACGTCCTTGCCGGCCACGCCGAAATCCGCAGCGCCGTACTGCACATAAGTAGGCACATCGGACGCACGCACGATGATCACGCGGACCTGTGGATCGGTGGTCGGCAGGATCAGCTTGCGCGAGGTTTCCGGATCTTCCGTTACCTTGATGCCCGCGGCTTCCAGCAGCGGCAGGGTTTCTTCAAAAATACGCCCTTTGGACAAGGCCAGGGTAAGTTGCTGGGACATGAGGACTCTTTCTGTTCGCTTCTTGCGTACTTGCTTATATTTTCTTGTATTTGTATGTCTTGACTGATTGCACTTATTTGATGCGGCGGATATCGGCGCCTATGCCGGACAGCTTCACTTCCATCCTGTCGTAGCCACGGTCCAGATGGTAAATACGGTCCACCAGGGTTTCGCCTTCTGCGGCCAGCCCTGCAATCACCAGCGACGCCGAAGCGCGCAGGTCGGTTGCCATGACGGGCGCACCCACCAGTTTTTCTACGCCGGTGACGATAGCCGTATGGCCGTCGATCTCTATTTTTGCGCCGAGCCGGTTCATTTCCTGCACGTGCATGAAACGGTTTTCGAAAATGGTTTCAGTCACGCGGCTATTGCCGGACGCGATGCTGTTCAGCGCCATGAACTGCGCCTGCATGTCGGTCGGAAAACCCGGATACTCCGTCGTGCGGAAGCTGACCGCTTTCGGCCGCCCGCCCATCTGCGCACGTATCCAGTCAGGCCCGCTGGTCAGCACCACGCCGGCTTCGCGCAGTTTGTCCAGCGCTACGTCCAGGATGTCGCTGCGTATGTTGCGCAAGGTAACGTCGCCGCCCGCCGCGGCAACTGCGCACAGGAAAGTGGCAGTTTCTATACGGTCGGCAATCACCGTATGCGTGGCGCCATGCAGGCTGGCCACACCCTGTATAACCAGTCTGTCGCTGCCTATGCCTTCAATCTTTGCGCCCATTGCCACCAGCAGATTAGCGAGGTCGGTCACTTCCGGCTCGCGTGCGGCGTTTTCCAGCACCGTTTCGCCTTCGGCCAGCGTGGCGGCCATCAGCAGGTTTTCGGTGCCGGTGACGGTGATCATGTCGGTGACCACACGCGTACCCTTCAACTTCTTGGCCTTGGCGTGGATGTAGCCAGCCTCAATCGTGATCTCGGCGCCCATCGCCTGCAAACCCTTGATATGCTGGTCCACAGGGCGCGAGCCTATCGCGCAGCCGCCAGGCAACGACACCCTGGCTTCGCCGAAGCGCGCCACCAGCGGGCCCAGCACGAGGATCGATGCGCGCATGGTTTTCACCATGTCGTAAGGCGCTTCCAGCTGTGTGATATCGCTGCCGTTGAGCGTGACGACGCCGTCCTGCTGCGTGACCTGCAGGCCCATCTGGCGCAGCAGTTTCAACATCGTGGAAACGTCCTGCAAGGACGGCACGTTATGCAGCAAGACATTGTCGGCGGTCAGCAGGCCGGCGCACAGGATAGGCAGCGCGGCG
>JAYSKH010000337.1:0-32686 GCA_043726505.1 Undibacterium sp. | reverse complement strand
ACGTGGTACCGATCGCACCGGGTACCGAGCCGACATGGCAGCAGCCGCCTTTTGATGGCGTAGTCAAAGACGGTTTCGTCTGGGGCCGAGGCTCCTGGGACGACAAGGGCAACCTTTTCTCCATCATGGAGGCAACGGAAAAACTGCTGGCCGAAGGTTTCAAACCGCGCCAGACCATCTACCTAGCATTTGGCCATGACGAAGAAGTCAGCGGCCTGGGCGGCGCCAAGAAAATTGCCGCTCTGCTGCAATCGCGCGGTATCAAGCTGGATTTTGTGCTGGATGAAGGCCTGCTGGTGACCGAAGGCATACTGAAAGGCCTGGACAAGCCGGCCGCGCTGATAGGCGTTGCGGAAAAAGGGTATTCCACCATCTACCTGAAACTGGACGCCGTACCCGGCCATTCATCGATTCCGCCGCAAAAAACCGCCATTGGCATGATGAGCGTGGCGCTGGCCCGGCTGGAAAACCATCAGCTGCCTGCCAATATCCGCGGCGTGGCGCTCGACATGTTTGAAACCATCGCGCCGGAAATGTCCGGCCTGAACCGCGTACTGCTGTCGAATCTGTGGCTGTTCCAGCCGCTGGTGCAGCGCGAACTGGCCAAGGGCGCCAGCACCAATGCCATGCTGCGAACGACTACCGCACTAACCACGGTCCACGCCGGCAACAAGGACAACGTACTGCCAGGCACGATAGACGCTACCGTCAATTTCCGGCTACTGCCGGGCGACACACAGGCATCAGTAATGCAGCATGTGAAGCAGACTGTGGCCAACGATGCGATCAAGCTGACCCCGTACGCCGGCAATTCCGATCCTTCGCGCGTCACGCCGGTATCCGGCAAACCCTATCAGCTGCTGAACCGCAGCATACGTGAAACCTTCCCAGGCACCATCGTCGCACCGGGCCTGATGCTGGGCGCGACCGATTCGCGGCATTTTGAGGCGATCAGCGACAACATCTTCAAGTTCTCGCCGGTGCGCGCCACGGCGGATGACTTGCCGCGCTTCCATGGCACCAATGAACGGATATCGATCAAGAATTATGCGGAGATGATACGTTTTTACCATCAGTTGCTGATCAACAGCAGCAAGCCGTAAGCACGGATAGCATCAGAGGCGGAGCACGACGAGCCCGCCGTAGCAGCATTTCGTCGTAAGCGGGTCACAAAATGAAATAAATTTGCCGTCAGTCAACAGTGCAGAATACTAATGTGACATGATTCTACAAAGCCTATCTTCCATTAAAAATAACGGAGCCTGATATGAAACACCTGTTGCTGACTGCCGGCCTAATGCTCGCAACCGCGCAAACCCTGGCTGCAGCGCTGCCTTGCGCCGACCTGCAGACTAAAATAGAAACCAAGCTGGCCGGTAAAGGCGTTAAAAACTACACGCTGCAGATTGTGTCCAAAGACACCGAAACGACGAACAGGGTCGTCGGCAGCTGTGACGCGGACAAGAAGAAAATTATTTACAAGCGCTCATCCAAGCCGCATCAGTCTGAAAAAACAGAATAAGCTGGAACAAGGCCGCATACATATCAGCGGCACAACAAAACGGGATGCATGCATCCCGTTTTTTTTAGCCTATTTTTTCGCGCGGTATAAAGCAAGACCTTTGGCCGCCTGCGCCTGTACTGCATTGCGGATGATCGGCGTCCAGCCCAGCAGCAGCCCCTTTAGCCCCAGCGCCTGGCGCGACCATTTCCACACGTCGAAACTATCGATGTGGCGCACAATTTTTCCATCCCTGAATTCAAAACTGGCATGGATGTCATTGACCACGGTATTGCCGGTCTGCGAGAAGATATAAGTCGCAACCCAGTGCGCCCTGCCCCGCTGCTCATCTGCTTCCACGCCATCAAACACTAGCGAAAAATCTTTCGCCCTGGTCGTCAGCATGCGCCACATATCGCCGGCTTCTTCTCCGCGCAGTGAAGGAAATACCGGGTCGGTAAACAGCACGTCTGGTGCATAACACGCCGCCATTGCTTCTGCGTCCAGCTTCTGGAAGGCCTGGTAAAACGTGGTGATCAGTGCGGCATTGGCATGCATGGAGACCTCGGTCTGGTGGTTTATCGGTTTGTCGGTATCTTGATCGGCCAGGCGGCGGATAAAAGAGTTTGCTGAAAATTTCAGCAGCTATTATTACCCTCGGCTGCCGTATTAGCCTGCCTATTATGCACAGGCAACGCAGTTATCGGCGATGGCTAATTCGACTATTTTGTGTCTATAATGGACAATCCCTCACGCCTTTACGCCGGAGCTCCATGCCTGTCGTCGCCCTCTATGTGTGCCCGCACACCATCACATCCAGCCTGTGCATGGCGCTGGATGCATTCCAGCTGGCAAACCAGTTTCACGGCAAGCCGCTGTTCCAGCTGAAGCGCGTCAGCACCGACGGCAACGCGGTGGCTACCACGCTGGGCAGCCTGCAGGTGGATGCCGGCCTGCAGCGGCTGGGCACGGTGGATATCTTCATTATTCCCGCCATCGGCCGGGCCGTGGATGCGGCCATCGCCGCCAATGCGGAATTGCTGGCGTATCTACGGCGGCAACCACCCAAGCTGGATACGCAGTTCGTCAGCCTGTGTAGTGGCGCATTTCTGCTTGGCGCGGCAGGCTTGCTGGATGGCAGACGGGCGACAACGCATTGGGCGCTGGAGCGGCCCTTCCGCCAGCATTTTCCACTGGCGCGGCTATCCATAGACGCGCTGCTAACGCAGGATGGCAATATCCTATGCTCCGGCGGTGCACAGGCGGGCCTGGACCTGTGCCTGCACCTGATCGTGCAGCACGCGGGGGAAGCGCTCGCGCGCCAGGTTGCCAATGCAATGGTGGTGGAACTGGGCCGCAGCAGCCAGATGCCGTATGCCGCTACGCTGGCGGCAAGCGACCATGGCGACGCACTGGTCACCCGGCTGCAATTGTGGCTGGACAGCCATTATGCGGAAGAGCTTACGCTGGAAAGCCTGGCGGCAATGGCGCACTGCTCGCCGCGCACCTTGCTGCGGCGTTTTAACACGGCCACCGGCTACAGCCCCGGCACCTACCTGCAAAGGCTGAGGGTGGCGGCTGCCCGCGACAAGCTGGGCCGCGGAAACCCGCAGGTAGAAGCCGTAGCCGCCGCAGTCGGCTACCATGACAGGCCAGCCTTCGCCAAAGTGTTCAAACGCCTGACCGGGCAAACCCCGGCCGCGTATAAAAGGCAGCAACAGCAAGCCAGGAGCCAGCCCGGTGCGGTAGCGGGCTCTTAAAGCATCTTAAGCTAGCTCTTAAAGTACCCGCAGCATATACCAGGCAGGACCCGCATAACTGTCCAGACTAGCCTGCTGCTCGGCATTACAATCCGGCTGCTCCTGATAGCCCAGACGGCGCCAGAACACCAGCGAATCCTGCACCGATACCAGACAGGAATACCGCAGGCTACTGTCTTTTGCCTGCTGTAAAGCCCAACGCACCAGCAGCGCGCCGACTCCCTGCCCACCGACACGCTGAGACACTGCCAGATCATGCAGATACAGGCTGTCGGCGCCCTGCAGGTGGGTGAACTCATACGCCAGCGGGCTGATGCGCCCCCTTAGCGAGCGGTAGGCAAACACGTAGGCGCACACGCCGTATTCATCCTCGGCAATCCAGCAGGTATCGGCGCAGTTTGCCAGCCGGCCTTGCAGCACGTCTTCCGCTTCAACCATGCCGGGAACATAGGCCTGCTGCTGTATCTCGCAGATGGCGCCGATATCGCCGGCTGCCATCGGTCTTAGCTTGACTGCCATCTCTTCATCTATCAATGAATCTCAATGAATCGGTTGATGCGCTTCACCGGCGTGGCTACTCCGCCAACGTCAGTACATGCCCCTGTTCAGGCCGCGTACCGCCATCCAGCATTTGCAGATACACCTGCTGCACATCCTGCTGACCCTTGCCGTGGACAACCTGCATCCAGCCGCTGGCCGGGTTCATGACCGGGACCATCAATTGCTGCCAGGCTTGCGCCAGCTTTTTCTGCACACCACCCGGACCCCAGTCGCCCATGCGTTTTTTGATCTGCGCGGGCGCAAAGAACAGCGCGGGACGCGCGCCGGGCAGGTTGGCGCCGCCGCCCAGTTCGTCCCAGTGCGTGCCGCCGACAGCGCAGCTGTATTTCATATTGTCCTGGTAATGATGGTGCAGGCTGCTGCGCAGCTTGCCATTGCCGGCCATGTCCACATATACGACAGGCACATCAGCAGACAAGGTATTGATCTGGTCGTACGTGACTACCTTGTCGTAACAGCCGAGGCCTTCGACGAATGCGGTGTTGGCCACCGATGTCAGGCCTATGACTTCAATGTCCTTACCGCGCTGTGACAGCATGAAGGCGGTGCCATAGGCAGTCTTGCTGGACGCGCTAGACAGCAGCACAGTGCGCGCGCCGAAGAAATCATTGTCAGCGAGGAAGTCGTCGATCATGAACGAGGTAATGAACAGCGGACGCAGCAGCACCTGCTGGTCTTCGCTATCTGCCGTGTACGCGGGGTCGCTGCTGGTGCGCAGATACTGGTTGTATAGCGCATGCATTGCCTGCCGGTGTTCGGCCGCGTCGGTAAAGCCGTGCTCGGCGCAGCGCGACGGCTGCAGCACAACGTGCGAAGACATAGGATAGTAGCCATAGAAACGCTCACCCACCTTGATGTCGTCATGACTGGAAAGCACGACCTCGGCAAAGCCCCATACAGGGATTTTGCCCCAGCCATCTTCTGCCGGAAAAAAATTCCAGTACGACATGGCCTTGCCGAAGGCAGCGTAGGTAACGTTATTGGACGTAAACGCAAACCTGTCTATCCGCATCAGCACCTGGCCTGCCGGCAGCGATGCCGCATCCGGCAGCGGCGACGCGATGAATTTGCTGTTGCGCAGATTCTCGCGCTCTACGATGAATTCGCGATTGACTGTACTCGCCTTTGTATTTGCATTCATTTTTCTGTCTCCTTTTTCTGATAGAGGTTTTTACCCCATTTGTCTGACCACTTTTGCAGCGGCATCATTGCTTCCAGTAACTCTACACCGGATTTGCTCAGCGAATACCCGCCCTCCTGCGCCAGCACGACAATGCCAGCGTCGCGCAGCTCACGCAGCCGCTGGTTCAGCACCGTGGGCGACATCTCATCGCATAGTCCCTGCAGATCACGAAAACTCAGCGTACTGGCGCGCAACTCCCAGATCACCCGCAAGGTCCAGCGCCGCCCCAGTATATCCAGCAGCGCCATCACCGGGCGGCCTGTGCGCGAGCCGCGTACCGGGGCGCCTTCCTTAGGCAGGCTCATGTTTTTTCTCCTGCAGCAGTATCGATATCCCTATGCTACACTATTTGTAGCATGCTACTAAAATAGTAGCATTGCAGATAAACCAGACAAGACGGTGCAAGCACAAGCCGCTGACTTCCATTCACTCATCAGGAGACATCATGAACCAAGCCACACCAGGTACGCCGCGTATCGAGCCGCTCTCTGCACCGTACGAGGCCGCCATCGCGGAAGCCTTTGCCAAGGTCATGCCACCCGGCGTTGAACCGCTGTCGCTGTTCCGCACGATGGCGCGTAGTCCGCGCGTGCTGCAGAAAATGTTTGCCGGCAGCCTGCTGGACCGCGGCAGCATCAGCCTGCGCGAGCGCGAGATACTGATACTGCGGACGACTGCGGCCTGCGGCTCCGAATATGAATGGGGCGTGCATGTGACGATGTTTGCAGAACGCGCCAAGCTGACGGAACAGCAGGTGCGTTCCACGCTGGTATTCCCGGCTGACGCCAGTGTGTGGTCCGGCTCGGAATTATTGCTGCTGCAGCTGGCGGATGAACTGCATCGTGACAGCAAGGTGACGGACGCCGTTTGGGATGCGCTGGCGGCACAGTATTCGGATGAACAACTGCTGGAGATGCTGGCAATTGCCGGCTACTACCACACGATCTCTTTCATCACGAATGCGGCAAGGCTGGCGCCTGAGGGATTTGCTGCGCGTTTTTCCTGAATCCGATCCTGAATCTGGTCGTAAATCTGAACCAGGGCTGCTATCCGCATAAGCTGCGGCAGCGCCCCATTGCCAGCGATCAGTGCGAGCCGGATTTTTTCGGTGCCTTATCGGACTTTTCATCGCTAGAGCTGGCACTGGCTTCGGCCGATGCGCTGGCGCCCTCGCCTTCGGCCATCGCTTTGGGCGGCGGCGTGGCAGGGGCCAGTTCCGGCTTGACGACTTCTATTTTGTTTTCACGCATATAGTCGTTCATTTCCTTCCAGCCCGAGTAGACTGCGGCCCGCGACGCATCCGGGTTGATCGCATAGCAGTCTTCTATCGCGCGTCCCGCATGGCGGCAGGCGCTGCCGGTGGCGCGCGCATCCGCTTCCTTGCTGGCGGCTTCCTTGGCGGGGTCGGCAATCCCCAGCCTGTCGCAACCGGACAAGAGGGCAAGTGCAAATAAACCGAAACAGGCAGAGGATCGAAGTGGCATCAAGGCACCGGTAATGGATTGAACAACAAACGTGGTAACAGCAATGGCAACAGCGGCGCCAACACGCCACAGGCTTATTTTAGCCGCTAGTTTCTCCGCTGTCCGTTTTTAAGGGCGTTTACGGCGCCGGCTGTTGCGGCAAATTCTACAAACCGGCAAAAGGATCAATGCGAACCAGGGCCGGTGCCGTGCGAATCTGCACGTTGTCCCTGGCGCCGCTCTTGATGATGAAGTCCATCGACGTCGAAAAATCGTCGAACGGATACGGCAGCGCCACCAGGTCCTGTGTCAGTGGCCGCGTGAAATCATCCCAGTGGATGGGGAAGATCCTGCGCGCGCCCACGGCCCGCACCACCTGCTGCCAGTAGGCGTTTCTAAACGATTCGCCTTGCATGCCCAGCGTGCCGACACCGAGAAAAATCACGTCCGCATGCTTTCCCTGCAATGCACCCTCGACAAAACCGGCGCTGCTTTGCACCATCAGGCTGCGCTGGCCGTGCTGCACGAGGATGGAGTAGCTGTCGCCTTCCTTATAATCGGTGGCGCGCGCGGGTGGCGCCAGCGGCACATCTATCTCGCCGCCGGTAAAACCGGTGGGTGCGTGCCGGCTCTTGATCAGCTGCACATGGAAACGCCCGAAATCCAGCTGCTCGCCGCCGTGCACGACACGGATTTTTTGCTCAGGCAAACCCCAGCCACGGCCTATATTGGCGGTGGAACCGGAGCCCACCAGTAAGGCACCGGTCTGCTTCGCTACCTCGGGCGCGTCAAGCGCATGGTCGTAGTGTGAGTGCGACACGATAACCGCTGCCAGATGGTGGATACCGGCCCGTTGCAAGGTACTGGCAATCAGCGCAGGATCAGGCGCTACCCTGCCAACCAGTACCGTCGTGCGGTCGGGCCGGGTAAAAAAGCCATCCGTCAGTATCGCCGTCTCACCATCGTCTATCAGCAGTGTCGCAACGCCAAGGAAAGTCACGCGCAGGCCGTCCGGCGCCTCTATAGGCGCTGTCGCTGCCGGCATCGCCAGATGGGCATATGGCTTCAACTCAGGTGGGTGGGTGAATTGAAAAACCAGCCAGGCGATGCCAAGCAGCAATATGACTGCCAGCAGCTTTAATGCAGTTTTCAGGATACGCTTCACGCTTGCCTCTGGGGTGATGGGATAGAGGCAACATAAGGGAGGCTAAATAATAAGTAAAGCAATGATTGCTAAAAATGCCGACGCCACAGATTCCGCATGCAAGCTTATTGCTGCAATGAAATAGATAGAGACTTCGCCCTCACTGCGTGCCGTTGGTGACTACCGATTATCCTGCCTGTCCAGTTGATTCTGGCTGTCCGCCTGCTGGCGGTTGGAGGAAGTTGGATACCTGAGCCGGCGCGCATGCGTGCTGTCTGCCTTGGCGGCATTTTCCAGCGCTTCTACCTGGGCTGCATCAGAATGACCTGCGGCGTTTTTGCCGGGATCGTTCGGACCGGCACAAGCAAGCAGCAACAGGTATACCGGATACACCAGCAAACAGGGTTTACATCGCATATCAGCCCCATCTTTATTTTGTTACAGATAGCTGAACTATAGGTCTTCATATAAAAATATCAAGAAAATAGCTACTAAAGCAACAATTACTTCTGTTGCCCAATCCGTTGCAGCAAGTCCGCATCGGCCACCCTTTGCCAAAAATCCTCTATGATGGGGGACCAACCCCTACGGACTCCAGCGTGTTCCATCATCCCAGCGAATTCGTCACCTTCAAGACCAGCCCACACCTGCCGGGTGTGGAACTGTATTCGGCGCGTCTGGTGGATCACACGTTTGCGCCGCATGTGCATGACGGCTATTCGATCGGCGCCATTGAGGCCGGCGCGCAGCGGTTCCGCTACCAGGGTGCGGACCATATCGCCGCGACTGGCACCGTGGTCATGCTGAACCCGGATGAGATGCACACCGGCCAGGCAGAAGCGGACGGCGGCTGGACCTACCAGATGATGTATATCGAGCCAGATACCCTGTTAGAGATGACAGGTAGTGAGGCTTTCTTCCCCAACGCCGCCGTGCACGACCCACAACTGGCGCGGGCTTACCAGCAGGCTTTCAAAACAATGTGGAAGGCGGCAGATGATCTGGCTTTTGTGTCCAGCTTTACGCAGCTGATCGACAAGGTCGTCAGCCGCTACGGCAAGAATGCACAGCCCACGGCGCCGGGTTCGTCGCGTCAACAGCGGCGGACGCTGGCCATGCAGCGCGTGCTGGAATGCATAGAGGACAATCTGGACCAGAGCCTGCGAGTAGAGCAGCTGGCGGCGGAAGCCGGCCTGTCGGTATTCCACTTCGTGCGCAGCTTTGCCGCGCTATACCATGTGACGCCGCACCAGTACATACAAGCGCGCCGCGCCGCCCGCGCCAAAAACCTGCTGTCACAGCGCAATTCGCCATCAGACGCCGCTGCTGCGGTGGGCCTGACTGACCAGAGCCACCTGAATCGCTGGTTCAAACGCGCCTACGGCGTGACACCGGCGCAATACCAGCAGCAAATTGGTACAAGACCGGAGCTGGCAATCCGTTGATAATCAGCGCATTGTTGATATTAACGAACGGCTTTAGCTCATGACATTGCACATCCGCGCCACCACCAGCAATCACAATGGCAGCAACGCATGCTAGGCGGCATCCTCGCTGCACTGGGCGCAGGCCTGGTCTGGGGTCTGGTATTCATCACGCCGCTGCTGCTGCCCGATTATCCGGGCGTCATCCTGTCGTTTGGCCGCTACATCGCATTCGGCGTCATCGCCATCGTGCCGGCCTGGCTGGACCGCAAGCGCATCACTCAGTTGCGCCGCCAGGACTGGGTTGCTGCCGTCAGGCTGGCGCTGATCGGCAACATCATCTACTACGCCGCCTTGGCCACTGCTATCCAGCTGGCGGATGCGCCACTGCCGACGATGCTGATCGGCACGCTGCCGGTTGTCATCGCGATCTGCAGCAACTGGTCGCCGCAAAAAGCGGGCGATCCCATTGCATGGAAAAAGCTGGCGCTGCCGTTGCTGGTGATCTTCATCGGCCTGATGCTTGTGAACGCCAGCGAGGTCGCGCATATGGATGGCCAGCGCAGCATGGCCGGCTACATCAAAGGCGGGCTGATTGCATTGGTCGCCGTTGCCGCGTGGACGTGGTACCCGATCATGAACAGCCGCTATATGAAGATCTATACGCACATCAGTTCATCCACATGGGCCACCGTGCAGGGGCTGGCAACGCTGCCGATGGCGATCGTCGGTTTTGCCGCGTACGGCATCTGGCAGCATGCGAGCGGCAATTACGGCAACATCAGTAGCTACGACTACCCGCTGGGCTCGGACCCGCTGCGTTTTATCGGCCTGATGCTGACGCTGGGCCTGCTGGCTTCCTGGCTCGGTACGCTGTTATGGAATTACGCCAGCCAGAAACTGCCGACCAGCCTGGCCGGCCAGCTGATCGTTTTCGAAACTCTGTCCGCGCTGCTGTATGCGTTCATCCTGCGCGGCAGCCCGCCGGCGCCGCAGATACTGATGGGGATAGTGATGCTATGCGCCGGCGTCGTCATCGCGGTGAGGGCATTCAAGCCGACGCCGCATTGACGCAGCAGCTTTTTGGCTACATCTGCTGAAACAGATGTGCATGGTTACGGCTCACTTCCAGCCGTTCTGCATGGTTGCGCAAGGTGACCATCTGCCTGCCGCGCATATCGCGCGTCACCGCCACAATCGCATCTACCCGCACCAGCGTGGAACGGTGAATGCGCCAGAATTCTGACGGGTCCAGCTCGTCCTCCAACTCCTTCAACGTCTTCCTTATCAGCACTTCGGATTGTTCGGTCTGTACCCGCGTATATTTTTCATCCGACTGGAAAAACAATATTTCGCGCGTGCTGATCATGCGCAACGCGGTGCCGCTGCTGGCCTGTATCCAGCGCAGGTAGTCGCGCTTGCCTACGCCGCCCTGTGCGTGCTGCACCAGTTGGGCCAGCAACTGTTCTATATGTTCGGGCGCCGCGCTAGCGCGCTGCAGATGGGTGATGCGATCCTGCACGCGGGTACAGGTGCGGCGCAGACGTTCGGCGTCCACCGGCTTCAGCAGATAATCCAGCGCGCCTTGCTCAAACGCGTGCACCGCATATTCATCATAAGCGGTAACAAACACAATATGGCACTGCTTCATCAGCACGCGAGCCGCTTCCAGCCCGGTCTGGCCGGGCATGCGTATATCCAGAAAAACAATATCGGGCCGCAGCACGCCTGCCTGTGCCACAGCTTCTATGCCGTTGCCGGCTTCACCGACGATCATCAGTTCCGGCCACACTTCTCGCAGCCGCGCCCGCAGCTGCTCACGCATCGGCGGCTCATCATCGGCAATCAGCGCGGTCACGGTACGGGAATTGCTTGCCTGATTCATGATTAAAAAGCTCCACTCTTCTGGTAGGGAACGCGGATGCAGGTGTAAGCGCCGCCCTGCGCCGGTGCTTCAATAATCAACTGGGCGCTTCCGCCGAACAGCATTTTCAGGCGCTCGCGTATATTCGCCAGGCCGATGCCATCGCCCGCATGCAGGTTGAAGCCGACGCCATTGTCGATGACTTCCACATGCAGGAACATGTCACGCACACTGGCGCGGATGTCGATATGGCCTCCGGCGGTTTTCGGTTCCAGCCCGTGCTTGATGGAGTTTTCCACCAGCGTCTGTATCATCATCGGCGGAAAAGGCGCATCGGCCAGCCCTTGCGGCAATTCAATCGCCACGGTCAGCCTGTCGCGCATGCGCGCCTGCATGATGGCCAGATAGGCGCGCGACAGTTCTACCTGCCGGCCCAGCGTACCACCGCCCTTGTCGCGCATTTGCGGCAATGCGGAGCGCAGATACTGTATCAGGTGGTTATGGATACGCGCGGCCTGTGGCGGATCGGTTTCGATAAGCTGGCCTATCAGCGCCAGCGTGTTGAACAGGAAATGCGGCTCCACCTGCGCCTGCAGCATGGCCATTTGCGCCTCCAGCAGACGCCGTTCCAGCGCCTCCACGTTGGCGCGCGTAATCGCTGCATCAGCCGCCAGTTCGGCGCGTCGCTTGCCGCCAGCCAGCACCTTGACGCCAAAGGAAACAAAGGCAAACATCGCGGCCGGCTCGGGCATATTGGACATGCCGCCAAGCACCAGTGCAATAAAGCAAATGATCGCCAGGTTGCGCCATGACACCACGGCCAGCCAGTTGAAAAACGACCACCACAATGCAGACGCGGTGGCGCCGATTTCGCGCAGCAGCGGCATGAATCCGTTACCTCCGCTGTTGCTCATGCTTATTTCTCCTCGTGTCCGCCGGCGTTGTTGCTGCTACTGTTGCCATTGTTATCCTGTGCATTCGTATCCGCATCATTTGGCAACCCCAGCGCCGGTGCCCGGCGGCGCGATTTGCGCACCGCCAGTACCGACAGCAGCAACACCAGCTTCACTCCCAGGAACACAATAAACAGTGTGAAGGCCAGCGGCAGGATCGTCAGCATGAAAGCCAGTCCTATGCAAAGCAGCATCAGGCGCGGCAATGGCAGCCGCATCAGCGCACGGCCACCCTGCCTGACCATGCCGGCAAACGTATCGGCAGCATCACGCAATAGTTCCAGGATTTCGTCGTTGGACATGCCGGACATGCTTGTATGGTTTTTCATCGTATTCTCCTTTCGGTTTTCGTTGGATGCACTGTAACAAGTGGGCGCAGACAGCGCCACCACGTTCCGACGAAGCGCCCGCCAAGAGGGCCAAATTGCATTTCGGGGCGACTAATGGAGGATTAACGGACTAGTCCTGGCGCGATCCTGCGCTCAGCGAGCCTTTGCGGGCTCGCCGGCGAACCTGATAATTCTGCAACATGGCCAGCATCGCTTACAATAGCCGGTTATGACGACAAAATCAGCTTTTTTGCTATCTTCCCTGACCAGGCGCGGCCTGGCCGCCGCAGGTCTGCTGCTGGCGCTGGCGGCGTGCTCTCCCAAGCTGGACTGGCGCGAAGTGCACGGCGCCGATGCGCCTTACACGGCGCTGCTGCCGGCAAAACCGACTTCCTTCTCGCGAGAAATCGATCTGCACGGCATCAAGATGACGATGAACATGATGGCCGCCGATGTCGACGGCACCACATTTGCGATCGGTAGCGCCAAATTGCCGGACAATGCGCAGGCCTTGGCCGCACTGGAAGGAATGAAGGAAGGCATGCTAAAGAACATCGCCGGCAACATCACCAGCGATAAAAAGGGGGATGCCTCGGCTGCCACGACAAACGGCAGCCGGCAAACCCGCTCTTACGATGTGGAAGCCCATGGAAGCTTGCAAAATGGTCAACCGGTAGTGATGGCGGCGCGTTTTGTTGCCAGTGACCAGTGGGTGTACCAGGCCGTGATCGTGGGCAATGAAAAAGTGGTGACGCGGGACGCTATCGATACTTTCATGACGTCGTTCAAGACACGCTGATACCGGAAGCATCATTTCCGTTGAAAAATTTCTGTTCGGGAACATTGAAAAAGCAGGAATTTGCTGACAGTTATGCTGCACCTGCAAAAACTGTAATAGCATTAGTATTTCCTGGCATAAACAGCATTCATGGGCTGATTTATAGCTTGATTATCACTGATTAGTGCTGTTTTAAGCGTTTTGGACCCAGGCAAAACTGTTTTTTGCAGCAATTTGTATCGTAAAGAAAAAAATCGACGCTTTGTTCGCTAGCGCTCTGCGGCAAACGTTTTTTAGGATTATCATTAAAGTGACCTTATCCGGCAGTGCGGGCATGAGAGTACCCGCGTCGCAACATAGAAGATAGAAATATTTCGGATTTGGGAACAAGGTCATGCTATACAGCACACAACGAAAAATAAGGAGTTGGTTTCATGTTAATCACTTTCCAATCGAAAGCTGCCGCCGAAGTCACGATGTACAAAGAGCACGCACGTCGGCTATTGGAGCTGCTCCACAAGGATGTGGACAGAGGCGTTATTACATCGGCAGAAACCGAAGGCGCGATCAAGATCATTGAAGCTGCCGTCGGCGAAAGCAAGGCACACCCTGTGTCTGAAATCGTGCAAAAGGATATCGATGCGCATCACAACGACACTGTTGATGACAACGAGCACGAAAAAATAGAAACAGTCAGCTTCTCCGCACGCGCTTATCCGTTGCTGGAAATGCTGTATGCCGCCAACAAGATGCAGCGGGATGTCATCTGGGGCGTTTGATGACGTCGCACATAGAAGACACTTCTGAATTTCAACTGAGAACCATAGACGGCACATCCCTGTTTGTCAGGGACTGGCCGTTGGCGGGCCAGATGTCGGGCGAACGCCCGGCGCTGGCGCGTGACGGCATTGTCATCATGCACGGCCTGGGCGAACACTGCGGCCGCTACGCGCACGTCGCGCGTTTTTTCAATGCGCTGGGTTTTGTCGTCAGGACGTACGACCATCGCGGGCACGGCAAATCCGGCGGCGCCCGCGGCGACGTACCCGACGATGAGGCGGTGCTGCGCGATGCGCGCCTCGTCATCAATGATTTTGCCAGACAGCTGACGGCGCCGCCGCTGCTGCTGGGACACAGCATGGGTGGTCTGTTTGCGGCCCGCTTTGCCGTTGCAGGCCTGGCGCCGCTGCGCGGCCTGATCCTGTCGTCACCGGCGCTGGCATTGCGCATGTCCGCCTTTGACCGCATGCTGCTGAAAGCTGCCACTGCGCTGATACCGGGCGTCGGCATTTCCAACGGACTCAATACCCGCTACCTGTCGCATGACAGGGAAGTGGTCAAAGCCTACCAGGATGATGTACTGGTGCACACCAAGATCAGCGCGCGCCTGCTGGGCAGCATGCTGAAATCCATCGCCTATGTGGCTGAACACGCGGCACAACTGAACATACCCCTGTTGCTGGCCGTGGCCATGGATGACCGGCTGGTCGACCCTGCCGGCAGCCGCAGCTTCTCCACGCAGCTGGAACCCGCGCTGGCCACCTCGCATTTCTATGACGGTTTTTACCACGAAATTTTCAATGAAGTGGATGCCGGCCGCGTGTTTGGAGATGTGCACAGCTGGCTGGGGCAGCAGCAATTCATGCCGCAATCCACTGATTTTTCTGCCGACAATACCAATCTGCAAGCCCTGTGACCTGAAGCCCAAGGCTCTTGGCTAATACTAGCGCACACCCGGTTACCGTATTTTCCCTCCCTGTCGCATCCGCATCACCCGAATTCGCTGTTTTCAGACTGGCTAGCGCCGCGTATATACCCTGATGCCCAGGAAACGATAGAATCAGGGCTATATTTCTTTTTTATCGTTCTGCCAGCGAGAATCTCACTATGAATAGCCTTGGTATCGTCAATTTCGGCCTGTTTTGCATCGCCGTCATGCTGTTGAACGCCACTCCCGGCCCCGATACTGCCTTTATCGTTGGCCGTAGCGTGGCGCAAGGCCGGGCTGCCGGGCTGGTGTCGGCGCTGGGAATCTCTTTTGGCTGCCTGTTCCATTGCCTGGCTTCAGCGTTCGGCCTGACGGCGATCCTGGCGGCGTCTGCCACGGCGTTTACGCTGATCAAGCTGGCCGGTGGCCTGTATTTGATTTACCTGGGCATCCGTATGGTGCTGGCCAAACCGGTGCAGGCTGCAGTGCCTTCAGCCACCAAAGAAGAGCGTCCGCTGAACAAGGTGTTCTGGCAGGCGGCGGTCACCAATGTCTTGAATCCCAAGGTGATTTTGTTCTTTTTATCATTCTTCCCGCAGTTCGTGCTGGCCGATTCGCAGCACAAAACCACTGCTTTCCTGCTGCTGGGCGCGGCTTTTGTCGTCATGAGCACGATATGGAACAGCGGAACAGCCTTTTTGGCTGGTACACTAGCGCGCCGCGCAGGCCGTAATCCCCGCATTAAAGTGTGGCTGGAACGCGTGGTCGGCAGCGCCTTCGTCGCCCTCGGTATCAAACTGGCAACCACCAGGCATTGAAACCCCGGCAGGCTGCATAGTCCATGCGCTCAATGCGCGTGGCATTGATGCAGTAGTACAACGCAGGCGCGGCTTTGCGCCCAAAAAATGGGCTGGAATGGACTGCGCGTAGTATTGTGGTGCCTCCAGCCGTTTGCTTTTCCGATTCATGTCTCTTCAGTATTGCCAGTAGCCCTATGTTGCCGCCATCCAGAAAAACCATCACCCGCCCCGCCCCTGCCGACTTCAAGGCAGTCGAGGTCAAACCCGATTCCCTCGCTTTCAGCCTGCTGGGCGCAGCGCAGGCAGTCGCTTATGTGCTGGAAGGTACGGCCCTGCCGCAGGCGCTGGCCAAGGTATTTGCGCAAAACAATGCACTGCCACAGGCGCGTGGCGCGATCCAGGATATTGCATACCGCACGATGCGCCAGGTCGGCCAGGCCGATGCGCTGCTGACGGCGATGACCAGCAAGGCGCCGGAACCGGCACTGCTGTACGGCCTGCTGTGTTGCGCGCTGACGCTGATCATCAAGGTCGACGGCGAAGAAGCACCGTATGAAGCCTTCGTCGTCGTGGATCAGGCGGTGACGGCAACTGCTTCCAACCCGCACATGGCCCATGCAAAAGGCATGGTCAACGCGATCCTGCGCCGTTTTCTGCGTGAACAGGACGAGCTGACCGGCGTTGTGCTGAAACAGCCTGCCGCTCTGTGGAATTATCCTGGCTGGTGGATAGACCAGTGCAAAACTGCCTACCCGAAGGACTGGCAGGCGATCTTGCGTTCCGGCAATCTGCCGCCGCCGCTAACCTTGCGTGTCAACCGTCGCCATACATCGGTCGCCGATTACCTGCAGGTGCTGGCCGCGCAGCAGGTGGGCGCCAGCCAGATCGGCCCGGATGCCATCCGTCTGCATAAACCGGTGCCCGTGCATCAGATACCTGGCTTTGACCTTGGCCATGCGTCGGTGCAGGACGCGGCGGCACAGCTAGCCGCCCCGCTGCTGGACGTGGACGACGGCATGCGCGTGCTGGATGCCTGCGCCGCACCCGGCGGCAAGACCGGCCATTTGCTGGAAAGTGCCGATCTGCAACTGACCGCGCTGGATTCCGACCCCAAGCGCCTGGTCCGCATCCAGGAAAACCTGGACCGGCTGCAGCTGACTGCCGTGCTGAAGACAGGTGATGCCAGCAAGACGTCATGGTGGGACGGCCAGCCGTTCGACCGTATCCTGGCCGATGTGCCGTGTACTGCTTCCGGTATCGTGCGCCGCCATCCGGATATCCGCTGGCTGCGCCGCAAATCCGACGCGACGCAACTGGCAGCGCTGTCGGCACGCATCCTGGATAATCTTTGGACCATGCTGAAACCCGGCGGCAAACTGCTGCTGGTGACCTGCTCGATCTGGCCGATGGAATCTGAGGGACAGGCGGCCGCTTTTGCCAAGCGGCAAAATGCAGAGCGGCTGGATGCGCCGGGGCAGTTGCTGCCGGTATCCGACGGCAGCAATGACCATGACGGCCTGTTTTATGCGCTATTCCAAAAACCGGCTGCCTGAGCCCCATTGTGGTGCGGACCCATCCTCGTGCGCATTTGTCGGCACGCCACATGCAACTTTCAAGATATGATGGCGGTCATATCAATCCTTATCTTACTTCTGATGCAACGCCTTATCATTATCACATGATCAGACGCCCCGTTTATTTGCTGATGTCCTGCATGATGGCCCTGCTGCTTTTGCTGCAAGCGCCCGCACATGCGGCCAATGCCGAAGTCACCACGGCAAGGATGGAATCCAGTGAAGAGGGATATAGGGTAGCGGCAGCTTTTTCGTTTGAACTCAGCCATGCGCTGGAAGAAGCGATTACGCGTGGCATCCCGATGTACTTCACCATTGAGGTCGAACTGACCCGGCCGCGCTGGTACTGGTTTGATGAAAAAGCCATCAATTCTTCGCAGACGGTCAAGATAGGCTACAACGTCTGGACCCGCCAATATACGTCCGCCACTAACGGCAGCCTGCTGCAGAATTTCCCTACGCTGGAAGAGGCCATGTCCACCGTACTGAGGCCGCGCCGCTGGGTCGTGGCAGAAAAAAGCGAACTCACCAGCGGTGCCGTCTATAACGCGGCGGTGCGGCTGAAGCTGGACATCAACCAGGTGCCCAAGCAACCTTTCCTAGTCAACGCGCTCAACAATAGCGACTGGCGCCTGTCATCCGACTGGAAGCGCTTCACCTTCAAGGCAGACGAGAAGTGACCAGAATCCTGCGGTACGCGCTGATTATCGGCAGCGGGGTAATGGGCATCCTGCTGTTCTTCCTGATGTCGGCGTCGGAAAACTCCTCGCAACTCGAACAATATTATGTATGGCTGGCCGGCGCCAATGCGCTGATTGCCTGCGCACTGCTGGCGATGGTGGTGACACTGCTGTGGCGGCTGTTCAAACGCTACCGTTCCGGCGAATTCGGCTCGAAGCTGATGACGCGGCTGGTGCTGTTGTTTGCGCTGGTCGGCATCGTGCCCGGCGCTGTTATTTATGTGGTGTCGGTGCAGTTTGTCAGCCGCTCCATCGAATCCTGGTTTGACGTCAAGATAGAATCAGCACTGGAGTCCGGCTTCAACCTGGGACGCAGCGCGCTGGAACTGTCGCTGGCCGACTTGCAGGGCAAGGCGCGCAATATGGCGTCGCAGCTATCGGAACCCTCTGAAGCGTCTATGGCGATTCACCTGTCTCGCCTGCGCGAGCAGATGCAGGTGCAGGATGCGATCATCGTCAACAGCAGGGGCCGCGTGATCGCCTCCGCCAATGCCGACGTCCGGGCGCTGCTGCCCGAACTACCGACACCGGCCATGATACGGCGGGCCAGCACATCGCGCGCGTATGCCGCTACCGAAGGCAATCCCGAGGTGTCTGCGCAGGCCGAGGTAGACAGCCTGGCCCGCCGCAGCGGCGGTGGCAGCGGTGGCGGCGCAGCCAATACAACGAATACCGGCGGCGCAGTAGGGCAGGCGCCGACCGTGCTGCGCTCGCGCGTCGTGGTCGCGATTCAGACTGCCAACACCGGGCTGTCGCTGCAAAACGATAATTTTTATCTGCAGCTGATCCATCCGGTACCCAAGGAACTGGCCAGCAATGCCGAATCGCTGCAGAACGCCGCCAGCGAATACGAAATCCGTTCGCGCAGCCGCTCCAGCCTGCGCAAAATGTACCTGTATACGCTGACGCTGACGCTGCTGCTGGCGATTTTTGCCGCCATCGGCAGCGCGTTCATGATCTCTGGCGAACTGGCGCGCCCGCTGCTGCTGCTGGCTGAAGGCACCAAGGCAGTGGCGGAAGGCAACCTGTCGCCGCGCCCTATCGTCACAACGTCAGACGAACTCGGCACGCTGACGCAGTCTTTCAACACGATGACGCGGCAATTGTCCGACGCGCGCGCGGCGGTGGAAAAAAATCGCAGCGAACTGGAAACCGCCAAGGCCTACCTGGAA
The DNA here is from genome assembly GCA_043726505.1 of Undibacterium sp. Classification (GTDB taxonomy): domain Bacteria; phylum Pseudomonadota; class Gammaproteobacteria; order Burkholderiales; family Burkholderiaceae_D; genus Undibacterium. The sequence goes on along the minus strand of JAYSKH010000337.1, from coordinate 13,732 downwards.
TCGGTGCTGGCCAATATGTCGGCCGGCGTGATGGTGCTGGACCAGGGCCGCAACCTTGTCACCTGCAATGAATCGGTGGAGCGCATCCTGCAGCGCAGCCTGGAAGGCGAGATCGGCAAGAGCCTGGATGACATCGAAGGCATACACGCGTTCGCTGCCGCCATCGACAAGGCCTTTTCAGAACAGCATGCGCAATCGGCCGCCGGCGGCGAAAACGAAAACGAGCAGCACTGGCAGCAGCAGATAGAAATACCGCGCATGCAGCCGGCAGCCGGCACGCCGTCGGCGCCCGACCATGCAGGCGACAAAAACAATACCGAAGAGCAAAGCATCACGCTGCTGGCGCGCGGCTCGCATCTGCCGGTCGCGTCCGGCACCGGCTATGTGGTCGTGTTCGATGACATCAGTAACATCATTTCGGCGCAGCGGTCGATCGCCTGGGGCGAGGTTGCCCGCCGCCTCGCGCACGAAATCAAGAATCCTTTGACACCGATACAATTGTCGGCAGAGCGCCTGCAAATGAAGCTGCAGGACAAGCTCACCGAAGCCGACGTTGCCATCCTCAACAAGAGCACGACCACGATCGTCAACCAGGTGACGTCGATGAAACGCATGGTCGACGATTTCCGCGACTACGCCAGGACGCCACCGGCCGTGCTGAAGCAGCTGAATCTGAGCGCGCTGATCGATGAGGTGCTGCACCTGTATGTCGCCGGCGATGAAAGGGATGCAATCCATGTCAACCTGGCGCCGGATTTGCCGGCCGTGATGGGCGACGCCACCCAGCTGCGGCAGGTAATTCACAATCTCTTACAAAATGCGCAGGACGCTGTCGCCGATAATATGAAACCCGGATTCGTGCCGCAGATTGATGTCACGACCGAGGTGGTGCGTTATACCGGCGCGGACAAGGCTGGCCGCTCGGCGGTGCGCCTGTCCATTATCGATAACGGACCGGGTTTCAGCAGTAAAATCCTGGCGCGTGCTTTTGAGCCGTATGCGACTTCCAAGCCGCGCGGCACGGGCCTGGGATTGCCCATGGTCAAAAAAATCATAGATGAACATGGCGGTAGAATCGATATTCAAAATCGCAGCGATACAAACGGTGCAAAAGTATCGATTTTGCTGTTAAAGTTAGCACCGGATTCATGATGCACTGCTAATTGCGTTTTTTGCTGCAATTGCGGGGCTTCTGGATCATGCTGCTGTCAAAATAAAAAAGCTGGGGATATGCCTAGCGCTCGGGAGAGGCGCGGGCTTTGACAATAGCGATGAATTTAATAGGGTAGATTTATGGCAAACATATTGGTCGTCGATGACGAAATGGGTATCCGGGAACTGCTCTCGGAGATTTTGGGCGATGAAGGGCACGTGGTGCAGCTCGCGGAAAACGCGCAGCAGGCACGCGAAGCCCGCATAGAATCACGCCCGGACCTGGTGCTGCTCGATATCTGGATGCCGGATACCGATGGCGTCACCTTGCTGAAAGAATGGCAGCGCGACGGCGTGCTGACCATGCCCGTCATCATGATGTCCGGCCATGCGACGATAGACACCGCGGTGGAAGCGACACGCATAGGCGCGCTCAATTTCCTGGAAAAACCAATCGCACTGCAAAAACTGCTGAAAGCAGTACAGCAGGGTCTGACCCGCAGCGCCGAACCGGCCCGCCCGGCAACGCCAGGCTTGCGCGCCGTGCCCAATGAAGTGCTGATTGCGACCAATCCAGGTTTTGCAGCCGCGCCAGCAAGCTATGAAAGCAGGCATTTTGCGCCTATCCAGAATGTGGCGCCGACAACGGCCAGCAACCACATTTCCAACCTGTCGTTTGATCTGCCGCTGCGCGAGGCCAGGGATGCATTTGAACGCATCTATTTTGAATATCATCTGCACCGCGAAGGCGGCAGCATGACACGCGTAGCCGAAAAAACAGGCTTGGAACGCACGCACCTGTACCGTAAACTGAAGCAGCTCGGTGTCGAATCGATGAAATACGCCAAACGCGGCGAATGATTCCAGCCTTACTGGTCAGCGGCGGCGATTATCTTGCAAGAGAAACCGCCGTCGCCGGTAAGCTCGCCGCAACGGCGGCGCAAACCAGCGTAGAAGTCATTCTTGAAGGCCTGCCGTCCGGCCAGCACGTACTAACTCCCTCCCCCACCCTGAACATCCAGCGCATTGCCCCCGGCTGCATGTGCTGCATCGGCAATCTGGCGATGCGCGTCACGCTGAACCGCGTATTGCGGCGCAAACCCGGCCTGCTCGTCATCAGTCTGGCTTCCAGCGAGCATCTGCAGAATATCCGCGAGTTCCTGACGCAGGAACCTTACAACGGACTGCTGCAGCTAACCGAAGAAATCCAGCTATAGAAACAGCAAGGCCAGATAGCTCTTCGCATCCCTTGCTGCAAATCGGACAAGGTGACATAACGCACCGAATTGGCAAACCGCCCGCGCTAACATGGTCTAAGCTGAAATACTCGCTGGAAAATGCGCCGGAGCATGCGCGGAAAAAAGTGACGCAACCACCCTGGTGTTAGCCTAAAAGCATCTTCACGCAAAATTATTTATAACAATTGATAAATACGGGCCTGAAAGCAGTGCTTATAAGAAATTCCGCTAAAGAAGCACGATTGCCTTGCCGTAATTATTGCTGAGGGGAAGTATCTTCTTGGCTGAATTTACTTGAAATTCCTTCTTGTCAGCACCATGTCTGAATTAAGACTAATTAGCTGGACCGGTATCGGAAAGGAAACAACATGAACCTCATCTACAACAGCGAGCAATATAGCGTGGTGGAATATGGCGCCGATGCAGATCATGACGCGCTGCGCTTTGGCGGTTATGAAATTACCGACAAGGCCGTGCGCCGTGAATGGTTTATCGGCGGCCCTCTGGCGCTGAACTTCCGCAAGGATGTGACAGACCTGATCGCAACGGAACCCAGCATGGAAGAGATAGACGATTTCCTCGGCCAGTTTGATTCCTATATGGCGCAGTCGGTACTGCTGCACTGATCTTTGCGTGAGCCGTATCAAAAATCCATCAAAGGCTTATTGATACTGCACCATCAGCCACAAAGCCAGTAAATCAGCAAACAGTCCTGCCATTCAGCCGGCAGGATTTTCCTGGCTTTCAAAATCGGCAATGATCTTCACGTCGCCGTCAAATACCTTGCGCACCATCTTTTTCAGCTCAGCCTTGTCCGCAGGATAAGGGTAACTCTGTATTCCCATGACGCCGTATTTTTCCAGCGTCGCCCGGCTAGGGAAGTAAGCCGTGTCCGGTGCCGTGCCGGGGCGTTCTATCTCGCCCTGTACCGTATAGCGAATCTTTTTGCGGTCCAGTTCCGCCATCCTGCGGCCCAGCCTGTCCAGTTCCTTGTCGCTGACACCGTAGTCCCATTTGCCTTTGGCGGTCGCCAGTGTCAGCCTGCCATGCAGCACCGGCGCGCGGCTTTTGCCCGCCACGGACGCGAGTATCACCTTGTCCACATCGCGGTATAGTTCGCGGTCTACGCCTATGCGAGAAAAGAATTCCAGCTCCCGGATCGCCAGCTTGTCCAGATGGTTCTGCAAACCCTCGCCGTGCATGGAATGGCTGCTCAGCGCGCCGCGTTCAAACTGCCTTTCCTTTTCTTCCGACAGGCTGCCCAGCGGGCCGCCATGGAAGCCGACCAGGCTGCCCGGCTTGACCGATTTCTGCGGCGCAGCCAGGAACAGGTAATTGGCGCAGCTGGACATGCAGTATTTGTCGACGACCAGGCGGATATTCCTTCTGCGCAGTTCCTCGGCCATCAGCATGCCCTCATCAGGGCTGCCGCCTTCCGACGTCACTACCAGCGTCTTGGTGGCGGCGTTCAGGTAGCGCAGCAGGTGGCGTCGGCTACCCTTGCTGATCTCGCCACGGTAGAAAACCGTGCCGCTGTCTAGCCGCGTAATCGCGTACGGCGGCGCCTTTGTCTTGACCACAGAAGCTGCCGCCGTATTACAAAACAGCGGATACAGCGTGGACAACAACAGGTAGCACAGGCGTTTCATCATCTGCTTTCAAAGCACCGCTGCACGCGGCATCAGGTATCCAGTCAGCATTGTCCCCACGGCAGGCCGTCAAACCGCCAGCCATTGAGGGTGCTGCGCTGGTGTTCAGCATTCAGGTCGCCTTCAAAACCGTGCAAGACGTTAATGACATTCTTGAAGCCTTCGGCTTCCAGCGTCTCGCCGGCTGACACGGAGCGGCTACCGCTACGGCAGATCAGCAGGATCGCGCGGTCGCCGTTACCGACGATTTTCTTCACGTCCGGCACAAAGCGCGGATTGACTGCCCAGTCCGAGCCATCGTTCCACGCGACATGGATAGCGCCGGTAGGGTGGCCGACAAACAGGAATTCGATCTCGCTGCGGCAATCTATCAACAGCGAGGAAGGATGGGCTTGCAGGTATTCTGCAGCTTGTTGAGGACTCAGGTGTTCCATTGACGTTCCGGAAATTTTTAATATGCTGGTATCAATATACCGCTTTTTGACAATGGCCGCCGTTTTCGGCGCTACGGATTTGCACTACCACAACAATCGGCGCACCTGTCGTGCAAGCCCGGTATGGGCGGCGCTGCATAAGCGACATCATCAGTGCGATATGCCAGCCGTTCAACGTGGTGCTATCTTGACGTGGTATCAAGCTTGCTTCAATGCTCACACTAACGCTGACTCTAACGCTGACACCAACTCTGACATCACCACGAACAACCATGGCCGACCACGACACTACACATTGCACACAGCAAGCCATTACCCCGCTGGACTGGTTCAGCGGCCTGGTGCAGCTGCCGCGTGAGCGCCATGCGGTGCTGGTCTCCATCATCGACGCCGCCGGTTCCACGCCGCGCACTACTGGCAGCCGCATGCTGGTCACCCAGCACACGCAATATGACACGATAGGCGGCGGCCATCTGGAATGGAAGGCGCTGGCGATGGCAAGGCTGTGGTTGGCTGAGAAGAGCGATACCAGCCGCGCCGAGCCGCGTACCGAACGCCTGGCACTCGGCCCCAGCCTGGGGCAATGCTGCGGCGGCGTAGTGCAGATTGCGCTGGAGCGGCTGGACCTGCTGGACGATACCCAATATGCGCAGCGGCTGCAGCAATACCGCAGCAGCCAGCCGCAATTGCCGCACCTGTACCTGTTTGGCGCGGGCCATGTTGGCGCGGCGCTGGTGCAGGTACTGGCGCAGGTGCCCTGCCGCATTACCTGGGTTGATGAACGCGACCATCTGTTCCCGGCCTGCCTGCCTGCCAATGTCACTGCCGAAGATACTGACGTGCCTGAAGCCGTTATCGCCAATGCTGAAGCCGGCAGCTACTTTCTGGTCATGACCCACCATCACGGGCTGGACCTGCTGCTGTCAGAGCACATCCTGCGCCGTACCGATGCGGCTTGGTTTGGTTTGATAGGCTCACAAACCAAACGCGTCAATTTTGAACGTCGCCTGCAGCAGCGCGGCATCGCGGCAACAAGGCTGGAACACATGGTGTGCCCGATAGGCGTGCCCGGCATCAGCGGCAAGGAACCCGGGATTATCGCGGTTGCCGTGGCAGCGCAATTATTGCAACTGTGGTCAGGGGCACGTACACTAGGCAAAACCCTGCCACGCAAAGAATTGAGCATCCATGACCACGTCTCTCCATGAATTTATCCAGGGCTTGCCCAAAGCCGAACTGCACCTGCATATAGAAGGCTCGCTGGAACCCGAACTGATGTTCGCACTGGCGCAGCGCAACGGCGTAACACTGCCCTATGCCAGCGTGGAAGAGATCCGCGCTGCGTATAACTTTACCGACCTGCAATCTTTTTTAAATCTGTACTACGCCGGCGCAGCGGTGCTGCTGACCGAAGAGGATTTTTACGACCTGACGATGGCGTATATCCAGCGCGCGCTGGCCGACCAGGTACGCCACGTTGAATTGTTTTTTGATCCGCAGACGCATACTGCGCGTGGCGTCAGCACAGAGACTGTATTTGCCGGCATTGCCCGCGCCTTGCGCCAGGCAAAACAGCAGCACGGATTTTCCGGCAGCATGATCCTGTGCTTCCTGCGCCACCTGAGCGAAGAAGACGCGCTGCTGACGCTGCAAACGGCGTTGCCGCTGCGTGAACAGTATGCAGACCTGTGGAACGGCGTGGGGCTGGATTCCGCAGAAGTCAATAATCCACCGGAGAGGTTTGCACGTGTATTCGCACAGGCGCGCGAACTGGGTTTCCATCTGGTCGCGCATGCGGGCGAAGAAGGCCCGCCGGACTATATCCACAGTGCGCTGGATGTATTGCAGGTAGAACGCATAGACCACGGCGTGCGGGCTGAGGAAGACGCAGCGCTGATGCAGCAACTGGTGAAGACCCAGATGCCGCTGACGGTATGCCCGTTGTCCAATCTGAAGCTGTGCGTGGTGGATGACCTCAGCAAGCACAATCTGGCGCGCATGCTGCGAGCCGGGCTATGCATCACCATCAATTCAGACGACCCGGCCTATTTTGGCGGCTACATGAACGCCAACTTCATCGCCTCCGCCGATGCATTGGACCTGAGCCGTGCTGAACTGGTACAACTGGCAAAGAACGGCTTTTGCGCATCGTTCGCGCCGCCGGAACAGAAACACCTGTGGCTGGCGGAGCTGGATGCCTACGCGGCGAAAGCTTAATGTAGCTTCCTCGCTTCACCACAATCTATAAAGGCCGCATTGATGCGGCCTTTTTTACTCTACAGACTGAAACGGTCGCGCGTGGCTTGCGCGCACTGGTTCATCACCGTCAGCGAACGCTGCACCGCCGGCGCGCCGATGACAAAGGGATTGCTGCCTTGTGCCGTTTGCGCGTGCACCCCAGCCAGCTTGGCCACTGTGCCGTCATACATGGCATGGTTGGACAACATCACATCCACCTGCTGCGACTGTGCGACCTGCATCATGCGCGCCGTTGACTGGATATAGCTATCCAGGCGCGGCAGATCCTTGCCAAAGTTGAATGCCGTGCCGCCCCACAGTAATGCGCGGTGCCGGACACCGTTCGCCACCACATCAAACATCGGCGACAGCGTGCCGCGTGTGTGGCCCGGTGTCTGATATAGCGTTACCTTGGTATCGCCCTGCGTAATGACATCGCCATCCTTGACGGCCACATCGCGCTTGGGCACGCCGCCCCAATGCGCGGACTCGAATTCCAGTTTGGTTTCTGTCATCGTCCAGTCTGCCTCGCTCATGACAACGCGTGGATGGTAGCGGCTGACCAGATAGTTGACGCCGCCGTAGTGGTCGCCGTGCGCATGCGTGACGATAATAGTGCGGATATCCTGCGGATTCATGCCCAGCTTGCGCAGGCCGCCTTCTATCAGCTGTGCCGCTTCTGCATCGTTATCAAGCGCATCGATCAGGATGATACCGTCGGAGGTCTTGATGGCCCAGGCACTGACCCACGCGGAGCCGACAAAATACAGGTTATCGAAAGCGCGGCCGGGCTCGGGTGCAGGGCGCGCCATCAAGGCCGCCAGGCCAGCCTCCAGCTGTTCATGCGAGGCGCCGGCGGTCTGGTCCGGTTTGCACAAGCCCATCAGCGGCTGCAGGTCTGTGCCGGCGGCAGTTTGCGCCTGCGCGATATGCGCATCGACACTGGCCTGGCTGGGGGTGCTAGTCTGGCCGGTCTGCGGAGGCGTGCTGGAGCATGCAACAAGGCCTGCGGTGAGCAATGCAACGGCGATGCCGGAGGAACGGCGGATTTTTTTCATGTGGTCTCCCTATCTTTTATTGTCGGTTTTATCCATGCCAGTACTGCACAGCAGAAGCCGTTAGTACCATGCATTATCAGCTTATAACAAAGCGCCGCCTCTTGCTGTTACCGCCATTTTTATGCAACAGCAAGATCTGCAGAACGTCGCGCACAAAAGAAAAAGCCCGCTTGCGCGGGCCTTCAGAGATTTGACGCGGGTGAAGATCAGAAATGATATTCGGCGCGTATCATTGGTGTCTTCGCGGTCTGTCCCTTGTTGCCGGTCGTCGCGGAAGAATTGCCGAACTTGTTTTTCCAGTACTGGTATTCAAAACCGACACGGAAGGTGTTCTTGCCTGCGCCCCACAAGGAGCCGACATCGTACATGACCTGCATATCGATATTGGTTTCAGCAGCGGTATCGTTGCCTACTTCATCCTTGCCCTTGCTGGCGATGAAGTTGGCATAGCCTTCAAACGCAAACTTTTCGCCCAGTGGAATACCCCAGTCCGCAGTCAGCATAGGATGGGTTTTATACGTGTAGCGGCTGGGGATGAAAGACGGTGCATTGCTCTCGCGCAGCAGCACCAGGCTGGTGTTCAGGTGGCCGGGCACATCCCACATCAGCGTAGGGCCAGCGACCAGCATGCGCTTGCGCGAGTTGTAGCCGACGTCGTTCTTGGTGTTCCAGTCAAACCCCAGCGTCACGCCGACGCCACGGATAGGACCGAACTTGATGTCCTTGCCCTGTATCTTGCCGATGTCCAGCGTATTGCGGTACACCAGATAGGCTTCCTGCGCGCCTGCGCTGGAGCCGGGAGAAGCAGGGTCGGAACTGTCGGACTGCAGCAGATCCAGATTGAAGAAATTGGTGCCGTACTTGTAGCCGCTGACGTGCGTCAGTGCGAAGATGTTTTTGCTGATGTCTTGCGGATTAAAAGGCTCCGCAAAAGAATTTCCCCTGCGCCAGCTGATTGCGGTATCACTCCACTCCGCTGCCTGCGCCTGCATGACACCTGCGATGCTCAGGCCCAGCAAGGCCATCTGCGCTACGCGCTTTTTTGTAATGATGCTCATTGACACTCCCTAAGAATTGGACAAAATCGGACAAAATAGGACAAAATTTCGCGGCCTGGCCGTAAGCGGGCCAAGCCGATTTTGGTTTTGGTTTTAATAATTTTTTTCTGTTGCCGCGTTGCCGCATAAGGCATGGCCGTATGGCAGCGGTTTCAACATGTTGAAACCGCCCAGGCTGGAAAGTCTGCGGTCATTTTTGATGCCCCGATTTTTCAGCCCTGTCTTTTCGGATAGGGACAGCGCTTGCAAAGTACCGGACTGCTTTTTTTTCAGCTTCTATTTCTGTTTCTGTTTCTATTTCTGTTTCTATCTACTGTGTTACCACATCGGCCAGGCGGAAACCGCCTATCTTGATAATCTGTTCCAGGCATTCCTGCATCTCCGTTGCGCGGTCGGAAGCCAGGCGCCGGCTGAAATGCCGGATGATGCTGTGTCTGTCGTGGCCGCGCACGGCGATCACGAACGGGAAGCCGAATTTGGTGTTGTAGTCCGCGTTCAGCTTTTGCAGCGTGTCGAATTCTTCCGCGCTGCACTGCCCCAATCCAGCCCCGCTTTGTTCGCGTGTCGATTCAGCGGTCAGTTCACCGCGTACGGCTGCCTTGCCTGCAAGCTCCGGGTGGGCACGGATCAGCGCCAGCTGCATGCCCTCATCGGCATTGCGTACTGCCTGCGCCATAGCGGTATGCAAGTCCTGTACCAGCGCAAACGGCCGTTGCGCATACGCGCGCTCCGCCACCCACGGTGAATGCTCAAAGATAGCGCCCAGTACGGACACGAATTTTTCCTGGCTGGCAGCGTTCAGCTCGGCCAGCGAAATAGAGTGGGTCAAAATATGGGCCTTCCAATGCTATCTGTTTTAAAACAGCTTTTTTAATCGGGTTTTTAATCAGGTTTTTAGTCGATTTTTTTAAGCGGCTTTGTCAACATAAGGATGTTTGTCCATCCAGTGCTGAGCGATGTCGATGCGACGGCAGATCCATACCTTGTCGTGCGACTGCACATAATCAAGGAAACGCTGCAGCGCGATGAAACGGCCGGGGCGTCCCAGCAGCCGGCAGTGCATGCCTATCGACAGCATTTTCGGCGCGTTCAGCCCATCCGGATTGCCTTCTGCATATAGCACGTCGAAGCTATCTTTCAGGTACTGGAAGAACTGCTCCCCGGTATTAAAGCCCTGCGGCGTGGCGAAGCGCATGTCGTTGCTGTCCAGCGTATAGGGCACCACCAGGTGCGGCTTGCTGCTGCCGTCGGACGTGGTCACCTTGGTCCAGAACGGCAGATCATCACCGTAATAGTCGGAATCGTAGGCAAAACCGCCATGCTCGACCACCAGCCTGCGCGTATTTGGCGAATCGCGGCCGGTATACCAGCCTAACGGCGCGCTGCCGGTCAGGTCGCGGAAAATCTGTACGGCCTGCTGCATGTGTTCACGCTCCTGCGCTTCCTCCATATGCTGGTAGTGAATCCAGCGCAGTCCGTGGCAGGCGATTTCATGCCCGAGTTCGGCAAAGGCCTTTGTCAGTTCCGGGTGACGCTGCATGGCCATCGCCACGCCAAACACTGTCAGCGGCAGTTTGCGTTTTTCGAATTCACGCAGGATGCGCCATACGCCGGCGCGCGAGCCGTATTCATAGATGGATTCCATCGACATATGGCGCGCTTCGTAGGATGCAGCACCGACGATCTCGGACAGAAACTGTTCGGAACCCTGGTCCCCGTGCAATACATTGTTCTCGCCGCCTTCTTCATAGTTCAGCACGAATTGCAGCGCGATGCGTGCCTGCTGCGGCCACTGCGCATGCGGCGGCACGGGGCCGTAGCCGACCATGTCGCGCGGGTAGGTGCTGTCTGTCTTTGCTTGCATGGTGTTCCTGGCTCTTGTGATTATTTAGAGGGCCGTTTGCCCAGCGCGGCGCGCAGGTCAAAACCCTTGTCGTTTTTTCTCGGCGTGCGGCATGAACACTGCTGCAAGTGGTGTGCCATCTGCTGCAGCGCACCGGCTTTGTCCTTGTTCTCTATCGCTTCGATGACCTGCAGATGCTCATCAAATGAGCAGGGCTGGTTGCCCGGCGCGTCAGTGGTTGAGATCAGCAGCGTGGTGCGCGACACCAGCCGACGCAGCATTTCCACCAGCAGGTCGTTGCCGCTGAGCCGCGCCAGCTCGATGTGGAAATCGGCCGACAGGCGTATCCATAACGAGCGGTCACCCTGCATGAAAGCGGCGCGCTCGCGCTCTACCAGTGCGCGTAAGGCGCGGGTATCGACAGCGCCAGTACCAGCCATGGCTTTTTCCAGCACCATCTGCTCCAGCGTGTGGCGCAGATCAAACATGTCCTGCGCTTCCTTGTCGCTGGGGCTGGCAATGAACGCCCCGCGGTTAGGCTCCAGGTCCACCAGGCCATCCGCCGCCAGCTGGTTCAGCACCTTGCGCACGCCGTGGCGGGCGAGTTTGTAGATTTCACCCAGAGACTGCTCAGCCAGTTTGGTGCGCGCCGGCAGGCGGTGCTCCATGATGGCATCATAAATCTCGCGGTACATGCGGTCTTCCGCTCCCGTTGCACTGTCTGCGGGAGCCGCAGGAACGACGGCTAACTTGACTGGCTCATTCATTTTGTCGGCATTTTCAGATTAACTTTGTTGACTATTAAAATTCAAATTGTCGACAATTGCAAGAATTTTTAGCACAGGCTCGCGTCAAAAAACCACGGATTTTGGCATTTTTGCAGCAAATTTACCTGTCTACCGCAGCTAAAATGCTACCTCAGGCCAACTTCCATAAAATTTGAGTTGACACGACCGTTTTTGCAGGCATAAGATTGTCAACAATATTGATTTATCTTTGTCGTCAATATTTTTAAGGCAGGCATTATTGCATGCCCTAAAACACTCCGATAATAGAAGGCAGCTCTACAGTCTTGAACAGCCGGCTCCGCCCGGCCCGACGACAGATGGCTAGAGATACCCCAAAGCTAGTGTTTTCTTTTTGATTTGTGAATCAGGAACATCGCAGCGGGGTGGACAGGCAGCTTGCCTTCCAGCAGTCCCGATGTGTGCTCCCATGAATGCAAATTTGTTTAAATCATGAGGGAATCAGGATGGGACGTATAACTACACATGTACTCGATACCGCACATGGCAAACCCGGCCAGGGCATCGCCGTGCAGCTGTACCGTATCGACAACGGACAAAGGCTGGAACTGCGCGCGACGCATACCAATGCCGACGGCCGCTGCGACCAGCCGCTGCTGGAAGGCGATGCGATGCAAGCCGGTATCTATGAGATCGACTTTGACGTCGGCAGCTATTTCAGCAAACTGGGCGTGCAATTACCCGAGCCCAGTTTTCTGGGCCGCGTGACGCTGCGCTTTGGTGTCGCCGACGCCGCGCAGCACTACCACGTGCCGCTGGTGGCGACGCCCTGGAGCTACTCCACCTACCGCGGTAGCTGAGCTTGCCAGCGGCTTTATGCCGCTTGAAGTTTCGTACCCGGATTTTCAACTCTGAGGCAGCGCACTGCCTCACACCTCAGACATGCCGGAAGATGGCGCGCATTTTGCTGTGGCTGTAACAGCTATTACCGTTATTTGGCCTAACGCGCTCGCTTTATCCGCGCATCCGTCTGTCACCGTTTTTGGAGTATTTGCATGGAAGCATATTTGCTGGATTGGGCCAACCTGCTGCTGCGCTGGCTGCACGTGATCGTGGCCATTGCATGGATAGGTTCGTCTTTTTATTTTGTGTGGCTGGATAACAGCCTGAAACCGCCGGTAGACGACAAGCTGAAGCAGCAAGGCGTCGGCGGTGAACTTTGGGCCGTGCATGGCGGCGGTTTTTATAATCCGCAAAAATACCTGGGTGCGCCGCCCAAACTGCCGGAAGACCTGCACTGGTTTTATTGGGAGTCTTACAGCACATGGCTGTCGGGCTTCAGCCTGTTTTCGCTGGTTTACCTGTTCAACGCCAAGACCTATCTGATCGACCCCAGCGTCGCGCAGCTGACGCCCACCGTCGCCGTGGTGCTGGCGCTGGGTTTTCTGGTACTGGGCTGGATAGTCTACGATCTGCTGTGCCGTCTGTTTGGCAAGAATGAAAAGCTGCTATCGACGCTGGTGGTGCTGTACGTAGTTGCCGCTGCCTGGGGCGCCTGCCATCTGTTTTCGGGCCGCGCCGCGTTCCTGATCATCGGTGCGATGATCGCCACCATCATGAGCGCAAACGTGTTTTTCTGGATCATACCAGGCCAGCGCAAGGTAGTCGCGTCTATGAAAGCCGGCGAGCCGGTTGACCCCATCCATGGCAAAAACGGCAAGCAGCGCAGCGTGCACAACACGTATTTCACGCTGCCGGTGCTGTTTGCGATGCTGTCCAACCACTACAGCATGACATATACGGCGCCGCATAACTGGCTGGTGCTGGTGTTGATTATGGTGGCAGCCGTCTTCATCCGCCAGTTCTTCATCCTGCGCCACAAGGGCAATACCAATATGGCCTACCCGACCATTGCCATCGTCATTTTGGCAGCGGTGGCGGCATGGATTGCGCCTAAACCTGCAGAGCCTGCGCCTGCCGTTGCGGCAGTAAGCACAACGGCTTCCAGTGCTTCGGCCAGCGCCCCTGCAAACGCTGCAGCCCCGGCAACAGCAGCAACAGCAGGAGCAACGCCCGCAGCCCCCGGCCTGGCCCAGGTGCAGCAGATCGTGCAGGCACGCTGTATACAGTGCCACTCGTCCAAGCCGACCTTGATGCCCACGCCGGCCAAGGGTCTGATTCTTGAGCAGCCGGAACAGGTACAGGCCAAAGCCCAGCTGATTTACCAGCAGGTGGTGCAGCAAAAGCTGATGCCGCTTGGGAACCTGACCAATATCACCGATGCTGAACGCGCGACGATCGCCCAGTGGTTTGAAG
>JAYSKH010000336.1:0-18507 GCA_043726505.1 Undibacterium sp. | reverse complement strand
TTTCATCGGCGTGGTTCGACCAGGGCATCCGCTCTGCCGGGGCAAGCTGACCGCCGCCCGTTATGCGGCAGGTAAACACATCTTTGTATCGCGCAGAGGCTCCACCCGCGGGCCGATTGATGAGGCGCTACAGGCTCTGGGCCTGAAGCGGGAAGCCGTCACCGTCGTGGACGGTTTTTCAACGGCGCTGGCGCTGGCCAAGGCTTCTGACCTGATCGCCAGCGTGCCCGAGCGGCACACCGGCATCTTGCGCACAGGCATGCATACCTTCTCGCTACCGGTTACAGTGCCGGAACTAACTATCGCCATGCTATGGCATCCGCGCATGGATGCCGACCTCGCGCACCGCTGGCTACGCAGCCAGCTGAGAGAGATATGCAGCGCATTTAATTAGTAGACCCGCAATCTATCCACCAAACAACAAACCATGAACAATAGTTAAATTCAGATACATTGCGAAACATTTGATGCAAAATCGCTGTTCTAGTGGAGGAACTGATGAACAGCGTAGAAATGTTGCGGAGAATTATGTCTTCCGAGTACGAGGGCAGGATGCCGTCTAATATGGAACTGGCCGGACTGTGGGCCAGAAGGCTCTGCGAACTATCGCATAAACTATCGGAAGAAGAGCTCGGCTCACTGATGGAAGTAGGGGCTATCGTTTATCTGCGCGGCTGTGCAGAAGGCGATGCACAGACTGAAGCCAAAATGGCAATTGACGTGGCGCGCAAATCTAGCCGCGGACATGCAGGCAATACCGAATCCTGACGCCTGCTAACCCAATACCAGCAAAAAATAATTCTTCCGGCCCTCACCTGCCTTACAAACCGCGCGCCACTTCTATGAAGTTGTCGATCTTGCGCGAAGAAGACTCCTGAGCATCGTCCAGATTCTGCTCTATACACATCCCCGAAAAGAACACGAGCACCATTTCTGCAATGGTTTCGGCGGCAGCTTTGGAGCCTTCGCTGCGGATATTATTTGCCAGCAGCCCTTTTATCATAGAGCGACCTTCCGCCACCATCTTTTGCGCCTCTGCCGGCAGATTGACGAATTCGCGCATGGAATTGACGGAAAAACAGCCCAGCTTGCCGTCAAACCCGCCATCGGCCATGCGGAGGAAACGCTCTACATTGCTCCATCCCAGAGGCTCTTCAATCAATAAAGCCCTGCCGCCGCGGTTTTTCAGGTAATGCTGCAGGCTGGCCAGGAACAGGTCTTCCTTGTCTTTAAACTCGGAATACAGCCCGGATTTGTTGACGCCTGACGCCATCTCCAGATCCTGCAGCCTTGTACCGGAATAGCCGAGCTGCCAGAAGACAGGTATGACCTTCTCTAGTACCCCTTCGCGGCTGAATTTTTTTGGTCGTCCCATATGCTCATTATCCACCTTTGAACCATTTGGTTCAATATTTTCTTGCACCCCAAATACCTTTGAGAAATAATGAACCAATTAGTTCATTACTATAGTCCGGCCGCCCGGGATGCTGCGCTAGTCAATCGGACTAAGCAAACATTCACTTTGACTCATGGAGCAGGAAATGAAATTAAGCGGAAACACGATCTTTATATTACAGGCGGCGGTTCAGGTATAGGCCGTGGTCAATCCCGGCATGCAATCAGTCATCCTCAATGTGGAAGACCCGGCCAGCATAGCGGCAGTAACCCCGGTCCGAATGAAGCCGCCTTTGTCACTCAGTTCAACGACATGATGGAACAGCCGCAGTAAGCACAAAGCTGCCGGGGCCGTATCGGTAGTTGCCCCGGTAAACCTTCAGCACTATTCCAACCACAGGAAGACTCATGACAGCCACCTCTCTTACTGCGCCTGCAGCAGACTCGTCCAGAATGCCGCTCTATTGGCTCGCGCTGGGCGCCTTTGCCATTGGAACGGAGGCGATGATGATCGCCCCGCTGCTGCCCAGCCTAGCGCAGGATTTTTCCACCAGCATTGCCGCAGTCGGCCAATTGGTGACCGCTTTCGCGCTGACGTATGCGCTGAGTTCCCCGGTGCTGACAGCGCTGGCCGGCAGCTATGACCGGCGCAAGGTGCTGATCCTGGCGATGTTTGCTTTTGCACTGGCCAATATCTTTGCGTGGCACGCGCATGATTACTGGACACTGATGGAAGCGCGCATCCTGCTGGCAATCACAGCAGGTTTTTATGTCCCCAATGCCAATGCGCTTGCCGGCGCACTGGTCACGCCGGAAAAACGCGGCAGCGCGCTGGCTATTGTCAATGGCGGCACCAGTGTTGCAGTGGCAATAGGTGTCCCGCTGGGCGCGGCTATCGGCCACCAATTCGGATGGCGCATGACCTTTGCCGGTGTAGGTCTGCTGGCACTGGTGGCAGCGCTGGGTTTGTTGCTAGGCTTGCGGCCGGGTATAGGCGCGAATATACCAAGCGCCAGCCTGCGGGAGCGCCTGGCCGTTGCCAGGCAGCCGGCGGTATTGCTGGCACTGTTCACTACCACGCTATGGGCTACCGGCGCCTACACCGTCTACACCTACCTGACGCTGTTCCTGACTACCGTCACCGGCATAGATAGTTCGCATGTCAGCCTGGTGCTGTTCATGTGGGGCATTGCGGCCATCATCGGCATTGCCATCGGCGGCAACCTCAGTGACAAGTTCAGCCCGCGCGCAGTGATCATTCCCAGCCTGGCAATACTGGCCCTGGCATTTGCCAGCCTGTCGCTGGGCGCTGCCTTCTTTTCGCCGGGCAATGCGCTGTTGCCGGTGCTGGCGACTATCGTGGTCTGGGGCCTGTCTGCATGGGCGTTCTTCCCTGCGCAGCAGGCACGGCTGTTCGGCATACGCGAAATCAAGCTTGCGCCGGTTGTGCTGTCGCTCAATGCTTCGTTCATGTATGTGGGCTTTTCTTCCGGTGCGGCGCTGGGCTCGGTCATTGTTGCCCATGGTTCAGTCACGCAGTTAGGGTGGGCCGGCGGCCTGTGCGAACTGACCGCACTTGCATTATTGCTGTGGACGACTCGGCGCTCAGCCGGCTGATGGCCGCTGACGGCAGCAGATAGGGTGAGCCAGGCGGCCCGCCCTATCTGCTTTTTTTGACAGTCTTGCCGTTCGCGGGCGCACCAGCCAGCGGCGGCAGCTCCACTTGCCGGATCTCCGTTTTTTCCAGCCCGATAAACTCTTCCAGCACGTCAAACAATTCGGCAAAAATTTTCTTGCCGCAGGCCTGCTCTATATTCTGATACTGCCGACTGATCAGCACGCCTATCTGGCCGATCAAGTATTCGCCCTGCGGCGCCAGCGTAACCGTTACACGGCGCTGGTCGTCAGCCAAACGCTCACGATGCACCAGCCCGGTCTCTTCCATTCTTGCCAGCATGCCCGCCATGCTGGGGCTCAGTATCTGGCACAACTCACATAACTCACGGGGTTCCAAATGGCCGTATTCTCCCAGCACTCGCAGGATGCGCCATTGCTGTTCCGTCACGCCATAATGGTTCAGTATCGGCCGGAAATTGGACATCAGGAAATCACGTGCCTTCAGCAGACGCTGCGGCAGGTTCGGATAAGTGATCTGGTATTTCAACGCGGTTTTCCTTGCAGCAAAGGCATTGCCATTCTCGTTACGAAAAATTTTCCTGATTATACACGTTGACTCACTAACATATTAGTGATTTAATTTACGTATATTTTACTCATATATTAGTAAATTAAAGAAACGAGAATACCATGATCGTGCGTGATCGGCCCTCCGGCTTGAAACTGTTCCTGTCCCTGCGGGGCTCGGTGCTGCCGCGGATATTGCCGGCGCTGATATTGAATACCGTGATCGCAACGCTAGTCACGCTGGCGCATGGCGACCTGTTTAACATCAAGATCACGCTGACCACCATCCCCTTTGGCATGATAGGCCTGCCGCTGGCGATTTTTCTGGGCTTTCGCAACAATGCCGCCTATGACCGCTATTGGGAAGCGCGCAAGCTGTGGGGTGAACTGGTGCTCAGAAGCCGCAATCTGGCGCGCCAGTGCCAGAGCCTGATCCGGCATTCAGCGCCCGCCACCGCCGCGCTGGGTCTGGAGGATGTACGCGTACGCATGGTTTACCGCGCGATTGCCTTCTCCTATGCGCTGAAGGATCTGCTGCGCAATACCACACCGTCACCGGAAATCCGTACGCTGCTGACGAAAACGGAATGGGAACAGACTGCCGGCTCATCCAACGTGCCGCACCTGCTGATGCTGGGCATGGGCCAGGACCTGCGCCTGTGTCTGGATGAGGGTCGCCTCGACCCCTGCCTGGCAAACAGCATCGATGCCACGCTGTCTGCAATGGGAGGCGCCGCCGCGTCCTGCGAGCGTATCCGTGGCACGCCCATTCCCTTTTCGTACACGTTGCTGCTGCACCGCACTGCCTATC
The DNA here is from genome assembly GCA_043726505.1 of Undibacterium sp. Classification (GTDB taxonomy): domain Bacteria; phylum Pseudomonadota; class Gammaproteobacteria; order Burkholderiales; family Burkholderiaceae_D; genus Undibacterium. The sequence continues at coordinate 14,117 of JAYSKH010000336.1, read as the reverse complement.
TGTATTGTTTCCTGCTGCCATTTGGGCTGGTCGACACCATAGGTTTCATGACGCCGTTTGTCGTGGCAATCGTGGCGTATACCTTCTTCGGGCTCGATGCGCTCGGAGATGAAATTGAAGAACCCTTCGGCTCTGAAATCAATGATCTGGCGCTGGAGGCGATCTGCCGCAGCGTGGAAATCAACCTGCGCGAGTCTCTCGCCGACGAGTATGCACCGGCGCCGCTGGAAGCGGTCAATTATTGTTTGAACTGATATCTGGCCACACCGCATCAGGCTTGCATTTCGTAAAGACAAGCCCTCTCCCCGCGCACGCGCCCAGCCTGTTGCGTCGCAACAATGCTAGCGGCTTAGGCCAAAGACAGGCTAAATTCGCGCTAACCTCAGGCCAAATATTGCAGAGTGTAAATTCCTTACACTTGCATTGTAAATTCTGGCAAACTCAGTAAAACTACTTAGCCACTCAACGCATTTACCACGCTTATTCCCTTGCCTGCACCGTGTTTTCACACCATCCGCAGTTTATCGATTCCAGCCCTTCTGTCTGACAGCCATGGCGTATAAAGACACGTCTGCCGACGACAAGGAAAAAGCCTTGCAAACCCTGCTGGAATACCAGGCGATACTGGACAATGCTTCACTGGGCATCACCTTTACCCTCAATGGCCTCTTTTTGCATTGCAATGAGCGCTTCAGCGAGATGTTCGGCTGGACCAGCAAAGAGCTGATCGGCCAGCCGACAACGCTCGCCTATCCATCGACGGAAGCCTATCGCGAGCTGGGTAAAGTCGCAGAGCAGACGCTGGGTGTGGGCAAGCGTATGGATATTGAATTATTGCTCAAGCGCCGCGATGACAGCACCTTCTGGTGCCGCATGATGGCCAACGCGATCGATCCGCTTGATCACTCCAAGGGTACCATCTTCATTACCGAAGATATTACCGAAAGGCGTGCCGCCGAGGAAGCGATACGGCAACTGCTGCTGGAGCAGCAGGCGATCCTGGCCAACGCGCATATCGGCATTGCCTTCGTCAAGGATGACCTGATCATCACCTGCAACCAGCATCTGGAACATATCTACGGCTACCGGCCGGGCGAGCTGGCCAACGCGTCCTTCAGTAAGCTGCTGCAGACCGTGGACTCGTTCGAGCCCGAACTGGAAATCACCAGCGACATCGCCAAGGGAACCAGTTTTATCCGTGAAGTGCGCCAGAAAAAGAAGGACGGCAGCCTGTTCTGGTGCAGCATGACAGCCAATCTGGTGGACCAGACAGAACTTGAGAAAGGCGCTGTATGGCTGCTGGACGATATCAGCGAACGCAAGCAGGCACAGGATGCATTGATGCAGGCGCGGCTGGAACTGGAGCTGCGCGTGCTGGAGCGAACGGCAGAACTAGCCAACAGCAACCAGCAACTACAGCACGAAATCCAGGTGCGCCAGCTGGCGGAGGAACGCATACGGCACCTGGCCAACCATGACGCGCTGACCGGACTGCCCAACCGCCGCCTGCTGGAAGACAGGCTGGTGCAGGCGCTCAGCCAGGCCAAGCGCTACCAGAAGATGGTCGCCGTCAAATTTATCGACCTGGACCGTTTTAAGGAAGTGAACGACAAGCTGGGCCACCGCGTCGGCGACCTGCTGTTGCAGATGGTCGCTGACCGGCTGCGCGGACTGCTGCGTGAAATCGATACGATCTCGCGCATAGGCGGCGACGAATTCATCCTCGTGCTGTCGGACATGACGTCCGAGCAGCATGTGCTGGAAACGGCGGACAAGATCCTGCACTCGCTGTCCCAGCCTTATATCATCGAGCAGCACACGCTGAGCACCACGCCCAGCATAGGCATTGCACTGTATCCGCGCGATGGCGACCACCCGGAGCAACTGATGTCCAAGGCCGACATCGCGATGTACCAGGTCAAGAAAAAAGGCCGCAAAGGCTATCACTTGTACAGCGAAGACGATTAGCGCTTGCTGCGCTGAAGCGCGTTGCGCTAAAACGCATTGTCCGCATCCGCCGACATCTGCGGAGCAGACAAAGGTAACCGCAGCGTGAAGCGTGTGCCTTCGCCCATCCGGCTGTCCAGCCTTATTTCCCCACCCAGCACGCCGGTCACCAGGTTGTAAACGATGTTCATCCCCAGGCCGGAGCCGCCCTGCCCCAGCTTGGTCGTGAAAAAGGGATCAAATACGCGCCTCTGGTCAGCTTCCGGTATGCCAGCGCCATTATCTGAAAAAACAATCTCGGCCTGCGCATCATCCAGCAGGCGGCTGCATAGGCGCATCTCGCCGCTACCTTTTCCCTCGAAAGCGTGGGCGAGTGCATTGGTCATGAAGTTGGTGATGATCTGCCCCAGCGGCCCCGGGAAGCTGTCCATCATGATGCCGGGGCTTAGTTCCGTGGCCAGCAGGAAAGGCCCCTTCTTGTACATCGGCGACAGCGTAGCGATGACTTCTTCCAGTACTTTTTCCAGATCAAACAGGCGGCGCTGGCTACTGGACTGGTCTACCGCCACCTGCTTGAAACTGCTGATGAGCTCGCGCGCCACGTTAAGCGTGCGCATCAGCAAGGCGGTGCCAGTCGTCGCGCTTTCCAGATAGCGGTCCAGCGTGGAGCGGCGCAGACCGCCGCTGGAAATATCACGCAGCAGTTCACGCGTCTTGTCTTCCAGTGTGCTGGCTACCGTTACGCTGTTGCCTATCGGCGTGTTCAGCTCATGCGCAACGCCGGCAACCAGCGAGCCCAGCGCAGCCATTTTTTCTGAGCGCACCAGCTCGCCCTGCGCATGTTTGAGCGACTCCATGGCTTCTGCAAGCTCTGCATTGGCCTGCTCCAGTTTCAGCGTGCGCAGCCTGACCCTGGCTTCCAGCTGCGCGGTCATTTCGCGGATTTCTTTTTCGATCTCGTACTGGCGCGTGACATCCAGTAGCGAAAAGATGAACATCTTGCCGTTTTCTACATCGAACAGCCGCGCCGACATCAGGCAGGTCAACACATGTCCGTCTTTGTGTCGGTGGCGCACCTCGAACCGGTCCACCCTGCCATGCTCGCGCATTTGCGCAATCATTTTCTCGCGGTGTGCCGGGGTTTCCCAGAACCCCAGCTGGGTTGCCGTGTGCCCTATGACATCATTGCGCGCATAGCCGAATTGGTCCAGCCACACATCATTGACTTCCACCAGTTCCGACGTGGCGATATTTACCAGCCCCAAAGCAATGGGAGATAACTGGAATATCGTCGAATATTTGTGTTCGTTCTGGCGTAGCAGAATTTCCGTCTGCAGCCGGGCTCTTTCCGTTGCGAGCTCCTGGCCTATGTTCTGTACGGACAGCAGCAGATAAGTCTGGTCTCCCGCCGCAAACTTGGAGCCCGACAAGCGGCAGTGGATCACATGGCCGTCCTTATGCCGGAAATCAATCTGCATGCCACGCACTTCGCCGTCCTCCAGCACCCGCTGCACGAGCTCTTTCCTCTGGCCAAGATCGCTCCACAAGCTGAGATCTCCCGATGTGAAACCCAGCACCTCTTCACGCGTATAACCGGTCAGCGGCTCCCAATTGCGATTGACGTCGACGTAGCAGCCGTCCGCAAGGCTGGTGATGGTCAACGTGTCCGGCACCAACTGGAACACCGTCGCCAGTACCGCTTCGCGTTCGCGCAGCAGCGCTTCCGCCTCTTTCTGCCGGCTGATATCGACCATCGCTATCACCACCTGCTCCACATGGCCCGGCTCTTCCTCCGAAAAAATCGGGTCAGTGCTCACGTACAGCCAGCGGATGCCGCCCTCTTTCAGCCTTAGCCCCAGCGTCACATTACGCTGCGACAGGCCGGACTGCAAAGTCTTCCAGATCGGCAGTTCCTGTGGATCCAGAGGGCTGCCATCCTCGCGCAGAAATTCAAACAGTGTACTGTCATGCAGCTGCGACATCTGCTGTTCCGTCGTTTCATGGATGGCTGCCGCGGCCGCGTTGGTCAGCACAACACGACCGCTCCGGTCGCAAACGATGACGCCTTCCCCCATGGCATTGAGTACGCCGCGCAAATAGCGCTCGCTATCGCGCAGATTTTTCTCGGCGCGCAGACGCGCGCGCTCCGTGTTGTTCTGCTGCGTCGTGTCGCGCACCACTGCCAGCATGAAGCGCTTTCCGTCCGATTCAAACAGCGTGCAGAAAGTCTCCACCTGGGCGATTTCTCCATTCTTCCTGCGGAACACGGTATCAAAGCCGCGTACAAAGCTTTCATTTTCCAGCCGCTGCATCAGATGCTTCCTGTGCTCAGCATCCTGCCACAGACCCAGATCATGCACAGCGCTATGGCCTATCGATTCGGCGCGGCTGTAGCCAAGCACCACTTCCCAGTGATGATTAACGTCCACCAGAATGCCGTCCGGTACGCTGGTGATGCTGATAATCTCCGGCACCAGATCGAACATCTTGACGAAACGCTTCTCGCGCTCGCGCAACTGGTCTTCCACACGGTTGCGGTAGGCTTGCGCTTCACGGTCCGCCGTTACATCCTGTACCGTGTAGGAAATAAAAGATTCATCGCCGACCTGCACCCGCACGCCGGATACCTTGACGAAATAATGATGGCCGTCCTTGTGCCGGAGGGTGGCGTCCAGCCCCCAGAATTCTCCCAGGTTCGTCATCGCGGAGATCATCGCGTCCCGCTGCGCCAGATCCACCCACAACCCCATCTCGGTGGCGCTGCGCCCGAGAGTCTCCTGCGGCGAATAGCCAGTCAGCGGCTCCCAGTGCCGGTTCAGCTCCACATACACGCTGCCTTTTTCCTTGCACACCACCAGTACGTCGGGCACCAGCTGGAACACTTTTTCAAACAGCTCTTCGCGCTCGTGCAGCGTCTGCTCTGTCTTTTTTCGGGTATTCATCTCCTGGTCCAGCAGGGATAGCGCGCGCGCAGTCTGGCGCTGCTGATCCAGCGTGGCCGCCACCAGCAGCATCATGCCGGCAGAAAAATCCAGCAGTGCGCCCAGCGAAAAGCCGAACAGCGCCAGCGATTCGACGTTTCTGATAAACGGATAATCAAACAGGTGTATACCCCGCAGCCCGATCAGGCAGGCAAGGACGGAATAGCCTGAATTGCCCGCTATGCGGTCATGGCGCCAAAAGCGAACGGCGCTGGCAAGCAGCATGCCGCCGGCAAAAAAATGCGTGGGGATCGCGCGCCAGACGAATGGGATACCGGCCAGGTGAGAAAATCCTACCCATACAGAAAAACCGGCAAGCAGCAGCAAAGGCCGCCGGGGTTCCACAGGTTCGCCATTAAAGGCACGCACACCCAGCCATAGGCTGAGCACAAAACCCAGCAGGAACAGGTCTACCGCCATCGCGAACGAGCCGTAACCGTATTCGCCGGCCAGCATGCAGCACAGGCGCAGGCTCAGGCAAGCGTAGGCCACCGCCCAATAACCGGTAGCGCGCCGGTTAACCCGTTGCCGCTGCAGATAAAACAGGATCAGCATCACCACCGCGGACGCCGCGATCGACATACTGACTACAGTGTGCAAAGAAAAAGATGGCATGTAAGTCCCGGCTCCAGCATCTTATTGCAACGACTTGGCGGACAAGCAGCAGCTCTGCCCCGGGCATCACGGAGCCGGCATGTCAGCTTAAATCCTATCGTTTTTATCCAGCGCGGCGATATATTCCGCATCGCTCATATTGATTGACATCCGATTCCGGCCGTGGCGCATGCCTATTTTGCTGCATGCACGAACAACCGGACAAAGGCGGGGTCAACTATTCCCATACTACCATCATGCATTTACCCATTGCCACGTGTTTGGCACGAATTTAAGAGTACACTGAACCAAGCGATGTTTATTTGGGTCAAATAAAAACTGCCAACGCAAGTTGTCAATTTTTAACAAAATAGGTACCCGTGCTCTTGATTATCACTTCAGGTTCACATAAGATTAAATTGCAAAAAAAATTTAATCCAAGCAACAGGGAGATAACTGATGAAGCCTCACCACAGTAAAACGCCCGGCTTGATTGAGCCCATATTCCATCAATATACGGGCCCCCAGGAAGTGTCGAGGTCCCGGGTGTATGTCGGGGACGTCGGGTTTTCGTCCTATTTTTCCGAAGACGACCTGGCCACATGCAGCCATGGTCAGAATGATGACGACATCATTGATTTTCTGGAAGAAGACAGCCAGGATCAGCAGGCCAAAACGAGCTTTGCTCCGTGGAAGATACTGATTGCCGACGACGACATCAATGTCCATGAGACCACACTGCTGGCACTGAGCGGTGTACAGATACATGGCCGGCCACTTGAATTTTTGCACGCCTATTCCGCCCGCGAGGCGCGTACCGTCATCGAAGCCAATCAGGATCTCGCGCTGGTATTGCTGGATGTGGTAATGGAAACGGTGGACGCGGGACTGAGGCTGGTCAGCGTCATCCGCAACGACCTTGGCAGGAGCAATCTGCGCATCGTACTGCGCACCGGCCAGCCCGGCTATGCACCGGAAAAGCAGGTTAATCATGAATTTGCGATAGACGGCTATACGACCAAGTCCAAATTGACACGGTCTATCCTGATCTCGGTGCTGAGCGACACGCTGTCCGGCACGCCGTCCGCACCGGACGGTCTGCCGAATTAAAATTAAGCTAAACCAGGCCGGTGGCACTTGAGTAATTTTAAGTAATTAATACTCAACTACACCAGCATTGTGCTGCCGCCATAAAAAAAGGATGCTGTCGATAGCATCCTTTTTTACTTCTTGCGTGTTTTTTTCATCTGTTTTTCCTGCCCGCTACTCGGCGTCAGGCTGGCTACCCGGTGCAGCAAGCGAGAATGCGTCCAGTTCCAGGCAAGCGTCATTGATGCGCATGATAGTCGGCATCGTGCTCATGTCGCATTTGAAACGCAAGGCATTGAAGACTTGCGGAATCAGGCAGCAGTCGGCCAGCGTAGGCGCATCGCCGAAACAAAACCGGCCGGTGCGCGTATCCGATACCAGTCTTTTTTCCAGCGCAGCCATGCCAGTTTCGCACCAGTGCCTGTACCAGGCATTCTTCTGCTCTTCATTCAGCCCCAGCGTGGAACTCAGGTAGCGCAACACCCGCAGGTTGTTGACCGGGTGGATTTCGCAGGCCACAGACATTGCCAGCGATCTGACATAAGCCCGGTCGGCGGCATCCCGCGGCAATACCGGAACTTCCGGATGGGTTTCTTCCAGATATTCGATAATTGCCAGCGATTGCGTGATCTCCACATCCCGGCCTTCATGCTCATCCATAAAGGAAGGCACTAGCGCATCGGGATTAATGGCCAGATAACTGTCCGAATGCTGCTCGCCGCCGTTTTTCACCAAATGAATGGGCACGGTATCGTACTCCAACCCCTTCAGGTTCAACGCGATGCGCACGCGGTAAGACGCGGAACTGCGGAAATAACTATACAGCTTCATGCCGGTCCCTTCTCCGTTACACCAGTTTTACTTTTAGTGATCCCAGCCCGGTAATGCGGCCTTCGAGCAGGTCGCCGGTTTTCACCGCAGCCACGCCTTCCGGCGTACCGGTAAAGATCAGGTCACCGGCCTGCAGTTCATAGAACTTGGACAGGTAGGCAATGGTTTCGGCGACGTTCCAGATCAATTTGCGGATGTCGCTGTCCTGGCGCTGCTCGCCATTGACGTCCAGATGGATATTGCCTTCGCTGATCAGTTTGGTCTGCGCTACCGGATACAGTGCGGAGATAGGCGCCGAATAGTCGAATCCCTTGCCGGTATCCCAGGGCCTGCCTTGTTTCTTCGCTTCGCCCTGCAGATCCCGCCGGGTCATATCCAGGCCGATCGCATAACCCCAGATATAAGAGGCAGCATCTTCCACCGAGATATCCTTACCGGACTTGCCTATGGCGACCACCAGTTCTATCTCGTGATGCAGATCCTTGGTCATGCTGGGATACGGCATTTCGCCTGTTTTACCTTCTGCAACCGGCAATACCGCATCCGCCGGCTTCATGAAGAAAAACGGCGCTTCGCGGCCGGTATGGCCCATCTCTATCGCATGGTCGACATAATTGCGGCCTACGCAATAAATGCGGTGCACTGGAAACAGGGAATCGGAACCGGCAACGGGCACAGCTGCGGTAATCGGGGGGAATACATAACTCATTATTGTTCCTTTCAAATATCGGATGCTCCGCACCTAAGCCGCAGACGGCTAAAGCACGGGCCAAAATCAGACCCTTGCGCCGGCAATCGGTTCCATTGCCAGGCATGCCGGCACACGCCGGCAATCATGTCTAGATTGTGCCGGCAGTGAGGATTTTCGCCAGCCTTTGCATCTGCATTTCATTCGTCAACGCAGGCAACGCGCATATATTGCGCAGTTGCTCGCTGGCGGCAGGTTGCCGGCTGCCGGATTGCAGCGAAGACTGCAATACCTTGACCTGCATCTGCAGCCGCTCACGCGAAAATTCTTCCGGACTATCCACGCCGGCGACCACTTCCAGCTGCAGTAGCGCCTGATCAAATCTTTCTGCATTATCCCGCAATATGCCGACGTATGTCTGGTCACGCTCCTGCAAGGCTTTCACGATGCTGGAAAAACGCCGCTGCATCGCCGTATCCGCCTTGACCTGCAAAGGCGGCAATTCCGCCCATTCCGTCGACAGCTGCGCCACCCTGGCTTCATCGGCGCTATCGAGCACCAGCATGTTTTCCAGCGTGTGGCAGATGCCCATCTTTTGCTGCAAGGCCTGGCTCGCCAGTTTATCCTTCTCACGCAACAGGCGGGCCGCGGCGGCTTCCAGCCCGCTTACCGCGTTTTTGTAGCGCTGCTCAATCGCCGATTCGTCTGCCCTCGGCACATAACCGATACCGCGCCATGCACTTGCGCTTTGCTGCAACAAATGCCGGATTGCCTGCTCAGTATCCAGCCCAGCCTGCGCCAGTTCCAGCCCCGCGCAAACCTCTTCTTTCGCCTGCAGGTTTTCCTTGCGTTCGCTATCCGCAGTTTCCGATGCAGCCCGGCGCTGAGCGAATATTGCATCACAGGCAGCGCGGAATTTTTCCCACAATGCCTGCTCATCCTTGCGCTTCAGCGGCACCGCGCCAGCCTGCTCCTGCCAGCGCGCCTGCAGAGCACGCACCTGATCAACGACGGAACGCTGATCCGGGTCCAGCGCCTGCGCTTCGACAATCATCGCTTCACGCTCTGCGATTTCCTGTTTCCTGCGCTGCTCCAGCGGAGCCCACAGCACTTTATACGCCGCATCGAATTCACCCTCCAGCCTTGGCCTGTGCTTGCGGTCTACTGGGCCTAGCGTCTGCCATTTCTGGCGCGCCTGCACGCCCAGGTTGACGATGCCCTTCCAGTCCACCGGCTGCCGCTCCAGTAAGGCGGCGTGGCTGCGCAGTTCGGCGATCATCGCGTCTGCCGTTTCCAGATTGGCCCTGCGCTCTTCGCCAAGCTGCTGGAAGTACGCAGCGGCAGGCGCATAAGCCAGCGTGCAGGCGGCATCAAAACGCTCCCATACTTCCTTATTGGCTGAGCCGCTGACCGCCTCCATGGATTTCCAGCGTTCACGCAGATCGGCAACCTTCTTGGCGAGCTCATTGGGTTCCAGCTGTTGCAAAGGCAGTTCTTCGGCGGATTTGACGAGTTCGTCACGCGAGACGCCGCCACCCCATTTTGCCCACCCTTGCAGGTGCCCCAGTTCACTGCGCACGCGCAATAGCCTGTCGCGCTGCGCCAGAGGAAGACCAGACGCTCTGGTATCGATGGTGCGTAGCTCCCTGTCAAATTTGATCGCGGCCTGCACACTACCCTGCTCCAGCGCGTCTTCCATACCTTTGATGGACGCGAGAATTTTTTCAACGCTGACAACGGTCAATGCAGGCTTGTCCTTCACATTCCGGGATTCTTTTGCTTCACCGCTTGCTGCGGCCTCCGGCGAGTGCTTGCTATCAGGCGCTTCAGGCCCATCAGGCGCAACTGACGCATCTTGTGCAGATGGCTCAGCTGACACCTCAGGACCATTCGCTTGCATATCACCGGCAAACTCGCGAGCAACCTGGCTCGCCACCGCAGCAGCAGTCTCAGCGATCAGGGCCGCCTTGTCTGCTGCTTTCTTTTCTGCCCTTGCGTGCTCTTCCGCCAGTTTGCGTGCAGCCTCCAGCAGCGCATCGACCGTCTTGCGCAGCTCCGCTATTTCCTGTGCAAACTCCTGCGCGAGGTTTTTAGGCAGCGATGCCGCTTCGGGCTGCGCCATGCTGCTGTCGAACTCTGCCTGCAACAGACCCAGCGCGTGCTGCGCCTGTTCGGGCTCCAGCCTGAGGGCATCGGCGCCAGCCATCTCATGCAAGCTGGCAATCAGGTTCAGCACCTTGCGCTGCAATGCGGTCTGCGCCAACAGCCTGTTCTCCAGCTGCACCCGCAGCGCATCAAATTCCTGTTTCAGTTCCTCAGGGAATTCTTTGACCGCCGCCACCTGCTTGTCCAGCTCCACGACCTGGTTGGCCATCAGATGCGCCGTCTGCTGCATTTGTTTAGCTGCAGCAATGCTTGCCAATGCAGCAGAACGTTGCCGCCCTGAAGCATGGATGGCGTCCAGCCGGGATTGCACCAGCTTTGCCACGCGCCTGTCGGTATTACGCGTCGCCGCCAGCACCTGATTCAATGCAGTCTCGGTATATATATAGTGTGCCGCTTTCAGGCGACCATCTGCGAAGTCGCAGCCCAGCAAAAAAGCCACCACGGCGGTCTCATCCTCGGCAATGCTTTCCAGCCGTGCCAGCGCCGCGCTTCTGGCCTGTTCCGACTGCTGTTTCTTTGCATCCTGCGCCGCAATCTGTGATGCAGTAGGCGTGTGGGCGGCCGCAGCCGGAGGGACCGTTTTAGGTTTTCGTTTAAACAGGAAATCGAACATGGCGTACCGATGGAAAAAGCAAAGCAAGCATCATAGCAGGAAGGCCCGCCAGCGGCGCATTGGCAAGACTCCTGAGGGTTTTCTTATTTGCCGGAAACAAACCGGCAGCACATTTGCACCATTATCTAACAAATAAGCGCAAAGCCATTTTTTCGCACGAAATCAGTGAAAAATCCGCACTTAATTCGCCGTTTCTACCGGTTCACCGTATGCCCTCTCGCCGCATTTGCCCTCAAACGGGCCTCTAATTGCCTTTTTTAAGTCACGCAGACGCTGGCACGCAATCTGCTATTTCATTTAATGGAAGTATCGCCTCATAGCAACGCACACCTAGCTCGCACAGTTCGCACGCAGTTCAAAGTATCCCGCAGTAATTGGTCACAAAGTCCTATTCACTATTTGGAGAAATCATGTCCCGTCGTACCATACTAAAAGCAACAGCAATCGGCGCAATGGCACTGGCAACGTCCGGTTGGGTCACTCAGGCCCTGGCTGAAGACACGATCAAGATCGGCATCCTGCACTCCCTGTCCGGCACCATGGCCATCTCGGAGACCTCATTGAAAGATGTGGCACTGATGACGATAGACGAGATCAACGCCAAGGGCGGCGTGATGGGCAAAAAACTGGAAGCGGTGATCGTCGATCCAGCCTCTAACTGGCCGCTGTTTGCGGAAAAGGCCCGCCAGCTGATTACTCAGGACAAGGTAGCAGTCGTATTCGGCTGCTGGACTTCGGTATCGCGTAAATCGACGCTGCCGGTCTTCAAGGAACTGAACAGCCTGCTGTTCTACCCTGTGCAATATGAAGGCGAAGAACTGGAAAAGAACGTGTTCTACACGGGCGCAGCGCCTAACCAGCAAGCGATCCCTGCGACCGAATACCTGATGTCCAAGGAAGGCGGCGGCGCCAAGCGCTTTGTGCTGCTGGGCACCGATTACGTCTACCCGCGCACAACCAACAAGATCCTGCGCGCCTTCCTGCATAGCAAGGGTGTCAAGGATACGGATATCGACGAGGTGTACACACCGTTTGGCCATTCCGATTACCAGACTATCGTCGCCAACATCAAGAAATTCTCTGCCGGCGGCAAGACAGCGGTAATCTCCACCATCAATGGAGACTCCAACGTACCTTTCTATAAAGAGCTCGGCAACGCTGGCCTGAAAGCGACCGATGTGCCTGTGGTTGCCTTCTCAGTGGGCGAAGAAGAATTGCGCGGCGTGGATGCCAAGCCGCTGGTCGGCCATCTGGCTGCATGGAACTATTTTGAATCGGTCAAAAATCCGGTCAACACAGAGTTCATCAAAAAATGGAAAGACTATGCAGCGGCGAAGAAATTGCCAAACGCAAGCACTGTCGTGACCAATGATCCGATGGAAGCCACTTACGTCGGCATCTATATGTGGAAACAGGCTGTAGAGAAAGCCAAGTCCACGGACACCGACAAAGTCATCGCGGCGATGGGCGGCCAGACTTTCAAGGCGCCATCCGGCTTTGAACTGATGATGGATAAAACGAACCACCATCTGCACAAACCGGTGATGATCGGTGAAATCAAGGCAGACGGCCAGTTCAACGTCGTCTACAAAACCAAAACGACGATCCGCGCCCAGCCATGGAGCCCTTACATCCCTGGCAACGAAGGCAAGCAGAAGCTGTAACCGGCACGATCAGCAGTATCGGCGCGGTGCCGGTTGCCACCTAGGCTAAGGCCAGTACCGCGCCTCTGGATTCATGCATTCATGCATGCGCGCAGCGGATTCCGCAAGGGTCCGCTGGGTGGGATTTTGCACGTGGAAAAATTCCGCGAAACATTCATCAATACGCCATTCGTCTATTCGTGCGCTATTCGTGCCCTATTCGTGACCTATTTGTGCCCAATTCGCGCCCGACCCGCGCCCGACCCACGCTCACCAGCGTCACTGCGCCCACTATGAACATCATCAAACAAAGCCTTGCCCTGTTATTGTGTGCCCTGGCCTTCAGTGCTCACGCAGCCATAGAGCCTAAATTACTGGCACCGCTGGCCGGCGACGATCCCGACGCCCGCATAGACGCCGTCAATGCGATTGCCGCATTGGCCAATGAAGACGCATCCAGGGTATTGAACGCGCTGAAAAACGAAGCGCTGTATGCGAACCCGGCCAAACCAGATGGCCCCATAGTTGTCGTGGAAGACGACAAGGCCTATGACCCGGCAAGCGGCAAGACCACGGCGCTGCCGGAAGGCATAGAAGCCATCAGTATCAACAACCGCTTGCGCGGTGCGATAGACAGCGCACTGTCCGGGTTGAAATTATTTTCGGCAGAAAAAGCGGTGCGCCTTTCCGCCGCCAAGGAATTGCAAAAAGACGCCAGCCTGGAACAGCTACCGCTGGTGACCAAGGCCTATGTCAAAGAAAACGACCCTGAGATCAAATCCATCCTGCAAATGGTCATCGCCACCGCCAATCTGCAATCGCCGGACGCAGCACAGCGCAAGGCCGCCGTTAAATCGCTGGTGGACAGCAACAACGCCAGCCTCAAACCCATCCTGCAAAAAATGCTGGCGCAGAACCCTGACGGCAGCTATGGCGAACCAGATGAAGGCATACGCGTTGAAGTGGTCAATACGCTGGGTGCGATCAATTCAAGGCTGAGCCGCATGGAATTTGTTGGCAACCTGTTTTACGGCATCTCGCTGGGCAGCGTACTGCTGCTGGCCGCACTGGGGCTGGCGATCACCTTCGGCCTGATGGGCATCATCAACATGGCGCACGGTGAGTTGCTGATGATAGGCGCCTACACCACCTATGCATGCCAGATGGCGTTCCGCAAATTCATGCCGGAGGCTGTTGACGCTTACCTGATCGTCGCGCTGCCGGCTGCCTTTATCGTCGCCGGCGCGGTCGGCATCGTGCTGGAACGCACTGTCATCCGCTGGCTATATGGCCGGCCACTGGAAACGCTGCTGTGCACGTGGGGTATCAGCCTGATCCTGATGCAGCTGGTGCGCACCATCTTCGGCGCGCAGAACGTGGAAGTATCCAATCCTTCGTGGATGTCCGGCGGCATTACCGTGCTCGGCTCGCTGGTGCTGTCGTATAACCGCATCATCATCATTTTCTTTGCATTGTTTGTCGTGTTTTCGGTGTGGCTAATCCTGAACAAGACACGGCTGGGCCTGTTCGTGCGCGCCGTCACGCAAAACCGGCGCATGGCCGAT
>JAYSKH010000335.1:0-7367 GCA_043726505.1 Undibacterium sp. | reverse complement strand
CCACCTCTGACGGGTGTATGCAAAAACCGGTGCGGCCGACCAGCAATGGCGCAAGACCAAGCTCACAGACGAGTTCCGTTATCGAGGGCACCAGACTAACAATGCGCGCTGGCTCGCCGGAAACAGGAACATGCTGCTGGCCCAGCGCATCGAACAAGCCATTTGCCGCTGTCATTATCACTGAGGCACCCGCAGTAGTTGAGTAGCCATTATTCTGAAGACAGAATAACCGCCGACAGAATAACCGCCGTTAACAAACATCAGGTTATGGGGAACACGCATAAAAAAAGCCCGTATAAGATACGGGCTTATTGTAGGGCGAAAAACGAAGCAGCTTATTTTTTCTTCGCCGGTGCAGTTGCACTGCTTGCTGCTGCGGCAGCAGCCGGTGCAGGCGTACCGCCTTTTTCTTTCTGTACCTTGGCAACCAGCCAGTCCATGACCTGCAGGCTGGCAGCATTTTGCTCAGGCTCGGTCACAGGATGGCCCATTGTCACGCCGACGATGGAAGGAGAAGTGATGTAGCGGCCTTCAACAGCAAAGGCCGGCACGCCGGTGATATTGAATGCTTCCTGCAATTGCTTGGAACGGCCCAGCTTGCTGCGTACCGAGAAGGAATTATAAGTGTCCTGAAATTTTTGCTTGTCGAGGCCGTTTTTGACCGCGAATTCCAGCACTTCGGCATCGCTGCCCAGACGCTTGCGGTCTACGTGCATTGCATAAAATACCTTGCTGTGCAGTTCTTCCAGCTTGCCCATCGCTTCCAGCGTGGCAAACAGTTTTTGCTGCGGCAGCGTGGATTCCGAGAAATCCACGTGGATGCGTTTAAAAACAATGTTGTCGCCCTGCTTCTTGACCCATTGCGTCAGCATTGGATCCAGGATATTGCAGTGCGGGCAGAAGTAGCCGAAGAATTCAATGACTTCCACTTTCTTGCCGGCCTCGGTCGGTTGCGGCCTGGCCAATACTTGGTACTCTGCGCCGATCTGCGGTGCGGTCACAGACGCGCTGGCGCTGGCTGCTACAAAACCCATGATCAGGAACAGTTGTCGAAATAAACGCATTTCATTTCCTTAAAAAATTTTTACGAAACCCGGTACTACATTATTTATTTGGCGGTGCGAACGACGGCAACGTCGACACTATTCTCAGACAACTTTGCGCGCATTCGGTTCATTGTTTCAACCTGGCTGAACGGACCTATACGGACGCGGTACAGGTTGCCGTTTTCCGAAGGGCGCTCACTGATACGCGCCTCAAAACCCAGCAGCGCCAGTTTGGCGCGCGCACTTTCGGCATCCGCCTGCTCACGGAAAGCACCGGCTTGCAGAAAATACACGTATTTATCATCGGCGCCGTCCGTCTTGGCGGCGGGCGCTTCGGCTGGCGCTTTGGCGATTACCGGCGCCGGAGCAGGCGCGGCGACGGGGGCAGGCGTCGGCGCAGGCCTCTCCAGCGCAGCAACAGGCTTGGTCTCGGCTGTATCCACAGGCTTGGCATCCTTGGCCA
Organism: Undibacterium sp.; assembly: GCA_043726505.1. GTDB lineage: Bacteria > Pseudomonadota > Gammaproteobacteria > Burkholderiales > Burkholderiaceae_D > Undibacterium. The sequence continues at coordinate 5,858 of JAYSKH010000335.1, read as the reverse complement.
GATCACGCGCAGCTTCTTTCGCTGCATCCTTGTTGCCGTACAGGGGCTTGTTCGGGTCAAGCAGCTGGCTGGTTGGCATGTCGGCCTTGTTGCCGTTTTTATTCGTAAACGGTGTTGAGGATTTGGTGATCAGCAGCGCCACCGCGACTGCAATCGCCAGGCCAACCACCAGCCCTATGATCAGCCCCAGCAAGGTGCCGCCCTGTTGGCGGCGTAAACCTGCTTGAAGCATTGCTTGTTGAGATTTCATGCGTCTCCGATAAACTTGTTAATCAGTTCTGGCTGTTCCGGGATAGGGGGAGCAAAGCAGGCTAGCTTCTACCGCTTACATCTTGTTTGGTGCGGACACGCCTATCAACGCCAAGCCGTTGCGCAGTACCTGCCGCGTAGCCGACATCAGCGCCAGGCGCGCCATCTTGACTGCCTGGTCGTCCACCAATACCCGCTCGGCATTGTAATAGCTATGCAGTTCACCGGCCAGATCCCGCAGGTAGAACGCAACCTGATGCGGCCCAAGCTCTTCCTGAGCGCGTTCCAACGCCTCCGGATATTCGGCCAGCTTGGCCAGCATAGACGCTTCACGCGGCGCAGTCAGCGGCGACAGATCGACATTGACCAGATCTGCCAGTGCAGCCTCATCACCGCCCCACTGGGCCAGCACGGAATTGATACGCGCATGTGCATACTGCACGTAGTAGACGGGATTTTCATCGGACTGCGCCAGCGCCACGTCGACGTCGAATACAAACTCCGTGTCTGCCTTGCGCGAGATCAGGAAGAAGCGCACCGCATCGCGGCCCCTGACAACATCACCGTTGCCCGACCATTCGATCAGGTCGCGCACAGTCACATAAGAGCCTGCGCGCTTGGAAATTTTGACTTCAGCGCCGTCCTTCATCACGGTGACCATCTTATGCAGTATGTAGTCGGGATAACCCTTGGGGATACCCATATCCACCGCCTGCAAGCCGGCGCGAACCCGTGCAACCGTGCCGTGATGGTCGCTGCCCTGTATATTGATGGCCTGATGGTAGCCGCGCTGCCATTTGACGATGTGGTAGGCGACGTCCGGCACGAAGTACGTGTAGGTACCGTCGGTCTTTTTCATCACGCGGTCTTTGTCATCGCCGTATTCAGTCGTGCGCAGCCACAGCGCGCCGTCCTGCTCATACGTCTTGCCGGCTTTTTTCAGCGCATCGACTGCCGCCTCGACCTTGCCATCGCCGTACAGCGAAGTTTCAAGGTAGTAGTTGTCGAACTTGACGCCAAAGGCCTGAAGGTCGATATCCTGTTCATTGCGCAGATAGGTCACGCTGAATTTGCGGATAGATTCGATGTCTTCAATATCGCCGCTGGCTGTGGCCGGTTCGCCATCGCTGGCCGATACGGTTTTCTTCGCCAGGAAGTCCTGCGCAATTTCAGCGATATAGTCGCCGTTATAGGCAGATTCGGGCCAGCCTGCATCGCCGGGTTTGAGACCGCGTGCGCGTGCCTGCACCGATGTTGCCAGCGTGGCAATCTGCACACCGGCATCATTGTAATAAAATTCACGGGTAACGTCATAGCCCTGCGCATCCAGCAAAGCCGACAGCGCGTCGCCCAAAGCTCCCTGGCGGCCGTGGCCGACATGCAGCGGGCCGGTAGGATTGGCGGAGACGAACTCGACAATGACTTTCTGTCCCGCTCCCTTGACGCCTTTGCCGAACTGCCCGCCCTGTTGCAGAATAGTTTTGACGACGGCCTGTTTTGCCGCATGGGCAACACGGATATTGATGAAGCCGGGTCCGGCGATTTCTGCGCTGGCGATCAGATCAGTGGAGTTCGCTTTTAGTGCGCTGACGATGGCCTCTGCCAGTTCACGCGGGTTTTTCTTTAGCGGCTTGGCGATCTGCATCGCGATGTTGCAGGCGATATCGCCGTGCGATGCATCGCGCGGACGCTCCAGCGTGATGTTCGGCGTCAGGCCGCTATCTGCCAGCAAGGGCGTGACAGCGGCTTGGATCAAAGCGAGAATTTCTTGTTTTTGTTGAGCTAGCATGGCGTTTATCCGACGGCGACTGCCCGTGGAAATGAATTTTGACAGCGTCCATTATACCTTGGGTACACGCCTGTCCGGCTTGCTCATGTTGTTCACCGTTAAATCCGCGAGGAGAAGAAATTTTCTCCCCGCCATTGTCGCATCATTTATTTGCCTGCAATTTATCTACAATGACGAGCCGGGTTCAGGCCTGCATCTCAGGCAGAGTGGCTGTTTGCTGTTTGTACATCGTCAACACCCTGAGCATTTTTCCGAGAAACAAGCCGTTGAACAGGCCGTAGGCCAGGCAGACTATCGCCGCAAATCCGGTTTCGCTGCGCAGTTGTCCGTTCATCGCGATCATGACGCCGACACAATACTTGGTCAGGAAGATGGCTGCCATCAGCATCATAGGGCCCCAGCTGCCACGATAAAAAACACTGCTCTTTTCCGGCAGTATGCGGACATTCCTGTCGTTGACCATGGACCAGGAAAGCGCGCCGCCTACCAGCAGCGCTGCCAGCCAGCTGCCTATACTGACCAGGTTAAAACCGAATGTGCCCGCAATACCCTGCATCGATAGCGCCAGCATGATCAGCGGAATCAGTGAGATCGCTCTCGGGCTCAGCTCCCTGTCTTTGCTGGCGATGACGCCGCGATACATCAGGTAAGCGAGGATGGCCCAGACCCAGACCGGTGTATGAATGATAATTTGTTGTAACATTTTTTGCTCCCCGTAAAGACAGTGTGGAAAAACGGTATAAAAAGAGAATCGGTATTTCTTGTGCCCGTGAATCTATGGACATCATTTTTTCATTTGCGCACCTGCTTTCGTAGCGCTTTGCGACGAAGGGTTGATTTATGTCGCGAAGGCCGAGGTTTACGGCTTGAGAACGGGCGCGAGCGTGTAGAATGTTTTGTTTTTTCTGTCTGGATACAAGATCATGTGGTTCAAGAATTTGCAGATTTTCCGCCTGCCGGCGCCATGGAATGTCGATACAGCCAAGCTGGAAACGCAACTCGCATCGCAGTCCTTCTCCCAATGCCCATCCAGCGAAATGCAAAGCCAGGGCTGGGCTTCTCCGCGCGACAACGAACAGTTGATACACACTGTCAACAAACAAATGCTGCTGTCGCTGGCGACAGAAAAGAAGTTGCTGCCGTCCAGCGTCATCAACCAGGTCACCAAGGCCAAAGCGGCTGAACTGGAAGAGCAGCAGGGTTTTGCGCCAGGCCGCAAGCAGATGAAGGATTTGAAAGAAAGGGTCACCGACGAGCTGCTGCCGCGCGCCTTTTCCATACGCCGCAATACGCTGGTATGGGTAGATCCAGTCAACGGCTGGCTGATTGTTGACGCTTCCAGCCCGTCCAAGGCAGACGAAGTGATCAAGCTGCTATTGAAAGCTGACAAGATCCCGCTGGAAAGCCTGCGCGTCAAACTGTCGCCGCAAGCTGCAATGACCGACTGGCTGGCCGGCAATGAAGCACCAAAAGGCTTCACGATAGACCAGGATACTGAATTGCGCGCCCACACCGAAGACAAGGCCACCGTGCGTTATGTCCGCCATTCACTGGATGCAGACGACGTGCAACGGCATATCGCCGCAGGCAAGCAATGCACAAAGCTGGCAATGACCTGGGACGACAAGATTTCCTTCGTACTGACCGATACGCTGGCCATCAAGCGCATCAAGGCGCTGGATATTCTGGATGAAGAAACAGACAAGCGCGCCAGCGGCGAAGACGAGCGTTTCGATGCCGATTTCATGCTGATGGCATCAGAAATAGCCAAGATGCTGGATGATCTGGTCTATGCGCTGGGTGGAGAAATGCCAGCAGCGATGGCGGCGTAGTGCGGTAAGACTCTTGGGCTGGGTTACAGCTTCCCGGCCCACGCGGTAACAAGCTCGCAATCTTTGAAGGATTGGTTTATGGTGCCCCTGCAGTGGCAGCTGGTGCCCCCGCCGTGCCGCCCGCCTCCCGACGCGGGGCGAGCGACAATGGCCGCTCAATGATCAGGAACAAACCTGCGGTGGGAATCAGCGTAAATGCGAACATCGGCAACAATAGTCCCCAGAATATCCAGACTCCATGGAGTCCATCTTTGGGCAAGATGTGTCCAAACAGCATGAACGCCAATTTCAATGCCAGCCCATGCAGCAGGTAATAGGAATAGCTCATGTTTCCCAGCCAACGCAGCGGCGTCCATGAAAAGCTGCGTGGCAACAAAGCATCCGGGCCGCGAAAACTGGCCATGCATAATATAAAAAACGAAATAAACAAGATCGCAAATTTCAGCGCTGCGCCGCCGGGGCCGGGGAGCTGCAACAGCGTCGACGCCAAGCCGATGAAAAGCGCAGTAAATCCAGCTACGCTGCCCACCCTGGCGAACCGGGCGCCTTCGATCGCCTCATGCAGCAAGATGCCTGCAACGAACATCATCAACCGGATGTTTCCTCCATATACAGCACAGTACGCCAGCATCGCTACCGCAATCAGCAAGAAGAAGCCCGTCCTCCAGCTAGCGCTGCGCTGGCGCAGACCAAAAAGCATGATAATCAGCGGTATCGCCAAGTAGTAGAACATCTCATAGCTCAGGGACCATGCCACCGTGATCATCGGCTCGATGGGGAATATCCCTGGAAGCAGGAAGAAATTTTGAGCCACATAGATCAGCCCTTGTGAAAACGGGGCCGGGATCTTACTTTCCGCAGGAAAGAGGAACGATAAGGCGAGATAAACCGCAAATACGACAATGAAGGTCGGGTAAATCCGCACGATACGGCGTGACATAAAACGCATAAAGCGTTGTGGCCTGGAAATCAGCGATCCATAGATAAGGTAGCCGCTCAAAACGAAAAACAGGTCTACACCTGTATTCCCTATCGTATGGAGCGCTTCGGCTAAATTCGCCAGCGGCGAACCTTTGATCCATGGCGTCACCAGAGTGACATAATGAACCAGGAACACCAGTGCTACCGCAAAGCCGCGCAAGCCCTCCATGGGACGCACATTGTGCGCACCTCCTCCGCGGGATAATTCAAACTTTTGCGCCAGGAAATTCAAGAATAGCTCCACATATGAAGTTGCAGTCATTGTTGAGATGACGTTCCGTTCGCGACGGGCGAATAAACCTCAGTTTAACAAGGAAAAGATGTGCTGTGCTACGCGCTTGCGGCGTGGAATTCTGAGAAACTGAAACTATCGCTCTTCGTATCAAAGCGCTGAGGAATAGCGATGCCGCAAAGGACGTGAGTGTGGAAGTACCCGCTTATGAACGCGCGGCGGACGCACAAACAAAAACGGCCGCTTGCGCGGGCGTTTGATGTTTTGAATGAGTGGACAGGACTCGCCTACATGCTGCAGGCCGCTGAATCGCTTGCAAGCGATTCCCTTCGAGTCCCGCCGAAAGCCACATTAGTGGCTTTCTCCACTCCAGACGAAAAAAAGCCCGCAAAAGCGGGCTTTTTTATTTTGGCGGAGTGGACGGGACTCGAACCCGCGACCCCCGGCGTGACAGGCCGGTATTCTAACCAACTGAACTACCACTCCTAAACTACTTAACTGTTTCTCTTTCAATGCTATCTGATGGTGGGTGCTGAGAGGCTCGAACTCCCGACCTACGCCTTGTAAGGGCGCCGCTCTACCAACTGAGCTAAGCCCCCATTCGGATCACACCGATGGTGCCGTCAAACCTTTTCAGTGACTGTCACCTCACTGAAGTCCGTTAGTTTACTGCATCTTTCAAAGCTTTACCAGCTTTAAATTTAGGAACTTTCGCAGCTTCGATCGTGATTGCTTCTTTGGTACGCGGATTGCGGCCGGTACGCTCGGCGCGCTC
>JAYSKH010000334.1:0-3390 GCA_043726505.1 Undibacterium sp. | reverse complement strand
GTTGCCTTTTCAGATCCGGGCAAGAGCTTGTATGTATCGGTGTCCGGCCATGCATCAGTATCCGGCGACAGGCAGAAGATTGAACAACTATGGAATCCGCTGGTAGCTGCATGGTTCCCCAAAGGCAAGGACGATCCGGAAGTTGCACTGATCAAAGTCCATGTACATGCTGCCGAATACTGGGATTCCGATTCCAGCAAGATGACGCAACTGTTCTCGATGATCAAGGCCGCCATCGTCGGCGAGCAGCCTAAAGACATAGGCGAACACGGCAAGATCAGCCGCTAAGCCTGCACTGCTTCAGACGCCGCAATGCCACGGCGTCTGCCCTCCCCGTTCTCCTCTCCCTCCGCCGGCAATATCAGAGGCCTGCCAGCCTGGCCGGGACTACGGCAATGTAACAACATTTGCTTATAATTTTGCGAAGCCGGACAATGGCGCATTCCGCCGATTGCCCAACCATCCGCCTTCACAGATGAACAAACCTGCTCAATCTAAAATTCCGCGTATCCGACGGAATGCATCCGCCGCCTTCCTCGGTATATTGGCGTTTTTCGCCATGACGGCCTGTGGGCCCGCCACTGCTTCCGTGGATGACACACGTATCAAAGCTGCGTGGGTGGAACTGGGTGCCGGCAGCCAGGCTATTGCGCGCGCCGTCATCGCTGGCGACGCCTGCCCTGCAATCACCGTCAATGGCGAAAGCCGCGCAATGACGCTGCGCAGCGCACCAGCTACTATTGCCCAGCGCCCCACAGCGAGTGCGCCGGAAGACTCCAAACCATCGGCGTTTCCGATCGCAAGCTGCGAATACAAACTGCCCGCGACGGCAACGGAAGCATCGGTAGGCGCATATCGGCTGCCGCTTCCAAAGGCCTCACCGCAACGGGTGGTCATCCTTGCCGATACCGGCTGTCGCATGAAAAGAGCGGACAATGCATGGCAAGCCTGTTCCGACAGCGACGCCTGGCCGCTGGCCACCATTGCCGCTACTGCTGCCGCCATGCAGCCCGATCTGGTGCTGCATATAGGCGACTACCATTACCGCGAAAATGCCTGCCCGGCAGATATCGGCGGCTGCCAGGGCAGCCCCTGGGGTTACGGCTGGGACGTATGGGACGCCGACCTGTTCACGCCAGCCGCGCCGCTGCTGGCCGCCGCACCATGGATAGTCGTGCGCGGCAATCATGAAGAATGCGCACGCGCCGGCCAGGGCTGGTTTCGCTTCCTGGATACCGAAGACTATGACAGCAAACGCAGTTGTGATGATGCCGCCAACGACAACCTGGGCAATTTTTCTGCCCCATATGCGGTCGCTGTGGGAAGCGATACGCAAATCATCGTCTTCGATTCCAGCAAGGTCGGCAGATCGGCGCTGGCGGCTACCGATCCAATGTTCAAGACGTACCAGGCGCAGTTTCAGACAGTGACGCAACTTGCCGCCAAACCTGGCGTGGACAGTATTTTCACCAACCACCACCCTATCCTGGCGTTTGCGCCGCTGGCCGGTTCAGTGCTGGCGCCCGGCAATAAGGCGCTGCTGTCGGTGATGCAAACAGTCACGCCTGTTGCTTATTATCCGGCCGGCGTAAAAACGGCGCTGCACGGCCACGTGCATGATTTTCAGGCCATCAACTTTAAGTCCGACCATCCGGCCACCTTCGTTTCCGGCAACGGTGGCGACAACCTGGATCTGAACTTCCCAGATCCAATGCCGGCCAATGCATCACCCGCTGCAGGCGTGCTGATAGACAGTATTGCCCACACCAGCAGCTTTGGTTTCATGGTCATGGACAGGCAAAGCAATGGCGGCTGGACGTACAAGGCCTATACCCGCAAAGGCGCACTAATGACGACTTGCGTGCAGAACGGCAGCAAGGTGAGTTGCGACAAAACCGGCTTCCTGCTGCCAGACTGATCGCCTTTCTGCTGATGTTTCCCCCAAAGGGCAGAATCGGCCTGCAAATGATGGTATTGGCCTTGCTGCATTTGGCCTGTTTGCCGGCCATGGCAGGAACAATAGGTGCAGCCGGCATAACGGGCACAACGAATAAAGCGCCGGCAGCAGCAAAGCCGCGCACGCCTCTGTTGCCATCCATGCCGGATCCGCTGGCCGTTGTCGTGGTCGACCCGGCGCTGGCTGCATTGGGGCGCAAGCTTTTTTTTGATGCCGGGCTCTCTGAACCGCGCGGCACCAGTTGCGCCGCCTGCCACATGCCTGCGCAGGCATTCTCCGGCGACCACGGTTCCGGCCTGGGCGTGCCGCTGGGTAGCAAACCAGGCAGCATGGGCGTGCGCAATACGCCTTCGCTGCTGTATCTGCGCTACACGCCGCCACGCTTCTTTTATCAGGACGACGATGCGCCGCAGCCGTCGCTGTTTGGCGGCTTTTTTGCTGATGGCCGCGCTAATACATTAGCGGAGCAGGCAATGGTGCCTCTACTAAACCCCATGGAAATGAACAACCGCAGCGCCAGACGAGTAGCCGCCAAGCTGGCGCAGGCCTACGGCACCGAAATGCGCGCGCATTTCGGCCGCGCCATCTTTGCGCATCCGCAGCAGGCCACAGCAGCGGCCGGCAGCGCGCTGGAAGCTTTTTTGCGCAGCGAAGACATGAGCCCTTTCAGTTCCCGCTACGACGAACATCTGCGCGGCAAGGCCAGCCTGGCCGATGCTGAGCTGAGAGGCCTGCGGCTGTTCAAGGATCCGGACAAAGGAAATTGCGCGTCCTGCCACAAATTCAACGACACCTCCAGCAACCCTGCCCGCTCGTTGTTTACCGATTTTGGCTACGACGCCATCGCCGTTCCGCGCAACGGCAATATCCCGGCCAACCGCGTGCCGGGCCACTACGACAATGGCTTGTGCGAAACCGCACGTAAGCTGGCGTGGCAAGACCCTGAGCAGTGGTGCGGCTACTTCAAGACACCCAGCCTGCGCAACGTCGCCGCGCGCAGCCATTACATGCATAACGGTGTGTTTGATACGCTGCGTGACGTGGTGCGCTTTTACGCCACCCGCGCTACGCGCCCTGGCGACTGGTATACATCAAACTTAACATCAGGATCAGGCCAGAAGTTTGACGACGTGCCGGCAAAATATCAGGTCAACATCAACGTCAACTCCATCCCTTATAACCGCCGTGAAGGTAGCAGGCCCGCACTAAATGATGAAGAGATAGACGATATCGTCGCCTTCCTTAAAACGCTGACAGACGCCCCTTATGCCGCCAAGGCAGCGCAAAGAAAATAGGCAGCATGCAGCAACTCAGAGACGCTGCATGTCAACTACTCAGCGCAGTGCCGGATCAGCACGCAGCGTCTGTGCCAACAGGTCGACAAAACTGCGTACCTTTGCCGATGCCTGCCGCCCTTCGCGGTGCAGGATATG
>JAYSKH010000333.1:0-6045 GCA_043726505.1 Undibacterium sp. | reverse complement strand
GCGACAGAACGCACGATGGAGCTGCTGGCAGAATGTGCCACGCTGCAATAGGCATCGTCGTGAAGCCGCAGACGCCATAAGCAGTACAGGCAGGGCTTGCCGTTGCAGGTCGTTGCTGTAAGATGTCAAAAAAAGGGCGTGGAAATGGCTGCCGTATTAATGTTCCCTATTAAGGCAGCTTGAAACGTCGAAACATTGAGCAAGGAAGAACGCACACGGGATCATGAGAAATTTTGACAAAACGGATACAGTTACCGGCAAGAATATTTATCTGCGTGCCGCCACCGGCGCGGATGCCGCTTTCGTTTTCCAGATGCGCAGCAATGAAGCCAAGTCCCGCTACCTGAACAAGATAGAAGGCACGATAGCTGACCAGCAGGCGTGGCTGGAAAAATCGTATGCCGATCCTGGCCAGTTTTATTTTGTGATCAGCTCCAGCGCGCATGAGCCGCTGGGGCTGGTCCGGCTTTACGACCAGCAGGGAGACAGTTTTTGCTGGGGCAGCTGGCTGATCAAACCCGGCGCACCGTCGACCACCGCCATCGAATCGGCGCTGCTGGTCTACCAGTATGCGCTGAGGCAAGGGTTTACAAAAAGCCATTTCGACGTCCGCATAGGCAACGACAGTGTCATCAATTTCCACCAGAAGTTTGGCGCGGTGGAAACCGGCAGGACGGACAAGGATCTCTTTTTCTCCATCGGCGCGGAAGATATCCGCAAGTCCATGCAAAAATTCAGGAAATTCCTGCCGACCGCGGCTTCTGCCTGAACCAGGGTGGGTCCAAGGCGGGTAGCGAATGCTCATACTGTTATGCTGATGCTGTTATTGCTCTTTGGAAATTGAATGTGCTAATCTCGCTGACATTTCCGAATACATCAGCACTACGGCATCCGGCACGTGCCCGTAGAGAATATTGACAGTAATGGCGGCAAGCACCGCAATAGCAGCATGATTCCGACAGGAGCATGCAACGCAAATCAAAATAAGGAAAGACGATGTCAGTAGACAATTGCCGAATTATTGAACTCCCCAAGATTCATGATCCGCGTGGCAATCTCACTTTCATGGAATCGAACCGGCACGTGCCGTTCGATATCAAGCGGGTTTTCTACCTGTACGACGTACCCACGGCGTCGGATCGCGGCGCGCATGCGCATAAAGAACTGCACCAGTTCCTTATCTGCCTGTCCGGCAGCTTTGACGTCGCCATGGACGATGGCAAGCAGAAACGCACAGTCCACCTGAACCGTCCATGGCTGGGTTTGCATATCCCACCGATGATCTGGGCATCCGAAATCAATTTCGATGCGGGCTCCGTGTGCCTGGTGCTGGCTTCGGCGCCGTATGATGAAGCCGATTATTATCGCGACTATAACGACTACCTGGCGGCGCTGGCAAAATGACTATTCCTTCTTCTGTCCCTTTTCTCGACATTCAAGCCTCCTACAAAGAATTAAAAACCGACATCGATGCCGCCGTCCAGCGCGTGCTGGACTCAGGCTGGTACATACTCGGCGGCGAAGTGGATACCTTTGAGCATGATTATGCGCAATACTGCGGCACCCGCCATTGCGTAAGCTTGGCCAACGGCCTGGATGCGCTGCACCTGGCTCTGCGCGCGATGGGCGTGGGAGCGGGAGATGAGGTCATCGTGCCGTCCAATACCTATATCGCCACCTGGCTCGCCGTCAGCCAGTGCGGTGCGGTTCCGGTGCCGGTAGAGCCGGTGGAGGCGACCTATAACATCGATCCGGCAAAGATAGAGGCCGCGATCACGCCGCGCACCAAGGTCATCCTTCCGGTGCATCTGTACGGCCAGCCAGCCGACATGGCTCCGATAATGGACATCGCCCGCAAGCATGGTCTGCGCGTGCTGGAAGACGGCGCGCAGGCGCACGGCGCCCGCTATCAGGGCCAGCGCCTGGGCGGCCACGGCGATGCGGTAGCATGGAGTTTTTACCCAGGCAAGAATCTTGGCGCGCTGGGCGATGGCGGCGCAGTCACCACCAACGACCCGGAACTGGCGGACCGCATACGCGTGCTGCGCAACTATGGTTCGCGCGTCAAATACGTCAATGAAGTACAGGGCTACAACAGCAGGCTGGATCCTTTGCACGCTGCAGCGCTATGCGTAAAACTGAAACACCTCGATGCGTGGAACGCGCGCCGCGCCGAAGTCGCCAGCCGCTACACTGCCGCTCTGGGCAACAGCGGCCTGATACTGCCGGCAGTGCTGCAGGGTACAGAACCAGCCTGGCATCTGTATGTCGTCCGCACTGAAGACAGGGAAGGCCTGCAAGCCAGGCTGACAGCAGCAGGCGTAGGCAGCCTGATCCACTACCCTATCCCACCGCATCTGCAGCAGGCATACGCGGACGCCGGCTTCTCCGCAGGCCAGTTCCCGCTGGCGGAGATCATGGCAAAACAGGTATTGAGTCTGCCTATGGGGCCGCACCTGAGCGCAGAGCAACAGCAGCACGTCATCGAAGCCATCACCAGCTAAACGGCAAACCCTGTAGAGAAACAGTCATCGCGGTGAACCTTGTGAATACCCATGAAAAAAGCCACCTCAGCGGTGGCTTTTTGTATTTTAGCGAGTGCAATCAGTGCTGCAGCAATCCATTCACTTCTGCCAGATCTTCCTCTTTCAAGGTGCCGGCTGCGGATTTCAGGCGCAGGCCGTTCATGATCGTGTCGTAACGTGCCTTGGCCAGATCGCGCTGCGTCGTGTACAGCTGTTGCTGCGCATTCAGCACGTCGATATTGATACGCACGCCGACTTGGTAGCCCAGCTTGTTGGAATCCAGCGCAGATTGGCTAGAGACTTCCGCCGCTTCCAGCGCTTTCACTTGTGCAAGGCCGCTGTTGACGCCAAAAAAGGATTGGCGGGCGCCCTGCGCTGCCGTACGGCGCGCGAATTCCAGATCGTTGCGGGCCTTGTCTTCCAGTGCGATCGATTCACGCACGCGGCTGTCCACGCCGAAACCGGAGAAAATAGGAATATTCCACTGCACGCCTATCGAATTATTCTTCGCAACGCTGTCGGAGCCGACAGTGGGCGGCACGCCGGAGTTGGAGTTACGGCCGCTGCTGAGCACCAGATCCACGGTAGGGTAATGGCCGGCGCGGTTACGCTGGATATCGCGCTGCGCGATTTCCACGTTCACCTGCGATGCCACGACGTTGTAGTTTTCTTTTTCGGCAGAAGCGACCCAGTCGTCGATCCGTTCAGGCTGCGGAGCGCTCAGCTTGATGCCTGGTTTCAGCAGGTTCAGATCACCGGCTTCCTTGCCGATGATCTGTTGCAATGCCGCGCGCTTGATCTGCAGATCACTGACACCGGCAAACTCCTGCGCCACGGTCAGGTCGTAACGCGCCTGCGCTTCATGCGTATCGGTAATGGTCGATGTGCCCACTTCAAAATTGCGCTTGGCCGATGCCAGCTGTTCGGAAATCGCCACCTTTTGCGCTTGCAGTGTTGTCAGCGTATCCTGCGCGGCCAGCACATCAAAATAAGCCTGTGCAACGCGTGTAATCAGATCCTGCTGCGACAGTGCGAACTGCGCTTCGCTGACAACCAGCGACAGTTTGCCCTGCTGGTACTGCTGCCAGTTGGCCCAGCGAAACAGCGGCTGCGACAGCGTCAGCGCGTACACGTTGGTGTTGCCCGTATACTCGATACTGCCCGGGAACGCATCGGACGACACGTTATTCCTGGCGCGTGTATCGCTGCCGTTGATCGCTATCGTCGGAAGTATCAGTGCGCGGCCCTGTATCGGTTTTTCCTGTCCTGCGGCCAGCGTTGCACGGGCACTGCCGAATTGCGCGTCATTGAGCAGAGCATCCTTGTAGATCTGCAGCAAATCGGTCGCACCGGCATTCAACGACAAAAAAGCGCCGGCAATCAAAACGGCAATAATGGGCTTACGCATGAAACGCTCCGAGATAAGGATTATTAATTAGATTTTTAAAACTCGACAAACGGATTCTGAAGTTGAGCGCGCCATTGCTATTTTTAATACGTCGGCATCGCCGTATCAACTTCCTCTGCCCATGCATGGACGCCGCCTGTCAGGTTAGTCACTTTGGAAAACCCCTGGCGCTCCAGAAAATCGGCCACATGCATGCTGCGTCCGCCGTGGTGGCAGATGCAGACGATCTCGGCATCCGGCTCCAGTTCATTGGCGCGCTCAGGCACGCTCTGCATAGGCATTAAGATAACGCCGCTGATATGACATATCTCGTATTCCGAAGGTTCCCTGACATCCAGCAGAACCGGTGGATTTTTTGATTTATCTGCCAGACGGCTAGCCAGTTCCTGTGCTGATATATGTTCCATGTGCCCGCCCCTTAGAAAGAAAAACTGGATGGCTGCACTGCTTGCGGCAGTGGCTGCACAACGGTTTCAAACAGCGCGACCGCCTTGAATTTATCCTGCGCAGTGCGCGTGACAATCTCAGCCGACATTACCGGCGGCTGGCCGACAACCGCAAACAGGCGCCCGCCTACCTTCAGTTGCTGCAACAGGCTATCAGGAACAGACGGCAGCGAACCGTGGACGACGATCACGTCATACGCGGCAGACGCACCAGCCGACAAGCCATTACCCTGTGCCACGCTCACATTCAGCACGCCGTTCTTTGCCAGATTCTGCTCCGCCAGCGCTTTCAGTTCTGCATCGCCTTCCACCGCCGTGACCTTGGCCGCACGATGTCCCAGCAATGCCGCCAGATAGCCGGAACCTGCGCCAACCAGCAGCACCTGTTCATGCTTGTTAACTGCCAGCTCCTGCAGGATGCGGGCTTCCAGTTTCGGCGACAGCGAATACGCGCCTTTCGACAAAGGCAGCTCAGTGTCTGAAAACACGAGGCCGAGCTGGCTCTCCGGAAAGAAATTCTCGCGCTTGACGACCACCAGCATGTCCAGCACGTCCTGGTTCAACACGTTCCAGGGGCGAATCTGCTGCTCAATCATATTAAAGCGTGCTTGTTCGATATTCATGTTCTTGACTCGGTAGCATTAATGAGGAACCCGCATTTTATCAAATGCAGCTGGTGCAATGCCTGAAGAATGTATGGAAATGTATTCAACCGCTCGTAAATCCGCCAAACCGGCGGATTTAACGCTGCCTTCCGGCCCTGCGCCCGCCTTCACCGGCGGCTAGACCAGAATGCCGTTTAAAATCATGTCCATATAAGCATCAATATACGGCGCCAGCTCATCTTCCTTCACGCTGCAGGCATTGGACGAATGCTGGGAAATCATCTGCATGATGATGGGCGCAATCAGGATGCGGGGCGCCATTTCCAGGTTCATTGGCCGTATCTCGCCGCGGGCAATGCCACGTTTCAGCATGCGCGCCACCATCGCGTCGCTGCGGGAAATCACCTCTTCGTTATAAAATTGCGCCAGCTCGGGAAAATTGCAGGCTTCGGCCATCATCAGCTTGCTGAGGCCGGACAGCTTGGTATTACCCATCACCTGCCACCAGCCCATGATGATTTCGCGGAACAGCTCAGCAGTGGTGCCTGTAAACTGGTCCACCGTCTCTTCCGCCTGGCCTATCATCGGCACAACGTTTTCCCGCACCACGGTCTTGAACAGCTCTTCCTTGCTGCTGAAGTACAAATACAGGGTTCCTTTGGAAACACCTGCATTTTTTGCAATATCGTCCAGGCGCGTCGCCGCAAATCCACGCTCGACAAAAAGGTCGAGGGCAGCGGACAACAGTTCCTGGGGACGTGCGTCTTTACGGCGCTCCCAGCGGGGTTTTGGATCGGCTGACATAATCAAGGCTGGACACACTAACTTACTCGCGAGTCAGTAATGTAATCCCCTCCGCCCCGAGCGTCAAGTTCCACCCGATAGTTGCAGTCACAACAGCATCGTTTTAATGCATGGGACAGAGTGTGCCCTAGTTAATAGATGTCCAACAATTACTATGCGACAAACCAGCGAAATAAAGGGCTGAATTTGAAAAAACCGGGTACAGACTGCAATTGCGATGATGCAGCCGCGGTTTCGGCCGGCGGTTTCGGGTTACC
>JAYSKH010000332.1:0-12488 GCA_043726505.1 Undibacterium sp. | reverse complement strand
TCCAGCACCGGCACCAGCCGCCCGGCAACCACGTCGTCATAAATAATATAGGCCGGCTGTATCAGGATACCCAGCCCCTCCAGCGCTGCTGCTCGCAATATCTGCCCATCATTGGCTTCCAGCAGGCTTTTGATTTTGATGACCCGGCTCTTGCCGTCGCGCGTGAAGTGCAGCTCGTCCGGCTTGTTGGCGTAGCTATAGGTCAGCAGTTGGTGATTCGCCAGTGCTTCCAGGCCGGCCGGAGTTCCATGTCGCGCCAGATAGGCTGGTGATGCGGCCAGCATGCGCCGCGTCCAGGCCAGCTTGCGCACGGTGATATTGGAATCTGCTTCATATTCCTTGGTGCGGATGGCGACATCGATGCCGCTTTCTATCAGGTCAAAATAGCGGTTTGCCGAATCCAGCTGGACGCTGATGTGTGGATACGCGCGCGTAAATTCCGGCAGCAGCGGCGCTATATGCTTCATGCAAAATGATAGCGAACCAGTGATCCGCAGCGTGCCGCTGGCCACGACCGCAGTGGCACTGGCTGCGGATTCTGCCTCTTTCATTTCGCCCAGGATGCTTTTACAGCGGCGATAAAAATCCTGCCCTGCCTGCGTCAACCCCAGGCGCCGCGTGTTGCGCTCTACCAGCCTGACATTCAGCCGTCTTTCCAGCGATGCCAGGCTGCGGCTGGCCGCAGCATTGGACATGCCCAGTGCTTCAGCCGCCCTGGTCAGGCTGCCCAGCTCTGCCGTTTGCACAAATAATTCAAATTCCGACCATCTATCCATGGCTCTCACTTTTCCACTACGAGGAAAAGACATTTGCAAAATTGCCGTTTTCTTCCAATATTGAACAGTTTATAGTAGATCGGACAATCAAAAAGAACTGATGGGGAGATTATTTTGCGCAATCTGGACGAAGATAATATTACGCAGGCCGTGCTGGCCCGCCACGCAGGCATGCAGGATGAACGGCTGAGGGAGATCATGACCTCGCTGATCCAGCATCTGCATTCCTTTGCCCGTGAGGTAAAACTGACCGAGGCGGAATGGTTTGCCGGCATACAGTTCCTGACCGAGACCGGGCAAATGTGCACCGACAAACGGCAGGAGTTCATCCTGCTGTCCGACACACTGGGTTTGTCCATGCTGGTGACGGCGTTGAATAACCGCAAGCCGCCAGGTTGCACCGAATCCACGGTATTCGGCCCCTTCCACGTGGAAGGTTCGCCTGATTATGCGCTGGGCGACAATGTGGCCGAAGGGGTAAAAGGGGAGCCGTGTTTTGTGCGCGGCACGGTGCGCGACATTCACGGCAAGCCTGTGCCGAACGCGTCTATGGAAGTGTGGCAGGCCGATGCCGACGGATTTTACGATGTGCAGTACGAGCATCTGGAAGCACATCAGGGCAGGGGGCGGCTGCATAGCGGGCCGGACGGAGAATTTCATTTTCGCACCGTACGTGCAGAAGCCTATCCGATTCCGTACGATGGTACGGTGGGGCGCATGCTGAAGGCGCTGGCGCGCCACCCGTGGCGGCCGGCGCATCTGCATTTCATGATCAAGGCGGGCGGATATGAAACGCTGATTACTCACGTGTTCCGCGACAACGATCAATATCTGGATTCGGATGCAGTGTTCGGCGTGCGCTCTTCGTTGCTGGCCGATTGGGTGCGGCATGAAGCCGGCGTAGCACCGGACGGCAGCCAGTTGGATGTGTCGTTTTACACGCTGGATTTTGATTTTGTGCTGAATCCAGTATCTGGCTCTAGCACTACTACCAAAGCGGCTTGAGCATGCAGCAGTTCACTTACACCGGCAATCCTTCCCACGTGGTGTTCGGCGCGGGCAGCCTGCAGCACTTGCTGCGCGAGGTAGAGTTGCTCGGTGCGCAGCGCGCATTGGTATTGTGCACGCCCGGCCAGCGTGCCGGCGCGCAGCGCATTGTCGACATGCTGGGCAAGCGCTGCGCCGGCATATTCGACGGCGCCGTCATGCATGTACCGATAGAAGCGGCGTGCCAGGCCCGGCAACTGGCGCAACAGCTGGGTGCCGACTGCGCGATTGCTTTTGGCGGCGGCTCCACCATCGGGCTAGGCAAGGCTATTGCGCTGGAATCTTCGTTGCCTATTGTCGCCATCCCCACGACCTATGCAGGCAGCGAGATGACGCCGATTTACGGTATCACCGATGCCGGCCTGAAGACCACGGGCCGCGATATCCGCGTATTGCCGAAAACGGTGATCTACGATCCGGAGCTATCGCTTGGCCTGCCGCCCGCTATCTCTGCGACCAGCGGCATTAACGCGATCGCGCATGCGGCAGAGGGCCTGTATGCGCCCGACGCTAATCCTGTGACCAGTTTTTTTGCGGAAGAGGGCATACGCCTGCTGGCGCGGGCTTTGTCTCGCATCATGCACAGTCCGCAAGACATCAATGCCCGCAGCGATGCGCTGCAAGGCGCCTGGTTCTGCGGCACCGTGCTGGGCAGTGCCGGCATGGGGCTGCACCACAAGCTGTGCCACACGCTGGGCGGCAGTTACGGATTGCCGCATGCGGAAACGCACACCATCATCCTGCCGCATGCGCTGCACTACAATGCAACCGCTGCATCCGGTGCGATGCAGCGTATCGCCGCCGCGCTCGGTGCAGGCAATGCGGCGCAGGGCATGTTTGATCTCGCACAGTCACTGGGTGCGCCGACCGCGCTGCGGGATATAGGTATGCCGGAATCCGAACTGGAACGCTGCAGCGACATTGCGGTGCAAAACGCCTACGCTAATCCTCGTCCAGTGGAAAAAGAGGCCATCCTGGCTTTGCTGAAAAATGCCTATCACGGGGCAAGACCGGCGGGCTGAAGCGTGTCAATTTGGCGGATTATTGGTCGGCTGCACCGGTTTGCACTACGCCCAGTTTTTTCAGCATAGGGAATTTTCCTTTTGCAAATTGCTTTGCCTGCTCCGTCAGTTCCGCGATGTTTTCCGCGGGGCTGTCCAGGGTTTTTCCTTCTTTGATCAATTTCTTTCCCAGTGTGGACAGCGTCTGCCACGCATAGGCGGCCCATTCTTCCGGCTGCCCGTTGCCTTGCTGCGATGCAAGCAGGAACAGCTGCTCAAACTGGTTGACCGTTACGCCGCTGCCCATCACGGGGCTGGCCAGATAGGCGATATCGGCGCTGCCGAGCGCTTTATGCATGATTGCGGCATTCAGTTTGTCGCTAGCTTCCCTGGCGTTGGCTGCGGCCTGATCTTCCTGCGCCATGTTCAACGAACCGGTGCCGCTGAGGATCAGCGCCGCCTGCACCAGTAGCGGAAGAGTCGCTACGCCCTGCAATGCATTTTCGATTTCGCCCAGCGTCCTGGGTACATGGTCGGACAGCAGGTCCAGCAGCGGCTTGTATACGGACTCGCTCAAGGTGGCTTCTCCTGCCGCGCCTTTCACTGTCAGGCTGATTCCGTCGCGGGGCGCACACAGCACTACCCGTAGCTTGCGCAAGGCTTCTCCGCGTTCGACGGGGTTCAGTCTGCGCGCACCTTTGACCCAGTAGTCGCGGCGGAACTGCTGGTTGACGATCATGTCGAATGTCGTCTCGCGGAAATTACTATCCGCAATACCCTTTAGCAGCGTCTGCTGATCTGCCGTTAAGTTGATTTCGGGCACACTGTCCATAAAATTGGCCGAACACGCATAGCCGAGTTTGGCGGGCGCAAGCCAGCCGAGCATGGTGGAAAAATGCATGGGGTGCCAGTCGCGGTTGAAATATTCATGCGCGACGTAATGCCGGTTCTGCGTCTTGATGGCTTTGAATCTTTCCGCAACCTGGGGATTGGCCTGTATGTAGAGCGGGTTCAGGGCCAGCAGCTTGTCCGCGAACTCGATCGCGGCGTCTATCCTGTGCACGATTCCTTCGCCGGACGATCCCATCGTCTCCGCATGCTGGGTCAGCAGGTGCCGCATAGGCAGCGTTGCTGCCCAGCCGGGATGGGTGTTGTAGCTGATATAAAGCACGCCGCCGACTTTCAGGCGCCGCCGCAGGAAGTCCACGATGATGTGCCGGTTCTCGTCCGAGATCCAGCTCCAGATGCCGTGCAGGCCGATGTAGTCGAACTCCGGCAGATCAGTACGGCTGCAGAATTCCTCGAAGCTCTGGTCAAACAACCTCGCATCCGCTCCGCTGGCTTCAGCCAGTGTGCGTGCGTGGCCGGCCTGCGCAGGATTGAAGTCGGTACCCCAGTACTGGCTGCCATGTTGTGCGGCAGCGTGCACATTGATGCTGATGCCCTGGCCAAAACCAAGCTCGCACACGCTTGTGCTGGCAGGGGGCGCCAGGCCCGCGTTCAAAAATCCCAGCGCTACCCGCAGCGGGTTCAGCTCGGTGTAATAGCCATAGGTATAGCCTATATCTGCAACATAGCCTGAGGTCCAGTCCAGCATGAGATCTTTTCTCCCTGTGATGACGTGCGAGCGCTTCTGATGAGATTAATTTTATGGCAATATTAACTGACGGGCAAGAGACTTTTCGGATATGAAAAACGGAAATAAAAAAGCCCACCCCGGAAAGGGCGGGCTCGGGCAGACTTTGAGCGTGCGCTGGCTCCGAAGCAACGGGAGCCGGCGGCGGCGCGTTATTACATTAGTTTTACAGGCTCAGCTCCAGCACTTTTCTGCTGATGTCCAGTGTGACGTCGCGTTTCTCGCCCAGTGCAACCATGCGGTGGGTTTCCAGCGCCGACAGGATGGGGTCTATATTGGCGGCATTCAGCGAATAGTCGCCCAGGCGGGTCTTGACGCCGACCTGTTCAAAGAATTCCTGCGTGCGGGTGATGGCGGCATCTATCCTGCTGTCTTCATCGCCATCGCGCAGATCCCAGATGCGTTCTGCGTATTGCAGCAGCTTGGCGCGCTTGCTTTCCTTACGTACCCTCAGCATGCTTGGCAAGACGATGGCCAGCGTCTGCGCATGGTCCAGTCCGTGCAGCGCGGTCAGCTCATGGCCGACCATGTGAGTAGCCCAGTCCTGCGGCACGCCGGTGGCAATGACGCCATTCAGCGCCATGGTTGCGCACCACATGATGTTGGCGCGGGTATCGTAGTCTTCGGGATTGGCTAGCGCTTTCGGGCCTTCTTCTATCAGTGTTTTCAGCAGGCCTTCGGCCAGCCTGTCCTGCACAGGAGAGTTGACCGGATAGGTCATGTACTGTTCCATGACGTGCACATAGGCGTCGACGACGCCGTTGCCAATCTGGCGTACTGGCAGCGTGAATGTGGTGGTGGGGTCCAGTACGGAAAATTGAGGGAAGCAGTGGCGGCTGGAGAACGCCATTTTCGCCTTGATGGACTTGCGTGTGACCACGCTGCCGCTGTTCATTTCAGAGCCGGTGGCCGGCAGTGTCAGCACAGAGCCGAAAGGCAGCGCCTTCGTGATGTTGCTGCCGCGTTTTTCCAGGATCGCCCATGGGTCGCCATCTTCAAAGCAGGCCGCAGCCGCGATGAACTTGGTGCCGTCAATCACGGAGCCGCCGCCGACGGCCAGCAGGAAGTCGATCTTTTCGTTCTTGATCACTTCCACCGCACCCATCAGCGTTTCATAAGTGGGGTTAGGCTCGATACCGGTAAATTCCGTCACGGTACGGGAGCCGAGCGCTGCCATTACCTGATCAAACACGCCGTTCTGCTTGATGCTGCCGCCGCCGTACAGCACCAGTACTTTGGCATTGGCGGGCACGGCTTTGTCGAGGTCGGCGATGCGGCCTTTTCCAAACAAAATCTGGGTGGGGTTGTAAAAATCAAAATTCAGCATGCCGCTCTCCTGGAGAAATGATTGAAAATTTATTATTAATTAGTAAGGCTGGTGCGTTGTAAAGAAGGATAGTCTTCTTTGCATAAGCCGTTATGCTAGCGCATATTCAGGAATAGGGTATGAATGCATGTGGACTTCTGCCGCGTGTGCTGCCATGCAGTTTTCCCACGCGGCGCGAAGCTGTTTTATTCGGCAAGAAACAGAAAAACCGTTGGTTTTTTATGGAAATCCGGTGTTTGTCCTGCCTTCAGGCGGGTTTTCCATTCGGCTGCGGTCCGGGTCTGCACCGATTCGGTCGGCAGGCTGAGGTCGGTGGCAACGCAGATGGATGTATTGGAGTGGCATCCGCCCGCGAGTGCTTCCAGCATCGCGATATTGCGGTACGGCGTTTCTATCAGCAGTTGCGTCTGCTTTTCCTTGCGGGAGCGATCTTCCAGTTCCTTGATGCGTTTGGTGCGTAGCGCGGCGTCGGTCGGCAGATAACCGTGGAATGCAAAGCTCTGGCCGTTCATGCCGCTGGCCATCAGTCCCAGCAGCAACGACGAAGGCCCCACCAGTGGCCTGACGGTGACGCCGCGCTTATGCGCAAGGCGCACCAGGTTGGCGCCGGGATCCGCCACCGCAGGAACGCCGGCTTCCGAGATCAGGCCGGCATCGTGGCCCTGCAGCAGTGGGGCGAGCAATCCTTCCAGGTCTTTTTCCGGCGTATTGACGTTCAGTTCGCTGATGTGGATTTCCTGCAGCGTTTTGGCAAGCGGGTGGTGTTGCGACAGCAGCTTCAGGTAGGCACGCGTGGTTTTGGCGTTTTCCGCAATCAGATAGCCGAGGCCGGCGCTCATGCTTTGCACGGTATCGGGAATGATGCGCGCCAGCAAGCCATCCTGCTGGCCTTCTGCATAGCCTAGTGTATTGGGGATAAGGTAAAGTATGCCTGGCATGTGGTTAAGCTGACTTGTCTGTGTTGTGTGATGCATTGCTGCTGTTGAAAAAAATCATACCCGCATTGCGCAGCATCGTCGTCAGCGCAATCAGCGGCAGGCCGGTCAGTGCAGTCGGATCGCTGCTTTCTATCTTTTGTATGATACCGATGCCGAGGCCTTCGTTTTTGGCGCTGCCGGCGCAATCATACGGCTGTTCTATGCGCAGGTAGGCGTCCAGTTCATGGTCGGGCAGGTCGCGAAAGCTGACCAGCGTCTGCACATTGACCAGTTGCAGGCGAAATTCCATATTCTGTGCGGCTGAGTCCAGCAAGCATAGCGCCGTGTGGAAGATGACGTCTCGGCCACGCATTGTCTGCAGTTGCTTCAGGGCATTGGCGTGGTTGCCGGGTTTGCCTATCTGCTCGCCGTCCAGCGTGGCGACCTGGTCTGACCCTATGACCAGTGCGCCGGGTGCCCGGCTGGCGATAGCTTCCGCCTTTTGTTGCGCCAGGCGCAGTGCAGTCTGCTCGGGTGTTTCGCCAGCCAGCGGCGCTTCATCGATGTCGGGGCTGATGGTATCAAAAGGAAGTTGCAATCTGGATAATAATTCGCGGCGATAAACGGAACTGGAACCTAGGATCAGGCGCCGCGACGGCGGCAAAGACGGGCTGTTGGATGGCATTTTTATAATTGTGCTTGAATAAATGGTGCTGCTTAGCGGATAATGTTGCTAAGTCTTTGACGAGCAAGGGTCATTCCTGTTATTATCGCAGGTTTTCTGGGTTCAAATAATCCTATGCAAGCAATTGTGATTGACGCCTTCTCGTTTTCTCAGCTCAAAGAGCACCGTGAAGGCAGCATCCTGATAGCAGATTTGCCTCGTCTTTCGGCTGAAATCGCTACCCGCGATGGTGCTCTTGAATGGTCATTGACAGGCGGCACGGATAAGATGGGGCACCCGCAGTTGACGTTAACTGTAAAGGGTGCGGTGCAATTGATGTGTCAGCGTTGCCTGACTCCTTTTGCCTTTGCCATCGACTCGGAATCAGTATTGATACTCGCCAAAACAGAAGACAGCGCCGATGAAATTGACGCGATGCTTGATGATGACGAGGTTGATGTAGTAGTGGGCAGCAAGGCATTCAATGTCATCGATTTGATAGAGGATGAGGCGCTGCTGGAAATACCCCAATCGCCCAAACATGCAGTATGCCCCAAAGATTCTACAGAGGCGGCAGCGGTTGAAGCTCATGCAAACAGCAAGAAGGAATCTCCGTTCGCTGTGCTGAAGAATATTAATGGGCGTACCTAGTGGCATTATTCTGAAATAACACGTAGGTCGGGATTGTCAGGGATTCCTGGAAGTTGTCTTCCAGGTGTGTTAAATTTTTAGAAATAATTTTTTGAAGTATTAGGAGTTATCATGGCCGTTCAGCAAAACAAAAAATCACCATCCAAGCGTGGTATGCACCGTTCACACGATTTCCTGACTGCACCGCAGCTGGGTATCGAGCCAACAACTGGCGAAACACATCTGCGTCACCACATCAGCCCTAACGGCTTTTACCGTGGTCGTAAAGTATTGAAAACCAAGAACGACGAGTAATCTGTCTGCTTGGTCAAAGGCGGCGTGGCAAGTTTAATACTTGGCGCCGCTTTTTTTGTGCGCGCAAGAAAAGCCGTTCTTGTAAAATTGTCATGCAAAGAATTTTATTTTTTGCGTGAGCATCAAATTATGTGATTGAAGTTCTTGAGTCTTGATAAGATGCGCGTTCCGGGATGAAGTGTTGAATTATTAAATGACAATAAAAATTTCCATTGACTGCATGGGCGGGGATCATGGCCCGGCGGTTACGGTAGCCGCAGCAGTGTCTTTTGCCAAACGTGAGCCGGATTCGGAATTTATCCTGGTCGGACTGGAGTCTGACATTCATGCAGAGCTGAAAAAAAATCGCGCCGGCAACCATCCCCGTATGAAGGTCGTCAATGCGACCGAGGTCATCACCATGGATGATCCGGTGGAAATTGCCTTGCGCAAGAAAAAAGATTCGTCAATGCGGGTCGCCATCAACCAGGTAAAAGAAGGCAATGCGCAGGTTTGCGTTTCCGCCGGCAATACCGGTGCGCTAATGGCGGTTTCCCGTTACGTGCTGAAAACGATGCAGGGCGTGGACCGCCCGGCTATCTGCAGCATGCTGCCTAACCAGAAAAATCTCCCCACCTATATGCTGGACCTCGGCGC
The DNA here is from genome assembly GCA_043726505.1 of Undibacterium sp. Classification (GTDB taxonomy): domain Bacteria; phylum Pseudomonadota; class Gammaproteobacteria; order Burkholderiales; family Burkholderiaceae_D; genus Undibacterium. The sequence continues at coordinate 3,539 of JAYSKH010000332.1, read as the reverse complement.
CAATGTCGATTGCGAGCCCTTGCACCTGCACCAGTTTGCCATCATGGGTTCTGCGCTGGTGTCCGCCGTTGAAGGCAAGGCCAAGCCGAGTATAGGCCTGCTAAACGTCGGTGAAGAAGATATCAAGGGTAATGATGTCGTCAAGAAAACTGCGCAACTATTGCGTGCAGACCATGAAAAAGGCCTGCTGAACTTTTACGGCAACGTCGAAGGCAATGACATCTTCAAGGGAACTACCGATATCGTCGTCTGCGACGGCTTTGTCGGCAATGTAACGCTGAAAGCGGCAGAGGGGCTGGGGCGTTTCTTCAAGTCCACGTTGACGGCTGAATTCAAAAGCAATCCGCTGAATTTTTTGGGCGCTATAATTGCCCAGGGTGCGCTGAAGGCGATTTCGCGTAAGATGAATCCCTCCAACTATAATGGCGGCAGTTTGCTGGGCTTGCGCGGCCTGGTATTCAAGAGCCATGGCGGCGCAGACAAATATAGCTACGAGTGGGCAATACAGCGCGCTTTTGACGCAGTCAAAAATGACGTATTGTCCCGTATCTCGACATCGATGGCGGAATTGATGCCTGCGGAAGCGCAGCAACAACCGGCGCAAGCTGAAGTTTCGGCAGCGATGCAAACCAATGAACCTATAGCACAGAAAACGGCATGACTTTCTATAGCAAAATTATCGGCACAGGCAGCTACCTGCCACCTAAAAAAGTAAGCAATAACGAGCTCGCGGAACAACTGGCGGCAAAAGGCGTGGAAACTTCCGACGAATGGATTTTTTCCCGCAGCGGTATTTCTTATCGTCACTATGCGGAGCCGGACGTGCTGTCTAGCGATCTGGCGGTTGCGGCGGCAAAGCGCGCGCTGGAGGCCGCGAGCCTGCAGGCAAATGACATCGACATGATCGTCATGGCGACGTCAACGCCCGATCATTTCGGCGGTTTCCCGAGCACAGCCTGTGTAGTGCAAAACAAGCTGGGTATTACCAACGGCGCGGCGGCGATGGACGTTCAGGCGGTGTGCAGCGGTTTTGTGTATGCGATGGCGATTGCCGACAGCATGATCAAGACCGGCGCGCACAAGAATGTGCTGGTGATTGGCGCGGAAGTATTTTCGCGCATCCTGAATTTTGAAGACCGCACGACCTGTGTGCTGTTCGGTGACGGCGCCGGCGCCATCGTGATGTCGCGCTCCGAAGAGCCTGGCGTGCTGGCAACCAAGCTGCATGCCGACGGCAGCCACGCGCATATCCTGTGCGTGCCCGGTAGTGTGAACGCAGGCGTAGTGGCCGGCAGCGCTTTCCTGTACATGGATGGCCAGGCAGTGTTCAAGCTGGCGGTGTCCGTGCTGGAAAAAGTGGCGACGGAGGCGATGGAAATTGCCGGCCTGGATGCGTCGCAGATAGACTGGCTGGTGCCGCACCAGGCCAACATCCGCATCATGCAAAGCACGGCGAAAAAACTGCGTTTGCCGATGGAAAAAGTCGTGGTCACGGTAGACCAGCACGGCAATACCTCGGCAGCGTCGATACCGCTGGCGCTGGACGTGGCAGTCAGAGATGGCCGCATCAAGCCTGGCCAGACCGTCATGGTGGAAGGCGTGGGCGGCGGCTTTACCTGGGGCGCCGCGATTGTGAGGATGTAAGGCTGGCGCGGCGGATGCAATGAGTAAAAATGCCATCATGCCGCAGCGGCCTTATCGGTTTTTGTCAACGCAACACTTAAATTCTTGATCCACATGACTCAATTTGCATTTGTTTTCCCGGGCCAGGGCTCGCAGGCCATCGGCATGCTGAACGGCTTTGCCGACAACGCTATCGTGCAGCAGACGGTTGCCGAAGCATCCGACGCACTGAAGTTCGACCTCGGTGCGCTGATTGCACAAGGCCCGAAAGAAGATCTGGACCTGACCACCAATACCCAGCCGGTGATGCTGACTGCCGCGGTAGCTTGCTACCGCGCATGGATTGCTGCCGGCGGCACGGCACCTGCCATTGTTGCCGGCCACAGCCTGGGTGAATATTCAGCGCTGGTCGCTGCAGGCGTTATCGATTTTAAAGATGCAGTGCCTCTGGTGCGTTTCCGCGCGCAGGCAATGCAGGACGCGGTGCCTGTAGGGCAGGGCGGCATGGCTGCTATCCTCGGCTTGTCTGATGAAGACGTAAAGGCGGCATGCGCCGAAGCGGTTGCCGGTACGCCTGGTGAAGTAGTCGAGGCAGTCAATTTCAATGCGCCGGCCCAGGTTGTCATCGCTGGCAGCAAGGCTGCCGTGGAGCGCGCCTGTGAAATCGCCAAGGCCAAGGGCGCCAAGCGCGCGCTGACTCTGCCGGTATCCGCGCCTTTTCACTCTTCTTTGCTGAAACCCGCTTCCGACAAATTGCGTGAATACATGGCGAACCTGAATTTTTCGGCACCGCTGATTCCACTGATCAATAACGTTGATGTGGCCATCGTCAATGACCCGGCTGCCATTAAAGACGCGCTGGTACGCCAGGCAGCAAGCCCGGTGCGCTGGGTGGAAACCGTGCAGAAGATCGGCGCCGGCGGCATCACTCACTTGATTGAATGTGGCCCCGGCAAGGTGCTGGCAGGCCTGACCAAGCGCATCAACGGCGAACTGATCGGCGAAGCGATGTTCGACCAGGCATCCCTGGATAAAGTAATGGAAATCTTGAAATGACCCAACAATTAGTAAACCAAGTGGCGCTCGTTACCGGCGCCTCCCGCGGTATCGGCAAGGCAATTGCCGTCGCATTGGCGAGTGCCGGTGCGCGTGTGATTGGTACGGCAACATCGGAATCCGGTGCGGCAGCCATCTCCGAGTATCTGGCCGCAGTCGGCCCTGATGCTGGCAAGGGCGTTGCCTTTAACGTCAATGACGTTGCCCGCTGCACTTCACTGGTGGAAGAAATTCAGAAGGAATACGGCGGCCTGTCCATCCTGGTCAATAATGCCGGCATCACGGCAGATCAGCTGGCAATGCGGATGAAAGAAGAAGAGTGGGATAATGTCATCGCCACCAACCTGAGTTCTGTTGGGCGCCTGTCGCGCGCAGTGCTGCGCGGCATGATGAAGGCCAAGGGCGGCCGTATTATTAATATCACTTCAGTCGTTGGTTCTTCCGGTAATGCCGGGCAAATGAACTATGCCGCTGCTAAAGCGGGCGTGGCCGGTATGAGCCGCGCGCTGGCACGGGAGATTGGTAGCCGCAATATTACGGTGAACTGCATCGCGCCGGGGTTTATCGATACCGACATGACCAAGGCGCTGACGGAAGACCAGAAGACGGCGATTCTGCAGCAGATTCCACTGGCGAGACTGGGGCAGCCGGAAGATATTGCCGCCGCCACTTTGTTCCTGGCATCACCGCAAGCGGGATATATTACCGGTACAACACTGCACGTCAATGGCGGCATGTACCTGGGATAAAATAATTTTATGCGCTATTGTCGGTAAATTCGCTGGAATTAACCGAAGATATGCGTGATAATGCAAGATTGCCTTTTCGCGCGCAAACCTGCTAAAATGCGCGCACTTTCT
>JAYSKH010000331.1:0-23468 GCA_043726505.1 Undibacterium sp. | reverse complement strand
GCCGACGGCGAAGGCACGCAGGATGCGCTGCGCTCCAATGAGCCCATCATTTCTCCCGCCTGGTCGCCAGATGGCACCAAGGTCGCCTATGTGTCGTTTGAAGCAAAGAAACCGGTTGTCTACGTACAGAACCTGATCACCCGTGCGCGTACGGTGGTCGCCAATTACAAGGGCAGCAATTCAGCGCCTGCCTGGTCGCCGGACGGCAACAAGCTGGCAGTATCGCTGTCACGTGACGGCCTGACGCAGATCTACACCGTCAATGCAGATGGCAGCGGTCTGCAACGCCTGACCAATACCAGCGGCATCGATACGGAACCGCAGTTTTCTGCCGACGGCCAGTATATCTATTTCCTCAGCGACCGTAGCGGCGGCCCGCAGATCTACCGCATGAGTTCCAGCGGCGGCGACGTCAAGCGCATAACCTTCAATGGCAGCTACAATATTTCTCCACGCATTTCCCCTGATGGTAAAACGCTGGCCTATATTTCTCGCCCTGACGGCAGGTCATTCCAGCTGTATGCACTGGACTTGGCAAGCGGCCAGAACCAGCGCTTGTCGGATTCGACCAAGGATGAATCTCCCAGCTTTTCACCTAACGGAAAATACATTATGTACGCGACAGAGTCAGGTCGCCGCGGCACGCTGGCCGTGGTGTCGGTTGACGGCAGGGTCAAACAGAAATTGACGATACAGGCTGGCGATGTGAGGGAGCCCACTTGGGGTCCCTTCATGAAGTAAGTGGCATAGCAAAGTAAGCAGGCTGTACCGATTCAGGCAGGAAGCAATATGCATTTAATTTAGTGTGCATTTTTACCCGATTTATCGTGATCAATAAGGAGAACCACATGCGCTCATCATTCTTCTCAACTATGCTGGTACTGTTGATTTCTAGCGCGCTTTTGCTGGTAGTCTGCAGCTCTCCCGTCAAGCTGGAAGACAAGCCTGCGATAGAAGACAAGTCCGCCACAACAGCGCCGCCGGCTGCCGATACTACGCGCCAGGTCAGCACAGTAGACACCGGTTCCATGGACCCGCTGAACGATCCTAAAGGCATACTGGCCAAGCGCAGCGTGTATTTCGACTACGACAGCTATGTCGTCAAGGACGAATTCAAACCCGTCGTGGAAGCACACGCTAAATATCTGGTATCGAACAAGGGCCGCAAAATTCTGATCCAGGGTAATACCGATGAACGCGGTGGTCGTGAATACAATCTGGCGCTGGGCCAGAAACGTGCGGAAGCAGTGCGCAAGGCGCTGGCTCTGCTCGGCGTGCCTGAATCCCAGGTAGAAGCTGTTTCGCTGGGCAAGGAAAAGCCTAAAGCGACCGGCAGCGATGAAGCTTCGTGGGCAGAAAACCGCCGTTCCGACATCGTCTATCAATAATTGCTGAGTCTGCTCCGCCACGCCAGGCAGCTGGATCGCTTTTCGGCACCGGCAGACGATTGAAATTTTTTGACATAACGGTCATTTCTGCGTACGCTGAAATGACCGTTGGTTTTTCCGCCGCCGCAGCTTGCTCCTGCTATTCTGCGCGCGGCATCAAATTTGAAGAATGCCATTATCGTGATTAAATTTTCCACACTCAGCATTACCAAGTCCGCCATCGCCGCTGCGTTTATCGTTGCGCTGGCGCCGTCCGTCGCATCGGCCGGCATATTCGACGATGATGAAGCCCGCAAGGCGATATTGGATCTGCGCGCCAAAGTGGACGCGGTCAGTGCCAAGCTGGACAATAAACTCGATACCAAGGCTGATAAAAGCAGCGCACTGGATCTGGCCAACCAGAATGAACAGCTGCGCGGCGAAATCGCCAAGCTGCGCGGCCAGATAGAAGTGCTGACGAATGACCTGGCTAATACCCAGCGCCGCCAGCAGGATTTTTATGTGGACCTGGATGGCCGCATGCGCAAGCTGGAGCCGAAGACCATGAATGTAGACGGCAAGGAAGCCACCGTGGAAATCGGCGAACAGCGTTCTTATGACGCCGCTCTGGCGCTGTACAAATCTGCCGATTATAAAAATGCCGGCCCCGCATTTTCTGCCTTCCTGGCGAATTATCCGCAGTCTGCCTTTGCCGGCTCCGCGCAATATTGGATGGGCAACTCCTATTATGCGCAGCGCGATTGCAAGAACACCGTGGTCGCCATGCAGGCGCTGGTAAAAAATTATCCCGATCACCCGAAAGCGCCAGACGCGATGCTGAACATTGCCGCCTGCAATATCGAGCTGAAAGACAAGGCCGGCGCCAAAAAGACGCTGGAAAATCTGATGAAGCAATATCCTGACAGTGAAGCGGCGCAAGCTGCGAAGAACCGGCTGGGCTCGCTGAAATAATGGAAGTCAATATCGAGTCCATTGTCAGCCAGGTCGTCTGGCTGACTTTTTTTCTGGGAGTCGCCTTTGGCGCCATCGCGCAACGCAGCCAGTTCTGTACGATGGGGGCCGTGGCCGATATCGTCAGTATGGGCGACTGGGTGCGCATGCGCCAGTGGCTGCTGGCAATTGCCGTAGCGATACTGGGCGCCAACCTGCTGGCTTATCTGGGCTATATCGATCTGTCCAAGTCCATCTATACTGCGCCGCGGCTGACGTGGCTGTCGCATATAGTCGGCGGTGCACTGTTTGGTTTTGGCATGGTGATGACCAGCGGCTGCGGCAGCAAGACGCTGGTGCGCATAGGCGGCGGCAATCTGAAGTCGCTGATCGTGTTCATCGTCATCGGCCTGTCTGCATTCATGACGCTGAAAGGCGTGCTGGCGCTGCCCAGGGTTAACCTGCTGGAGCCGGTTTCTGTGACGCTAAAATCCAGTCAGGATTTGCCGTCGCTGCTGGCGCCTATGCTGGGCGATAAGCATAGCCTGCAGTTGCTGCTTTCTGGCGTGATATCGCTGGCGCTGCTTGTCTTTGTGCTGGCAAGCCCATCGTTCCGTTCGCTGGAAAATATTCTGGTCGGATGCGGCGTCGGTCTGATCATAGTCGCAGCATGGTATGTGTCCGGCCATATCGGCTACGTAGCGGAAGATCCAAATACCTTGCAGGAGGCCTTCGTCGGCACCAATTCCGGCAAGATGGAATCCTTCAGCTTTGTCGCACCGTTTGCCTACACGATAGACCTGCTGATTTTCTGGACAGATAAAAGCAAGGCTGTTTCCTTCGGCATCGCCGCTGCAATGGGCGTCATCACGGGCTCGTTTGTCTATGCTGTGGCGGCGCGTAAATTCAGGCTGGAAGGCTTTGGCGGCGTTGGCGACGTATCCAATCACCTGATCGGCGCGATGCTGATGGGCTTTGGCGGCGTGACTGCGCTGGGTTGCACGGTAGGGCAGGGCCTGAGTGGAGTTTCCACGCTGGCGGTTGGTTCCATCATCACATTTGCGTCCATCATTGCCGGCTGTGTCGCATCGTTAAAATACCAGGCTTGGCGTCTGGACCGCATGGCATAAATAGAGTGCTCTCGCTATAGGCTGGATGGCGGAATTAATTAAGTATAAAAAATTCTGCCATCCTGATTGACAGCCTTCCAGGAACATCCTATAATTTCGTTCTTTCGGGTCGTTAGCTCAGCTGGTAGAGCAGCGGACTTTTAATCCGTTGGTCGCAGGTTCGAATCCCGCACGGCCTACCACGAAATTCGAAGGACTTAGGTGAGAATCTAAGTCTTTTTCATTTTATATCAATGCCCCACCAGCGTACTTCGGTGCAGTTTTGGCAAATTGATATAAAAAAAGCTTTATTGGGTCGTTAGCTCAGCTGGTAGAGCAGCGGACTTTTAATCCGTTGGTCGCAGGTTCGAATCCCGCACGGCCTACCAATATAAACGAAGGATTCAGGTGAAAACCTGAATCCTTTTGTTTTTTCCGCGCAGAAAACACAAAAACGGCTTTGGCAACTGCGACGTGCGTTATTGATGTCTCACTGCTGCGCCTGCAAACGGATCTTGGTATAGACTTCCCGTTTACTCTGACAAACCCCGTAGTACAAGGACCCCTGATGAAATCCAGACAGGATAACAAGGACAGCAAGGACAATGCAGCGGCCGTCGACAAGCACGAAATCAGGCCCGGCCAGTCGATAGAGCTGTTGAAGGAACTGCACATCCTGACGCGTGATGGCAAGATGAACCAGGATAGCCGCCGCAAGCTGAAGCAGGTCTATCACCTTTATCAGTTCATTGAACCGCTGCTGCAACAGCTGCGCGAAGACCATCCAGACATCAGTCTGGTGGATCATGGCGCGGGGAAATCCTATCTCGGCTTTATCCTGTATGACCTGTTCTTCAAAAGCCTGACGGATGCAGGTAAGTCGCGCATCTACGGCATAGAAACCCGTGATGATCTCGTGCAGAAATCACGCGAGCTGGCGCAGCGGCTTGATTTTCCCGGCATGTCTTTCCTGAATCTGTCGGTGGCAGATTCCACCAGCTCGGCGGAACTGCCGGAGCAGATAGACATCGTCACTGCGCTGCATGCCTGCAATACGGCGACCGATGATGCGATACAGTTTGCGCTGAAAAAGAAAGCCCGCTTCATGGTGCTGGTGCCTTGCTGCCAAGCCGAAGTGGCGGCAGAACTGCGCAAGAACAAGGGTGATGCGGTGCGCAGTAACCCGTTGTCGGAAATGTGGCGCCATCCTATCCACACCCGTGAATTCGGTAGCCAGATCACCAATGTGCTGCGTTGCCTGCAACTGGAAGCGCATGGTTACCAGGTCCGGGTGACGGAACTGGTAGGATGGGAGCATTCGATGAAAAATGAGCTGATTGTTGCCGAGTATAAAAATTTACCGGCGAAACGGCCTGCGGAACGGCTTGCGGAAGTACTAAAAACAACAGGCCTGGAAAATATGAGCGAAAGATTTTTTACGCCACAGGTATAGTCACCGCGTGGTCATATTTAATGATTAATATCATTTATCGACTGAACCGGCAAAGAGGCTGAAGCGCATAGTGCGACGTGTTTGCCGGTTACGCTGTACACCGTTTTATCGCTGGGATTGCATCATATTTTTCTGGGATTACATAGCATGTTCGCTGCAGTAGATCTGGGTTCCAATAGTTTTCGTCTGCACATAGGTCGCCATGAAGGCGACGCAATCCGTGTTGTAAAAAGCGCGCGTGACCCTATCCGGCTGGCTGCCGGCCTGGACAGCAAGGGCAATCTGTCCAAAGACGCGATGCAAAAAGCCATAGACTGCCTGGCACGCTTCAAGACCGTGCTGGATGCTTACCCGATAGACGCTGTTCGCGTGGTCGCCACCAATACCATACGCATTGCCAAAAACGCGGCAGAATTGCTGCCTGCTGCGGAAGCAGCAATCGGTTATCCGATTGACGTCATCTCCGGCGAAGAAGAAGGCCGCCTGATTTATCTCGGCGTATCGAATGCGATTGCCATTCCCGGCGAACGGCGCCTGGTGCTGGACATAGGCGGCGGCTCCACTGAGGTGATACTGGGCCGTGGCCACGAGATTGTCAGAGTAGAGTCCTTTAGCATAGGCACTGTGCGGCACAGCTCCAGCTTTTTCCCGGACGGCATGATGACGGAAGAGGCATTTGATGCCGCCATCCTGTCGGCCCGTTCACAGTTTGAAGATGCCGCGCCTCCTTACCAGCCGCAGCACTGGCGGTCTGCCTACGGTTCTTCCGGCACGATACGCGCGATTTCTGACGCCATCGCCAGAAACAGCCTGGGTGATGGCCGCATTACGCAAAGCAGCCTGGAAACGCTGAAACAGCACTGCATACAAACCGGCCAGATCAGCCACCTGCAATTGTCTGGCATCAAGCCGGAAAGGGTGGCGATGGTGGTCGGCGGTCTGGCGATTCTGATCGGCCTGATGCAGGAATTTAATATCGAGGTGCTCAACCCGATCGAGGCCGGCCTGCGCATGGGTGTGATGTGGGACCTGTACCTACGCTCCACCAAGCGCGACCGCCGCGAGTTGGCGGTACACGAGGTGGTGAACCGTTTTCATACCGATACCGCGCGGGCCAACCGCGTGGCGGACATGGTGCGCTCGCTGTATGCGCAGCTAAAACCTTCCAGTGACATCTATGCACGGCATTTGCAATGGAGTGCGCTGTTGCACGAAGTTGGCATGGTGGTGTCGCAGACAGGCTATCACAAGCACGGCGCTTACATGATAGAAAATGCCGACATGGCCGGCTTCACCACGCGTGAACAAAGGGTAATGAGTGCGCTGATCCTGAGCCAGAAGGGCAACCTGAGAAAAATCAGCGATATCCTGGCAGATCTGGATTTTGCCAAGGCAGTGCTGGCCTTGCGCCTGTCTGTGACCTTCATGCATTCAAGAGTGGAGCTGGATTATGCCGACATCCGCCTGAAGATGAAGAACAAAATCGAACTGGAAATCAAGCAGGACTGGGTCACGCTGCACCCGACCGTCGCTTACTGGCTGCAGAAAGAGATCGAGCACTGGCGGGAAGTCGGCATCGAATTCCAGGTTCGCGCCAATATCTGATCAACATCTGATCAATATTTGATTAATATCTGATAAGCCGCATACCAGTGGGCTTATCGCTGCACCAGCGAGCGCGCGATCTGCCCCAGCGTTTCTATTGCCTGTTCCACCCGCTGATCCCAAGGGTGGCCGTAGTTCAGGCGTATGCAGTTATTGAATTCCCGCTTGGCGGAAAAGATGGGGCCCGGCGCAATGCTGATGCCCTGGTGCAGCGCTACCCTGTGCAGCATCAATGCATCTATGCCGGGCGGCAGCACTACCCATAAAAAATAGCCGCCTTCAGGCTGCGTAAAGCGTGTGCCCGCAGGGAAGTGCTTCGTCAGCGCCTGCATCATCAGATTCTGCTGCACTGATAGCGCCTGGCGCAACTGTCGCAGATGCTTGTCATAACCGCCCTGGCTCAGATACTCGGCCAGCGCCAGTTGCGACGGTACGGCAGCCGACAGCGTCGTCATCAGTTTCAATCTCTCCACATCGCGCGTAAAGCGGCCTGCGGCTACCCAGCCTACGCGGTAGCCCGGCGCCAGGCATTTGGAAAAAGAACTGCAGTGCATGACCATGCCCTGCTTGTCGAAAGACTTGGTGGGCGCAGGTCGCTTGGCGCCGAGATACAGTTCGCCATAAACATCATCTTCGATCAGCGGCACTTCGTGCTGCGCCAGCAGTTCCACCAGCGCGCGTTTTTTCTCCGGCGGCATCGCACTTCCCAGCGGGTTCTGGAAATTCGTCATCAGCCAGCAGGCTTTGGGCTGGTGTTTTGCCAGCACGTCGGCCAGCGCAGCCAGGTCTATGCCATCGCGCGGATGGGTGGATACTTCCACCGCCTTCAGGCCCAGCCTTTCCAGCGCCTGCAGTGCGGCGTAGAAGGTCGGCGATTCCAGCACCACGGTATCACCCGGCCGTGTGACAGCTTGCAGGCACAGGTTCAGGGCCTCCAGCGCGCCGTTGGTGACGACGATCTCATCGGTGGGGATATGCACGCCGTCGATCAGGTAGCGCAGCGCAATCTGCCGTCGCAGGGATGCATTGCCCGGCGGCAGATCGGCCACCGTATGCCAGGGGTCGAGGTTGCGCATGCTGCCGGACAGCGCGAGCGATAGTTTCTTCAGTGGGAACAGCAGCGGGCTGGGGAAGGCGGAGCCCAGCGGCACAATGTCCGGCGCTTTCAGCGTATCCAGCACTTCAAACACCAGTTCACTGACATCCACTGGGGTGGAATCGCTGTCCGGCTGTGAAATGTCCGGCTCGGGCGGCAGCCGGTCCAGCCTGGCCTTCACATAGTAGCCGGAGCGGGGTTTGCTGGTGATCAGTCCGCGCGATTCCAGCAAGTAATACGCCTGGAACACCGTAGACGCACTCAGGCCACGGCTCTCATGCAACTGGCGCACCGACGGCACACGGTCGCCCGGGCGTAATATGCCGGTGGCGATCATGCCGGTGATGTCTTCTACCAGCTGTTCGTAGCGCTTCATATCCATATCAGTGCGGGAGAAGCCTTATTCTGTCAGAATTGACTGATACCTACAATTATAAAAATCGTCAAACTGCATTGGTTTCGTCGCCAAAATGGTCTGGACGTGCAATGTAGTAGTTATGCCGAGGCGGAAAGGATATGAATCGCTACCTTGACCAGTGTCAGCAGCACGCTGATGAAGCTTGCCGCTGCTGCAACCGCGGTCAATATCAGCCATTGCGGCTTCAGGTTGCCCATGTCCTGCGACAGGTTGGCCATCTTGCGTATGCCGAAGAAACTCCACAATACGGCAAATATCAGTGCTTTTACGCTGGGGGCAGATTGCCTGTCGACGGTGGGTGCGGTAACAGGTGCAACGGCGGTATCGGTTGATTTCATCATGTACTCCTTCTATGCTGACAGGGCCAGTATGCTGCAAGCCCATCAGTTTTATAAGAAGCAGAAAGTACGGAAATTGTGCATACCAGATTGCCGGCAAGTTAAACTGATATGGTATTTTATTTAAATTCTGATTCTGTTATTTTTTGACGGATGACAGTAAGCTGTGTCATCTGCTATCCATCCCTATGCCCAGATGACCATGACCAATTTCCCACCGCCCGGCAAGCATGCCCCCCGTGCGCTTTCTACTAAAGCGGCCGGTGATTCCGCAGTCTTCAGGATCAGCGCGCTGGCTCTGCTTGCCGGAGGCTTGCTATATTCGCTGTGGTTTGCTTCGCCGGTCGCGGCGGCTGAAACGGCCGTGAAAGCCCCCGCTGCAACTGCAACCGCCACCGCCACCGCAGCGATGGCGGCAGCAAAGCAGCAGACCGTCGTGCCGGATACGATAGCGCAGCGGCTGTCGGCATGCACTGCTTGCCATGGCAAAGAGGGCAGGGCGACCAATGACGGGTATTACCCGCGCATCGCCGGCAAGCCGGAAGGCTATCTGTTCAACCAGCTCAAGAATTTCCGTGACGGCAAGCGTACCTATCCATTGATGACCTATATGGTGGGCCAGATGCCGGACGCTTACCTGCATGAGATGGCCGAATTTTTCTCCAGCCAGCATCCGCCTTACCCTGCGCCGCTGGCGCCTGTAGCGGATGCCGGCGTATTGGAGCGTGGCCGCCAGCTGGTGCAAAACGGCGATAGCAGCAAGAAGCTGCCTGCCTGCGTAGCCTGCCATGGCGACAGGCTGACCGGCATTGCTCCTTTCATCCCTGGGCTGCTGGGTTTGCCGCGTGACTATATTGTCGGCCAGCTGGGTGCATGGCAGACTGGTGCGCGGCATGCGCATGCACCGGACTGCATGGCGCAGATTGCCAAGGGTTTGTCGCCGCAGGATGTCGGTGCGGTATCGGCGTGGCTGGCATCGCGCCCCCTGCCGGAAGATGTGATTGCTCCGCAGGCTGGCACCAGTGCTGGAACTGGCGCCACCACTTACAGCAACAGGCCGCTGGTGTGCGGCAGTGCCCCACAATAGGATGCTCTTTTTATGAAACGCTTTCTGCTCCCGATTCTTTCCCTGATGCTGCTGGGCATAGTGGTATTGATCGCAATGGGTTTTTACGGCGCTATGCTGGGTAGTGGCCAGGATGGCCAAGGTAGTTCCGGCAGCGCCGCCAGCCGCACCAGCAGTGTGGACCACGCTGAACTGGTTGCCCGCGGCGCCTATCTGGCACGCGCCGGCAACTGCATGGGCTGCCACACGCAGCGCGGCGCTGCCGCCTACGCCGGCGGCCGCGCGATACAGACGCCTTTTGGCAGCTTTTATACGCCCAACATCACGTCCGATAAAGACACTGGTATAGGCAAGTGGACGCAGGAAAACTTCTGGCAATCTATCCATGCTGGCAAATCCCGCGACGGCAGCATGTTGTACCCGGCTTTCCCATACCCCAATTACACGAAGATCACACGCGCCGATTCGGATGCACTATTCGCCTATCTGCAGTCGATCCCAGCGGCCAGCCGCCAGAACCAGCCGCATGATCTGCGCTTCCCTTACAACCAGCGCGCGCTGCTAGGCATATGGAGGGCAATGTACTTCAGCCCTGAAGTCTATCAGCAGGACAACAAGCAGCCTGCCGACTGGAATCGCGGCGCCTATCTGGTACAGGGGCTGGGCCATTGCAGCGCCTGCCATACCAGCCGCAATGCGCTGGGGGCCAGCATTAATGAAACCCTGCTGGGCGGCGGCATCCTCAGCGGGCAGGAGTGGTATGCACCGTCGCTGACGTCGGAAAATGAAATTGGCCTGGGCCACTGGCAGACTTCGCGCATCAACGATCTGCTGAAGAACGGTGCCACGACTACCGGATACGTTACCGGCCCCATGGCTGAAGTCGTGTCGCAAAGCCTGCAACACCTGAGCGATGCAGACATCAATGCGATGTCAACCTACCTGAAAAGCCTGCCGCAGACCAGGACCGAGCCCGCGGACAAGGACATCATGCCGGGATTTTTGAAGGAGGCATTTCAGTTCATTACGGGTTCCGGAGTCAACCAGAATGAGCGGCGCAACAACGAGGCGATGCTGAAGGCCGGTGCAGTGATCTATAAAAACAATTGTATGGATTGCCACCAGGCCGGCGGCGAGGGCGTAGCGCAGGCCTATCCGCCGCTCGCAGGCAACCACAAGCTGATGACTTCATCGGTGGCCAACCCTGTGCGTATGGTACTGGCCGGCGGTTTTGCGCCGGTTACTGCAGGCAACCCGCGTCCTTACGGTATGCCGCCTTTCGGCCCTAAGCTTAGTGATGATGAGATCGCTGCCGTGGTGTCGTATATCCGTAATAGCTGGGGTAATGAAGCGCCGATGGTATCGCCATCGGACGTCAATAAATACCGGACTGCGCCGCTGGATTGAGGCAGCAACAGCAGCAATAGCGTAAAAATACAATACCGCCTGCGTATGCCGCAGGCGGTATTTTTTTTGTCTATTTTACGGGCTACGTATTCAGTTGGTTTTTTCAGTTGGCTTATTCGGCCTGCTTATTTAGAAGCTGCAGGATGCTGGAGAAATCCTGGCCTCCCGCGCCTGCCTTGCTGTGCAAACCATACAGGTTGCGCGCCAGCTCGCCTAGCGGAGTTGCGGCATTCGCTGTCAGTGCAGCTTCCGCCGCCAGCCCCAGATCCTTGTGCATCAGGTCAACGCCAAAGCCGCCAGTGTAGCCGCGCGAGGCAGGCACATTGTCCATGACGCCAGGGTAGGGGTTATACACTTCCAATGCCCAGTTACGGCCTGAACTTTTGCCCATGATATCGGACAGCACCTTAGGGTCTAGCCCGCTGGCCACGCCCAGCGCTAGTGCTTCCGCGGTGCCGGCCATTAGTATGCCCAGCAGCATGTTGTTGCAGATTTTTGCGGTTTGCCCTGCACCATGCGCGCCTGCATGGAAAATATTCTTGCCCATGGCCTGTAGCAGCGGCGTCGCGCGCTCCAGATCTGCCGCGCCGCCGCCAACGATGAAAGTCAGCGTGCCCGCTTGCGCACCGCCCGTGCCGCCCGATACCGGCGCATCCAGCATAGCCAAGCCACGTGCGGCCGCGGCCTGGGCTACCTTCTGCGAGGTCTGCGCGGCGATTGTGCTGCAATCGATGATCAGCGTGCCATCGGCGATATGCGGCAAGATGCCGTGCTCGCCCAAATACAGCCCTTCCACATGGCGGCTGGCGGGCAGCATGGAAATCACAATTTCCGCGCCGCTGACTGCTTCCGTAGCAGACGTTGCCGCCTGCGCGCCAGCATCCGTCAGCGTCTTCATGGCGGCGGTAGACAAGTCAAACACTGTCAGCGCGTGACCGTTCTTCAATAAATTCAGCGCCATCGGCGCGCCCATATTGCCTAAACCGATAAAAGCGATCTTTTGCATCGTGTGCTCCTTTATGCCGCCAGGCGTTGATCTTGCCGCCCCAGGTCTTTCAGGGGATGGGATGCTTCGTCCCATGGGCTGTTGAAAAATTGTTGCGCCATTTCTTCAGTTACGGCCTGCAGGTGTGCTGGCGACCAGCGCGGCTGCATATCCTTGTCCACGATCAGCGCCCGTATGCCTTCCGCAAAATCCGGCCCCGCAGCGCAGGCCAGCGAAGCCACCAGCTCTAGCCGGAAAACTTCCGCCAGCGATAGGTGCTTGCTGCGCTGCTGCAGCGCATAGGCGAGGTATGAGGAAGAAGGGCTACCCTTGGCAAGTGCTGCCGCTGCTTTTTTCAGCCAGGGGTCGTCACTTTGCAGGCTGGTGATACGTTTCACAATGTCTTGCAGCCCACCCGTGCATAGCTGATTGATCAGGTCAAAGTGCTGCCGCAAAGGGCCATCAGTAGAGCCAGCAGCGGCGTGCTGCTGCTCAGCCTGTTGCAGCAACCTGCTCAGCAGCGCATGGTTGTCCTGCTCGCTGCTGCTCCACGGTTGCGCCTGCAGGCTGGCGATCAGCGCAGCCTTGTCTGCATGCTGAAGCTGGAAATCCGCCAGCCGGGCAAACCTGGCGTCGGCAGTATTGATCGATGCACCCGTCAGCGCCAGGAACAGGCCCAGCTTGCCCGGCATGCGGTTCAGGAACCAGCTGCCGCCAACGTCTGGATACAGGCCGATGGCGATTTCCGGCATTGCCAGCCGCGATTTTTCTGTTACTACGCGGTGGCTGGCACCGGCCATCAGGCCTATGCCGCCGCCCATCACTATGCCGTGGCCCCAGCACAGTATGGGTTTGCCATAGGTGTGGATCAGGTAATCCAGCCGGTATTCGCGCTCAAAAAAATCCAGCGCGTAAGTATTGGCCAGCAGATCATCTTTATTGGGTGAGGCATGCTGTTCCTGCATGGAGCGGTACAGGTTTTGCAGATCACCGCCCGCACAGAATGCCTTGTCGCCGGCTGCTTGCAAGATCACCGCGACGATGGCTGGATCGGCGCGCCATGCAGTCAACTGCTGCGCCAACAGATCCACCATCTCCATCGACAGTGCATTCAGCGTCTTTTCCGCATTCAGCGTGGCCACGCCCAGCAGCTTGCCATTTTCAGTGGGCAGCGTATCAAACAGCACGGCGGCGGGCAGGGTGCTCATGCATTCCTCCATACCGGCGTGCGTTTTTCCAGGAAGGCATTGACGCCTTCTTTCTGGTCGGCGCTGTCAAACAGTTTGATGAAAGCTTCCCTCTCCGGCGGCAGCATGCTGCTCATGCTCTGGTGCCGCGCCCCCTGTATCAGTTGCTTGCATGCCTTGACGCTGGTCGGGCTTTGCTTTGCGGCCTGAGCGGCCAGCACCAGTGCGCGTTCGACGGCGGCGCCGGTGGCTACCACTTCTTCCACCAGACCTATGCGCAATGCCGTTTCTGCAGTGACCCTCTCGCCGCACAATATCATCCGCTTGGCCCAGCCTTCGCCCACCAGCCACGCCAGGTTTTGCGTGCCGCCGGCGCACGGCAGCAGGCCCACAGCCGCTTCTGGCAGCGCCATCTGCGCCTGGGTTTCCGCTATGCGCAGATCGCAGGCCAGTGCGCATTCCAGCCCGCCGCCCATCGCATAACCGTTGATGGCCGCAATGGAAACACCGTTGAAACGCGACAGCGCCTCAAACGCTTCGCCAAAACGACGTGCCATTTCCGCCGCCACCGCCAGGTCGCCATCGGCGAACAGCTTCAGATCCGCGCCGGCAGAGAAAAATTTCTCGCCCGAGCCTGTCAGCACCAGGCTGTAGATGTCTGGATTGGCGTTCAGGTCATCAACCAGCCTGACCATGTCTTTCAGGCCCGCTAGTGTCCAGGTATTGGCCGGCGGATTGCTGATCGTCACGAGTGCCGTATGGCTGCTGATGTCCAATTGCAGGTTGGCATAGGAAGCCGTAGTCATAAAAATTCCTCGCTGGGGGATTGGTTAAGGAGATGGCGCGCCACGATGACGCGCATGATTTCGTTGGTGCCTTCCAGTATCTGGTGCACACGCACGTCGCGCAGGTAGCGCTCCAGTGGATACTCACGGATATAGCCGTTGCCGCCGTGGATTTGCAATGCCTCATTGCAGACAGTGAAGCCGGTATCGGTGGCCAGCCGTTTGGCCATTGCGCAATAGACGGAAGCATTGGGTGCCTGCATATCCAGCTTGGTGGCCGCCAGCCTGACCATCTGGCGTGCCGCTACCAGTTCGGTCTGCATATCTGCCAGCTTGAACTGCAGCGACTGGAATTCGGACAGCCGCTGTTTGAACTGCATGCGCTGGTTCATATAGGCTTGCGCGCTGTTCAGCGCTGATTGCGCAGCGCCTATCGAGCAGGTAGCGATATTGATGCGGCCGCCATCCAGCCCGCGCATCGCCATACGGAAACCCTGGCCTTCTTCACCCAGCAGATGCGAGCGCGGCACGTGCACATTGTCAAAGCTGATGGTGCGCGTGGGCTGGCTGTTCCAGCCCATTTTTTCTTCCTTGCGTCCATAGCTGATGCCGGGCAGGTCGGCCGGCACGGCAAATGCCGAGATGCCGCCTGCACCGGCTGCGCCGCTGCGGGCCATCACTACCAGCACCTTGGTCGCACCGGCGCCGGAAATAAAAGCCTTGGCGCCGTTCAGCACATAATGCTCGCCATCCAGCCTGGCGGAAGTCGTCAGGGATGCGGCGTCGGAACCAGCGCCAGCTTCAGTCAGGCAGTAAGACGCTAGCTTTTTGCCGCTTGCCAGCTGCGGCACCCAGGCGTTGCGTACTTCAGGCGTGGCCCACTGCGCAATCATCCACGTAGCCATATTGTGTATCGTGATGTACGCAGCCGTAGAAGGGCAGGCGCGCGCCAGTTCTTCAAACACGATGGCGGCGTCCAGCCGCGACAGGCCCAGGCCGCCTGCTTCCTGCGGCACATACATGCCGCAAAAGCCCAGTTCTCCCGCGTGCGCGATCACATCCAGCGGAAAGATGGATTCCGCATCCCACAGCGCGGCCTTGCCCGCCATCTCGCGCACGGCGAAATCCCTGGCGGACTGCTGGTAGGCACGCTGGTCTTCATTCAGTTCGAAGTCCATGACAAGCACCTACTTCAGGGTGATCGTGGTATTGACCTTGCCCACTGTGGTGCTGTCGTCAAACCAACGTGATGTGATGGTCTTGGTCTGCGTATAGAAAGCGATGACCTGTTTGCCATAGGGGCCGAGATCGCCGAGCTTGGACGCGCGCGAACCGGTGAACGAGAACAGCGGCACAGGTACAGGAATAGGCACGTTGATGCCGATCTGGCCGACGTCGATATCTTCTTCAAACGTGCGTGCCGCTGCGCCGGATTGCGTGAACAGCGCGGTGCCGTTGCCGTTGGGATTGGCGTTGATGATGGCAATCGCCTCCTGCAGGCTGTCTGCGTGCATCACGCACAATACCGGGCCGAAGATTTCTTCTTCATAGATGCGCATGCCGCGCTGCACACCGGTAAATACCGTCGGGCCGATGAAATTACCTTCCTCGTAGCCTGCGACAGACGGGTTGCGGCCATCCAATGCCAGTTGCGCACCTTCGCTGACGCCTTGTTCTATCAGCCCGGTGACGCGTGCTTTTGCGCTGTGCGAAATAACGGGGCCGATGTCTGTATTCGGTTCCGCGCCGCCGTTTACTTTCAGTGAGCGCGCCTTGTCCAGCAGGTCCGGCACCCAGTTTTGCGCTTCGCCCACCAGGATCACCACCGACAGCGCCATGCAGCGCTGGCCTGCCGCACCAAAGGCAGCGCCGGCCAGATTGTTCAGCGTCTGCTCTTTGTTGGCGTCCGGTAGCACAATCGCGTGGTTCTTGGCGCCCATCATGCACTGCGCGCGCTTGCCTGCCAGCGTGGCGCGGTTATATACATGGGTGCCAACGCGGGTGGAGCCTACAAAGGACACCGCTTTAATGTCAGGATGGTCACAGATCGCATTGACGATTTCTTCGCCGCCATGCACGACATTCAGCACGCCGGCAGGGATGCCGGCCTGTATCGCCAGTTCGGCCAGCCGCATTGTCACCATCGGGTCTTGCTCGGAAGGCTTCAGGATAAAGGTATTGCCGCAGGCGATCGCCATTGGAAACATCCACAGCGGTATCATCGCCGGGAAATTGAAAGGGGTGATGCCGGCGCATACACCGAGAGGCTGGTTCAGCGTATAGGTATCGACGCCATTGGCCACGTTGTTGGCGATTTCGCCCATCTGCAGGTTGCCGATGTTGGCGGCATGCTCCACCACTTCCAGCCCGCGGAAGATGTCGCCTTCGGCATCGGCCAGTGTCTTGCCTTGTTCTGCTGTCAATATGGCCGCCAGTTCCTGCATGTTCTCGCGTATCAGCTGCTGGTATTTCAGGAAGATACGCGCCCGCGCGCCGATGGCGGTCTTGCGCCATGTGGCAAAGGCCTGCTTGGCGCTGTCCACGGCCAGCTGCATTTCTTCCGCTGTGGCGAAGGGCACGCGCGCAATGACTTTTTGTGTTGCCGGATTGACGATATTGCGCCACTGCTCGGTTTTGGATTCCACCAGCTGGCCGTTGATCAGCAGTTTGACGGAAGGAATGGACGAGTGGGCTGGAGTGCCGGAAGTGTGGTTCATGATGCATTTCCTGTACGGACGGCAGCGCGCGGCGGGGCTGCTGCCCACGGAATGCGCGTTCTGCCTGTTTGCCTGAAAACGGATTCCCTCGCCAGCCTTGATGCGGGTGAGAAAATTCCGGCCATGAGTGTTGAACACCCCTTGCGCACCTTCCGTACGCAAGCAGACCTCAGAAAAATTGCCGTGTGCATTGAGAGAGCAGGACGCTGCCCACCAGATACTCCGGCAGCACAGCAGCTTTCACTCAAACAAGGCCTTCCGCAATGTTTTCCTGATGATCAACAGGCCGGTATCCGGGCTTGCGAGTCTTGTTACATCGCCTTCCCAGTCCATGTTTGGACCAGTGGCGTAGATGATGTAACCGCACTCGCATACCGTTGCGGAGGCAGCAGGGGCATGGCAGCTGTCTTGTCAGACAGCGCGAACCGCTTTCCCGTTTAACGCTGCCCAAGATAATGGGCAGCGCACCTGTTGATTTAAGAATAGCACATTAATTTACGTTTACGTAAACGTAAATCAGACGTTAATATTTTTCATCAATGCCGAAAGCTCGGTTGCAAAGGCTGTGTACCTTGGGGGAGAACGCTATTCCAGCAGGAAGTTGCGCTGCGGCGGAACCGGCAATAGCTCAGACGCTTCTACCGCATCGTCTTTCAGTGCGACACCGGATAATTGCCGGCGGCGGGATTCGGATAGCAGGTAAAACAGCTTGGCGGCAGCGTCCTCATAACACAGCCCTGCAGGCCGCACGTTGGAGATGCAGTTGCGGCTGGCGTCCGTCAGGCCGGGATGCGGCATCCATGTCAGGTACAGGCCCATGCTGTCCGGAGAACTGAGACCGGGCCGCTCGCCTATCAGCACGACCACCATTTTTGCGCCCAGCAGGCTGGCCACTTCATCGCCGATTGCCACCCGGCCCTGGCGGACGATGCAGGGCGGTGCGATCGACCAGTTGTCTGCCGCCAGTTGTTGATGCAGCAAACCGAGAAAGGGTGCGGCATGCTGCATGATGGCGAGCGCGGACAGGCCATCGACAATGACAAAGGCGATATCGTAGCGCGCGTCATCTGTATTTTTATCAGGCTGCGTCAGGCTGTTCAGCACCTTTACCGATGCGTCATCCAGCCTGCGCCCCAGATCGGGCCTTTGCAGATAAGTGCCGCGGTCGGTTGCCGCGCTGTGCAGGTTGATACACGTGTTCTCTTGTTGGCCCAATGCAGCTGAAAGCGCTGGCGCCAGTTGTGCAACATCCAGCTCCAGGTGCACCGCATCGCGCGCCTGCGCATGCGCAAGCTGGAAATCCAGCTGCGCCCGCGTCGGCAGACTGATGCCCGCACGCCCCAGTGCAATGCGCGCTGCGGTAAGGCTGCGCAGGCTGCTCCACGGATTAACAATGACAGGGGGCTTATCGTTGCTCATGTTTGTTTCCGAATAAGCATAGTCTCAGGACAGTCGCCGCAGCGCTTGCTGGAAAGCCGGCGGCACAGAGTCATGCAACTGGAATTGTTGGCCGGGTTGAGCACCATCGCCAAATATCTGCATCTTGTGCAGCCACGCTTCAAACTCTGGAGCGGGCCTGAGCCCCAGCACGCGGCGCGCGTACAGCGCATCGTGAAAAGACGTGGTCTGGTAGTTCAGCATGATGTCGTCCGAACCCGGCACGCCCATGATGAAGCCGCAGCCGGCCACACCGAGCAAAGTCAGCAGCACATCCATATCGTTTTGGTCGGCTTCTGCATGGTTGGTATAACAGACATCGCAGCCCATCGGCAGGCCGAGCAGCTTGCCGCAGAAATGGTCTTCCAGCCCGGCGCGGATGATCTGCTTGCCGTCGAACAGGTATTCAGGACCAATAAAACCGACCACGGTATTCACCAGCAAGGGCTTGAAGCGGCGCGCCACCGCATACGCGCGCGCTTCGCAGGTTTGCTGGTCCAGCCCGTGATGCGCATTGGCAGACAGCGCGCTGCCCTGGCCGGTTTCAAAATACATCAGGTTGTCGCCGACGGTGCCGCGCTTCAGTGACAGTGCAGCGCTATGCGCCTCGTCCAGCAGCGCGAGGTTGATGCCGAAGCTGCTGTTGGTCGCTTCGGTCCCGCCGATGGACTGGAATACCAGATCCACCGGTGCGCCGCGCCGTATCGCTTCCATCGTATTGGTCACATGGGTCAGCACGCAGGATTGCGTGGGGATGTCGTAGCGGCGTATGACTTCATCCATCAAACTGATCAGCTTGACTGCTTGCTGCACATTATCGCTTGCAGGATTGATGCCGAACACGGCATCGCCGCTGCCGTATAGCAAGCCATCCAGCAAGCTGGCGGCAATGCCGCTGGCGTCGTCGGTAGGGTGGTTGGGCTGCAGTCGGGTGGACAACCGGCCCGGCAGACCTATGGTGTTGCGGAAAGCCGTCACCACGCGGCACTTTTGCGCGACCAGAATCAGATCCTGGTTGCGCATGATCTTGCACACCGCAGCGGCCATCTCTGGCGTGAGGCCCGGCACCAGCGCTGCCAGTGCAGCGCTATCCGCATCATCACCCAGTAGCCAGTTGCGAAAATCGCCTACCGTCAGGTGGCTGACAGGCTCAAAGGCCGCAGCATCGTGGCTGTCGATGATCAGCCGCGTGACTTCATCTGTTTCATACGGCACCAGCGCTTCGTGCAGGAAGGTGGACAGAGGCAGCTCGGCCAGCACCATCTGTGCGACCACGCGCTGCTCAGCGCTGTCTGAGGCGACACCGGCCAGCATGTCGCCGGAGCGCGCGGGCGTCGCTTTCGCCATCAGGTCTTTCAGGTCATGAAAGCCGTAAGTCTTGCTGCCGACGGTGTGGGTGTAGCGGTATGCTTGCATGGCGTCGCTGTGTCCAGATTTTTCCAGATTTGTCCTGCTAACCGGGGATTGCAAGATTGATGCCCGGGCGCTGATATCCATCATAGCGCTGTTGCAAAGTTGCGGGCAAGCGCGCGAAAATTTTTCGTATTTGTCGTGCGAGGACATCAAACTACCAGGTCATTTACCCTCTTGCTCAGGCAAAAAAGAGCGGTGAAAGTTTTCTTGACATGGCTTTTAAAAAGGTGCATTCTCATAACCGATCAGACAGCTCAATAATGATTTAGAGAGTTGTCAGCAGCAATATTGCTGCCTTACATATACGGATGGCTATGAAAGCCCTCGATTCACGCACCAGCGTGTTCGAGGGCTTTTTGTTTTTTGGAGAATCGAGTGGCAATACAGCACGCAACAGAGCACGCAACAGAGCAAGCAATACAGCAAGCAACACAGCAGCTGACGGGCGATCCCGTTTTCAACGTCAAGGTGGCGAGCATCCAGATGGAGCCGCGTATCGGCCAGAAGAAGGAAAACCTGGCGCGCTCACTACAGATGATTGAGGTTGCCGCTGCCGAAGGCGCTTCGCTGATTGTATTGCCTGAGCTGGCAAATACCGGCTACAACTTCAGCGACCGTGCAGAGGCGCTGGCCTTGGCAGAAGCCGTACCTGACGGGGAATCGGCGCAGGCATGGACAGCAATCGCCGAGAGACTGAATATTCATCTTGTTGCCGGGATCACGGAGCAGGATGGTTCTCGTATTTTCAATTCCGCACTAGTCATCGGCCCCCAGGGCCTGCTCGGCACATATCGAAAACTCCACCTGTGGGCCAGGGAGCGTCTTGTCTTTGAGGCCGGCGACCTTGGCCTGCCGGTTTTTGACACACCCGTGGGGCGGATTGGTGTGGCCATCTGTTATGACGGCTGGTTCCCTGAAGTGTACAGGCTGCTAGCCATGCAGGGAGCGGACTTTGTCTGTGTCCCTACCAACTGGGTGCCGATGGCAGGTGAAATACGGACGGGGCCGTCTATGGCCAATACGCTCACTATGGCGGGTGCCCATAGCAACGGATTAAGCATCATCTGCGCGAATCGCATCGGCACCGAGCGAGGGCAGGAATTCACTGGCCAGAGCGTCATCGTCGCATCAAATGGATTTCCGGTTGCAGGGCCTGCGAGCCGTGCAGAGGAAGAAATTCTCTATGCCGTCATCAACCTTGAACAGTCCCGTTCAGGCCGCGATCTGAATGCGTTCAATCACGTGCTGCGAGACCGGCGGCACGATGTTTACGACCCCATGCTGGGAACAGGCTGGCCTCCTTCACCTGCATAGATACAGATCACCGGGTAATTTAATAATTGACAGGATGGATAAGCCAGGGAGATCAACACACTTCATATAAACCGCCACACGAAGCCAAAAATATGCACCGAGAACTACAAATTACATAGAGTAGCGAACATACACCGCCAAAACCACCCAGGGAGTTATGATGAAGACCTCACGCAAATTTTTTAACACAAGTACATGTGCCGCTGCCGTAATCACTGCCATCACGGCAATGGCAGCAATGACAGCAACGAATACGTACGCCGCAGATCCGATCAAGATTGGCGTGGCTGTCGGGCTGTCCGGTGCGAACAGCGTCATCGCGCCGGCTGTCGTGCAGTCTGCGGAGCTGGCCGCCAGTGAAATTAATGCCGCCGGCGGTATCCTTGGGCGCAAGGTGCAACTGGAAATTGTCGATGATGCGTCTGGCGCGGTAGGTGCGCAAAAGGCGTTTGACACGCTGGTGTTTCAGAAAAAAGTTGATGCGATCATCGCCATGGAAACCAGTGCTGCAAGAAATGCCGGCTTACCTATCGTATCGCGCGGCAAGGTGCCTTACATTTACACGTCCTTTTACGAAGGCCGCTCCTGCAACCCATGGATGTATGTCAATGGATGGGTTCCAGAGCAGCAGGTGGCTCCGGTGGTTGACTACATGCTGAAAACAAAAAATGCGAAAACCTTCTTTGTCGTTGGCAGTGATTATGCGTTTGGCCGCGGCATGCTGGAATTTACCAAGGCCTATATTGAAAAACACGGCGGCAAGGTTGTCGGCGAAGAATACCTGCCGATTGACGGTACAGAATGGACTCCGGTGATATCCAAGATAAGGTCGGTCAAACCGGACGCCTTGATCAGCGCAACTGCGGGTGGCGCTCCCAATGTGGCACTCGCCAAGCAACTGAAGGGTTCGGGCCTTGCCATCCCTTACGGCAATCTCGCGATAGATGAAGGCACAGCAAAAAGCATGGGCGATGTCGCTACCGGTATCTATATGTCTGCATCTTATCTGACCAGTATAGATACGCCGGAAAACAAGGCGTTTGTGAAAGCCCTCAATGCGAAGTTCAATGCAGACACGAAGACGCCAAACGAACTGTCTGAGCCACAGTATGAAGCAATGTATCTGTATAAGGCTGCGGTAGAAAAGGTAGGTTCGACAGATCCGGCCAAAGTGATCAAGGCGCTTGGCGAGGTATCGTATACCGGCCCCCGCGGGCTGGTGCAAATGAATAAGAGCCGGCATACGCCTCTTTCCATGCAACTGGGCCAGGTGGAAGCCAATGGCTCTATCAAAATCTTGCAGACATTTAAAAATGTCGATCCAGGCATGCAATGCCCAAATATTAAGTAGAAATAAGACTGGCTCAGGCCAGCCGGGCGAATCGACTTAAAAAACCGGTTCGCTTTTTAGAAGGAGGAGACAATGGCATTATTTTTAGATATTTTTACAAGCGCTGCGGTGTTGTTTATAGTTACTTCGGGACTGATGATGATTTTCGGGGTCATGAAAATTGTCAATTTCGCGCACGGTTCGCTGCTCACACTGGGCGGCTACGCGAGTTTCGTGGTGACTCAGCTGAAGCTTAATTCCTGGTTCGGCATACCGCTTGCACTGGTATTCGGCGTGGTTGTCGGGGCCGTGGTAGAGCGTTTCATTGTTCGCCCGCTGTACAAACGCCCACTAGACGCAATCCTTGCCACATGGGGGCTGGGCATCGTGATAGGCCAGCTCATTGTCATGGTGTTTGGGCGCGAAGTGCAATTTGTTGAAACACCGCTCAAAGGTGCGCTCAGTATTGGTGGCACCGAGTACTCAAGCTATCGGCTGCTGCTGGTGCCCATCGCGCTGGTCTTGTGCGGCATATTGACGGGCCTGCTGAACGGCACCCGGTTCGGTGTCAAAACCCGCGCAGTCATCATGAATGAGGATCTTGCCCGGGGACTTGGCATTCACTCCGGCCGCATCCGCTTCATCACATTTGGCATTGGCGCAGGCTTGGGCGGGCTGGCCGGAAATCTCATCACTCCGCTTTCCAGCGTGGATCCTAACATGGGTTTGCCGTGGCTGGTAAGCGCCTTCATGCTTGTAATGGTTTCGGGGCATTCCATGCTGAGTCTTCTCGCTACATGCGTTATTTTTGGTGCATGCCAGGTGCTGGTCAGTACGTTTATCAGCCCGGTATTGGGAGGGCTTACGATAGCAGTCCTTGCCGCCGTTACTCTGCGCATTCGTCCCAAGGGGTTTGCTCATGGCTAGCATGCATACTTCACAAACTTTCGGCGTAGCCGGCAATTCCAAGAAGCGTTCCGGCAAGCTCCGCCAGTTTGTGACGCTTGGTTTTATGGGCATACTTTTGCTGGTGATAGGGCCGTGGATTTTCGATACCTATCTGCTCAACATCCTCATCAAAGCATTTTTCTTTGCCATTGCGGCGATTACGGTCGATGTTCTGTGGGGCTACGCAGGTTATCTGACATTCGGCCAGTCGGCCTTCTTTGGTATCGGCGCCTACGCCGCCGGATTGGTCTTCACACACAATGGGTTTTCGGCGATATCCGTCACATACGCCATCGCATTGGCTATCGTCTCCTGCTTTGCAGTATCGGCGCTCGTTGGCTGGCTATCTTTCTATCGGGGAGCGTCGCCGTTCTTTGCGACAGTTATTTCACTGGTGCTGCCGATAGTCTTGAGTCAGCTGCTGCTGTCGGGCGGTCATTGGACAGGCTCAAGTTCGGGTCTCACTGGGTATGACACATTTGATTTCAGCCTCGAAACCTGGTTCTGGCTATCTGGTGCAGCACTCATCATCGCGTCATGTG
>JAYSKH010000330.1:0-27483 GCA_043726505.1 Undibacterium sp. | reverse complement strand
CCTCGGTCTTTGACCAGACAGAAAGCTAAAGGCGTGGTTATCGATAACACGATGGATTTCTTCGCACAAATAGCTGAGCGGTGTTTCGAGATACCTAATTGTCTTACGATCTTTCTCAATGGGACTTAGTCACCAATGTTCCAGCGTTGAATAATTCCTAGTAAAGCTAGGTCAATCGCGCCGATCTTCTACTCGTAAATCCAGTTAGGACTGTGTGCTAGAGGTGGATCAGTTTCCGCTGCAACTCAACACGATATTTTTAATTAATTTGAAAATTTTCTTAAATCTCATTGTTCACTATGCAGCGCTAACATGACGACGCCATGCTGTCCCGTCCAAACAACAGCGCAATACGAACATTGCTTTCGATACAATGTTCCTGTTTCGCATTCCAGGCTTCGCCTGTACACTGCTTCCCACATCCATGGAGAGCAAGATGCTAAACGCGCGTTACCTTACGCTGGTTCTTTCCGGCTTTGTCTTCCTGCTGTCTTTTGCGCTGGCGCTGATCCTCGACCGCGGCTGGTGGCTGGTGCTGGCATCCGGTGCGCTGACCATTGTGGGCATCAGCGATCTGCGGCAGACCAAGCGCTCCATTCTGCGCAACTACCCCATCCTGGCAAACTTCCGCTTCTTCTTTGAATACATACGGCCAGAGATACGCCAGTATTTTCTGGAAGAAGACACCGCCGCCAATCCTTTCTCTCGCAACCAGCGCTCCATCGTCTACCAGCGCGCCAAGCAGGAGCTGGACAAGCGCCCTTTCGGTACGCAGCTGGATGTGTATGAATCCGGCTATGAATGGATCAATCATTCGATCAGCCCCAGCACAGTCCACTCGCACGATTTCCGCATCACAATAGGTGAAGGGCGCGCTCAGCCGTATTCGGCCAGCGTATTCAATATCTCGGCGATGAGCTTCGGCGCACTGTCTGCCAATGCGATACGCGCGCTGAACCAGGGTGCGCAAAAAGGCGGCTTCATGCACGATACCGGCGAGGGCAGCATCAGCCGCTATCACCGGCCCGAAAACAGCAAGGACGCCGGCGGCGACCTGGTATGGGAGATTGGTTCCGGCTACTTCGGCTGCCGCAATGCGGACGGCAGCTTTTCGGAAGAACGTTTTACTGCCAGCGCCACGCTGCCGCAGGTAAAAATGATCGAGGTTAAATTGTCTCAAGGCGCCAAACCCGGCCATGGCGGTTTGCTGCCGGGCGCCAAAGTCACGTTTGAAATTGCCGAAGCACGCGGCGTGGAGCCGGGTGTGGACTGCGTATCGCCAGCTGGGCATTCTGCGTTTTCTTCACCGGAAGGCCTGCTGCAGTTTATTGACAAGCTGCGCACGCTGTCCGGCGGCAAGCCTACTGGTTTCAAGCTGGCGATAGGCCATCCGTGGGAATTCTTCGGCATCGCCAAGGCTATGCTGAAAACCGGCATCACACCGGACTTCATCGTCGTGGACGGCAGCGAAGGCGGCACCGGCGCCGCGCCAGTGGAGTTTACCGACCATGTAGGCGCACCGCTGCAGGAAGCGCTGCTGCTGGTGCATAACACGCTGGTAGGCGTTAATCTGCGCGACAAGGTGAAGATAGGCGCGTCCGGCAAGATCATTACCGCTTTCGACATCGCGCGCACGCTGGCGCTGGGCGCGGACTGGTGTAACTCCGCACGCGGCTTCATGTTTGCGCTGGGCTGCATACAGTCGCAAAGCTGCCACACCGGCAAATGCCCGACCGGCGTGGCGACGCAGGATCCGTCACGGCAAAGGGCACTGTTCATTCCTGACAAGGCCGAGCGCGTCGCGCATTTTCATCAGAACACACTGAAGGCGTTGCAGGAGCTGATAGAAGCGGCGGGCCTGCATCACCCCAATGAACTGAAACCGCGGCATCTGGTACGCCGCGTATCGCCCAATCAGGTCAAGCTGGTGTCCAGCCTGCTGCCCTACCTGGAACCCGGGGATCTGCTGGACGGCAAACAGCCAGCTTACATGCCGGAAGTGTTTGCCACTTACTGGCCGGTAGCGCAGGCCGACTCTTTCCATTGCATGCAGTAAACGTCAATATCCGCCAATATCTGCCACCAACCGCGAGGCCAGGCCCGTTTTTTGCTGTAGCTTTTGCAGCAATGGCGCGTGCCCGGGCTAAAATTTCCGTGAAACGACACTTAACTCGCACATTACAAACAGAATTGCGCAAATAAGCACTATTTCAAAATTAAAACTTGAACATGTTTGCTTACCCTGCGTGTTCAAGCTTGGTGCTGCAGCAAGGCGGACGTCCGCAAACCCGGCAAGTGTCCGTTTTTTTGCAAATTCTGATTTAAACCATTTCTTTACAATTGAATTGTATGAAATTATATTTACATTTTTCTACCACTGAAAATACCTGGCCATCATGAATCGTCCCGATCTTCAAGCAGTTGGCGGTACAGTCAATGCCCGCATTGGCAAGGTATATATGAATTTGTCGAAGGCCCACCGCAAGGCGGCCGATTACGTGCTGTCCAACGTTTTCCGTTCGGCAACAATGTCTATCGACGAACTGGCTAATGCAGTCGGTATCTCGGTCGCCACCGCCAACCGCTTTGCGCGCGCATTGGGTTTTGAAGGCTATCCGCAATTTCGCGCAGAACTCGTTTACGGGTTTGAGGCGATGCTGGCCCCCATCGACAAATTGCGCACGGAAGTGCAGCGCCCTGCTACCAGCATAGAGGTAATCGCCTCTGCGCTGAACGAAGACATCAATAATCTGGACGCTACGCGGCGCGGGCTGGTGCCCGAGCTGTGCAGCCAGGCTGTCAGGATGATCCTCAATGCGGAGCGTATCTATATCGTGGGCTATGGCGCCAGCGCCTTCCTCGGCGGGTTGATGATGCATAGCCTGGAGCCGTTTTGCGACACCATACAATGCACGGTAGGCTCCGGCGGCCCTTCGCATGCAGCGCGGCAGCTGTTTAAATACACGCCCAAGGATCTGGTCATCGCACTGTCTTTCCCGCGTTATGCAGAAGACGTGGTCACCATCCTGCACCGTGTGCGCGAAAAAGGCGTACCTATCCTGGCATTGACCGACGCACCCAGTTCGCCGCTGGCTTCGCTGGCCAACGTCACGCTGTATGCGCAGACACGCAGGCAGTTGTCGCCAAACTCGGAAGCGGCTGCGCTATGCCTGATAGAAGCCGTCTGTAGCGCAGTGGCCCACCAGGCCAAATCTCCGGTCAATTCCGCTTCTGAAATGATGGAATTCATGCTGCCGTGGATGTACCAGGACCCAGTCTCGCAGCAGCGCAGGCCAGCCAGTATTGATATGGACGAAGCGGCGGATTCAGACCAGGGTTAATGCCTGCAACAGACTTTCCGCCATGCCTTCCAGACAGGCAAAGTCGCGCGGTGATTTTTCCGCGCGACTTCAGACATCATCCCTCTGCAATTTCACGCCGCACAGTGGTTAATTCATCTGCACTTTACCGCTGAAGCTTTCCTTTTTCACATCTATACTTCCCACCAGTCAATGTCGTTTCCGGTCTTCGGTGCGGCGCTGACCGTCCGCTGTATCTGTCTACAATTAAAACAAGGAATTGAAGATGCAAAACGTTTCGAAACTGATTGCCGGTGTGGTCGTTATCGTGCTGCTGGTGGTGCTGGCGCCGTTTGCCACGGTGCCGGCAGGTAACCGCGGTGTGATGACAACCTTCGGCAGCCCGTCTGCTGAAGTGTATTCGGAAGGTATCCACTTCCGCTGGCCTATCGCACAAAGCCTGCATCTGGTGCCCGTCTCAATACAGAAGGGTGAGGGAGAAGGTGATGCCGCCTCCAAGGATTTGCAGACCGTGCATACCCGCGTTGCAATCAACTACCATGTGCGGCCCGAGGCGGTGGTATCCGTGTATCGCGACCTGGGCAATGAACCCGGCGAACGCATCATCATCCCCAGCGTGCAGGAAGCGGTGAAAGCGGTGACTGCCAGGTTCACAGCGGAAGAACTGATCTCCCGCCGTTCGCAGGTACGCGACGAAATCGTGCTGGCGCTGCGTGAGCGCATGGCAAGGCACGGGCTGGTGGTGGATGAGTTTTCCATCGTCAACTTCAACTTCAGCAAAACCTTCAATGAAGCGATTGAAGCCAAGACCACGGCAGACCAGTTGAAAATGAAGGCCGAGCGCGATCTGCAAAGGATAGAAGTGGAAGCCAAGCAAAAGGTTTCACGCGCCAAGGCCGAAGCCGATGCACTGGCATTGCAGCGCCAGCAGGTAACACCGGAGCTGCTGCGCCTGCGTGAAACCGAGAATCAGGCAAAGGCGATAGAAAAATGGGATGGCCGCCTGCCGACGACAACCGGCGGCGCAATACCCTTCCTGAATATCGGCAGCGGCGGTAGCGGCAGTGGTAACAGCGGCAACGGTGGTAAATAAGGATACAAGGGCTAAATAGCAAAAACCAATCGCCGCCAGCAAAGCCAGCGCTCCTGCCAGTATACTGTGCGGGGGCGCTTTTCATTTTGGGCGTCCCAGGCGCATTCGCCCTGTATTTGCCCGGCTTCCGCTTGCATTACAGGGAGTATGCCGCCATCTGTTTTATAGGTTAGTTTATAGGTTAATGGTATTTTGGCAATCGGGTGGCAGTGTACGCTGCCCAGTGCGCATGAGGTCACTGAACTGTCATCGATAGTTAAAATCAATTGCAAATATAAATATAATTAACTCTACAAATGATCACCGTTGACCTACACTACGGTCTCATATATGAATTTCTTAACCCTCACGAGGAAATGACGATGTCTCTTATCAATACCCAAATCAAACCATTCAAAGCAACAGCCTACCAAAACGGCAAGTTCATCGACGTCAGCAATGAAACGATGAAAGGCAAATGGTCTGTTGTTGTGTTCTACCCTGCTGACTTCACATTCGTCTGCCCTACAGAACTGGAAGATCTGGCGAACAACTACGCTGAATTCCAAAAAATGGGCGTAGATGTATATGGCGTATCGACAGACACGCATTTCGCGCACAAAGCATGGCATGACACTTCCGAAGCAATCAAAAAAGTGCAATACGCACTGGTTGGCGATCCTACAGCGACGCTGGCACGCAACTTCGAAGTATTGATCGAAGAAGAAGGCCTGGCACTGCGCGGTACTTTCGTCATCAATCCAGAAGGCCAGATCAAGATCCTGGAAGTGCATGACAACGGTATCGGCCGCGATGCATCCGAACTGCTGCGCAAAGTAAAAGCTGCCCAGTACGTTGCTTCCCATCCAGGCGAAGTTTGCCCAGCTAAATGGACAGAAGGCGCAGAAACACTGACGCCATCCCTGGACCTGGTAGGCAAGATCTAAGCAGTATTCAGTATTGCTAAGTTAGTGTCGTACGGAGATTTGCCCGTGTGGGCAGATCTCCACAAGTCAGCAAATCTGTCTCGCAGTTCCGACGCGCAGCGCGCATTGGTGCGCTGCGCTCAAACGCTGCGTTCAAAAATAAGCAAATCCTGTTATGAAAGCCGCAATCATGTTAGATGCAAATCTCAAAACCCAGTTGAAAGCCTATCTCGAAAAGGTCACGCAGCCGATTGAGATCGTTGCGTCCTTGGATGGCGGCGACAAATCCCGCGAACTGAAGTCGCTGCTGGAAGAAATCACTTCCCTGTCGAATCGCATTGCGCTGGTAGAGCGCACCGATGACGCAGAACGCAAGCCTTCATTCAGTATCAACCGTCCTGGCACCGATGTAGGCGTACGCTTCGCCGGCATCCCCATGGGCCATGAATTTACATCGCTGGTGCTGGCGCTGCTGCAAGTTGGCGGCCACCCTATCAAACTCGATGACGCCGTCATTGAGCAGATCCGCAATCTGGACGGCGATTACGAGTTTGAGACATATATATCACTGTCCTGCCAGAACTGCCCGGAAGTCGTTCAGGCGCTGAACGTCATGTCCATCATCAACCCGCGCATCCGCCAGGTCGCGATTGATGGCGCGCTGTTCCAGGATGAAGTAGAAAAACGCCAGATCATGGCTGTGCCTACCATCTATATGAATGGCGAAGTGTTCGGTCAGGGCCGTTCCGGCGTGGAAGAAATATTGGCAAAGCTCGATAGCAATGCCGGCGCCCGCAAGGCAGCAGAACTGGACAAGAAAGACGTGTTTGACGTGCTGATCGTCGGCGGCGGCCCTGCAGGCGCTGCGGCAGCTATCTATGCCGCACGTAAAGGCATCCGTACCGGCGTACTGGCAGAGAGATTTGGCGGCC
Source organism: Undibacterium sp. (assembly GCA_043726505.1). Taxonomy (GTDB): domain Bacteria; phylum Pseudomonadota; class Gammaproteobacteria; order Burkholderiales; family Burkholderiaceae_D; genus Undibacterium. The sequence goes on along the minus strand of JAYSKH010000330.1, from coordinate 21,233 downwards.
AGGTGCTGGATACGCTGGCGATTGAAAACTTCGTGTCGGTAACGGAAACCGAAGGACCGAAATTTGCCACGGCGCTGGAACAGCACGTGAAGACCTATGAAGTCGACATCATGAATCTCCAGCGCGCCGATGCACTGGTGCCCGGTAAATTGCTGGAAGTGAAAACTGCCAGCGGTGCAACGCTGAAAGCAAAAAGCATTGTGCTAGCAACCGGTGCCCGCTGGCGCGAAATCAATGTGCCGGGCGAGAAGGAATACCGTAACCACGGTGTTGCCTATTGTCCACACTGCGACGGCCCGCTGTTTAAAGGCAAACGTGTGGCGGTCATCGGCGGCGGCAACTCCGGCGTGGAAGCGGCAATCGACCTGGCCGGCGTTGTCAGCCATGTGACACTGATCGAATTTGGCGCAGAATTGCGCGCCGACGCGGTCTTGCAACGCAAGCTGCACAGCCTGTCCAATGTCGTTGTCATCACATCGGCCCAGACTACTGAAATCCATGGTGACGGCGCCAAGGTAAACGGACTGACGTATAAAGACCTGAAATCCGGCGAAGCAAAGAAAGTGGAACTGGAAGGCGTATTCGTGCAGATTGGCCTGGTGCCGAACACCGAATGGCTGAAAGGCACACTGGCACTGTCACGCCATGGCGAAATAGAAGTCGACGCAAAAGGCCAGACTTCGATCCCCGGCGTATTTGCCGCAGGTGACGTCACCACGGTGCCGTTCAAGCAGATCGTTATTGCGGTAGGCGAAGGCGCCAAAGCTTCGCTGAGCGCATTTGATTATCTGATCCGCTCTTCCGTGGACGATGAAGAAACCGTAACCGGCACCGAACAGGTTGCGGTAGCGGCTTAATCTACGACCCAGTTTCACCGGTAATACCATGACGGGCCTGCCAGCATCTGCTGCAGGCCCGTTTTCATGCCCCAACCCATTCTTGCCCGCCGCCCTTAAGTCCTTGTTTTTCAGGCATTTTCTGCTTTTTTTGGCATCAATTTTATTGACTCAAATCATCTTCTTTGAGGCAAGCCGCAAAAACCTGCGTTACTTCATCAAAAAGACTTGCAAATTTGTGGGGAATATACAATAATCTAAATAAGAATTGTTCTCGTTTAGATTACAGGAGAAATAAATGACTCAAAGCACATTCCCGGAAGCTCGCCCAGAAGTACGCAACGTGTCGTCCCTGTCTGCAAAAAGTGCAGATGGCACTCCTGTCGTTCGCCTGAAGAGCCGCGAACTGATGCGCCAGATGCGAGAAGTAGAGATTGACCATGAAGGCCGTATCTACCGCCTGCGCATCACGCAACTGAACAAACTGATTCTGACTGCGTAAGCAGACAATGTCGGGATTTCCTAGCCAGCGCTGCCCAGCCCCTGTCTCCACTATGTGGACAACACGGGCAAAGCGCGCGAGCCAAACCATTCTATAAGGAGAGTTTGATGGCTAGCAGCAATCCAGAATTTTTTGAGCCAGGCAGCGTGCCTGCACAGCCTGAACTGCTGGTCTCCGCCGTACTGCACCTGATGTCGCATTACACGGTCAATAGTGCGGAGACCGGTGACCATAGCGCCTGCGTCAAGCTAGCGTCGGTCATAGAAAGACACCTGAAGATCCTGGCAGACCTGCCGGATCTGGCGCCGGTATTAAGGGCAACCTGCCAGCAATTGTCTGAGCAGTGGGCCAACGTAGTAGAACGAACATTACCCCAACAGGGGAAATTCAATTTGCTGGCGCGTCTGGTAACGGGTGCGCGGGCCAACTGAATGACCCTAGATTATTAAGGTGTGACATGATTGTCTGTGTTTGCAACAATGTTTCTGAGAAGAAGGTCCGTAATGCCGTTGAATCCGGCATGACGACCATGGCTGAACTGCGCGCCAATCTGGACGTGGGCACTTGCTGCGGCAAATGCGCAAGCTGCGCCAAAAGCATATTGCGCGAATGTTTAGACAAGGCGATGCCGGCGCATATTCATCAGGTGCATTTTCATTCCAACGCGCTGGCCGCATGAACACCATGCAGACAGCCGCACCTTCCCTGTCTTTCGAGCTGCCGTTTGCGCTGCTTGAAAAGATTCGCCGCTCCGGCTCACTGATCGTCATTATCTTGGCCCATCTGGGCCTGATCTATGCGCTGCAAAACGGGCTGCTGCGGCACGTAAAGCAGGCACTGCCAAAAGAAATTTTCATTAGCCTGGTTTCTCAGGAGCCGGAAAAACCGGCCGCGCCCAAACCCGCCCCCAAACTGATACCCATTACCAAGCAGGTAGTCGTCCCGGTTCCGGTTGTACCTATCGTCAACAAGGCGCCGGCGGAAAACGCGATCGTCATTACTCAGACAGAAACTCCGCCAGTCGCGCATCATCAGGAAGCAGCCGCACCTGCAGCAGTTCAGCAGGCGGCGCCCGCAACACCTGCACCGCCGAAAACCATTTCCGGCATCGAATACATACAGGCGCCCAGACTCGAATATCCCAACATCTCCCGCCGCATGGGCGAAGCAGGCAAGGTCGCGCTACGTGTGCTGGTCAATGAAAAAGGCCGCGCCGAAAAAGTGGAAATTGAAAAGTCCTCAGGATTTTCACGGCTGGATGAAGCCGCCAGGCAAGCGCTGATGCGCGCGCTGTTCAAACCGTATATCGAAGACGGTAAAGCCCTGACGTTCTGGACTGTTGGCGTATTTACGTTTGACCTGAATAGCTAAGCTGGAACACAGAAGCCGGAACACCCCTCTGCAAACGAGCAAAAAAAATACAGGCCTGATCGGCCTGTATTTTTTTGCGTTCTCGTTTTGCGCTCTTATTTGGCGCTGACTTCCATTGCCAGCGTACGTTCATCGGTACGCGGGAAATACACATAACCTTTGCGCGTCGCCCATACATTGACCTGATGGTGCAATGGAATCAGGCCCAGTTCGCCCAAGCCGACCTGGCTGGCCTGCTGCCATAGTTTTTCCTGCTTGCCGGTATCCAGCGTCGCATACGCCTGCTCCGTCAGCGTATCTACGCGTGGGTCGCTGTAACGCCCATAATTACCGGTACCCCAGCCGCGTTCCGTGTTGTAGGTCGCCAGCATGGACTTCACAAAGGTCGATACATGACCGGCGCCGCCTCCCCAGCCTAATAGCATCATGCTGAATTCCTGTTTGGACAGGCGGCTGAAATAGACTGATGCCGGCAGCGCTTCCACCTTGGTGACAATCCCTATGCGGGTCAGCATCTGTGCCACGGTCTGAATGATTTTTGCGTCGTTGACATAACGGTCGCTGGGGCCGTGGATGGTGAGACCGAAACCATCCGGATAGCCGGCGTCGGACAATAGTTTTTTGGCTGCCGCAATGTCGGCAATTTCCACCTTGGCGTCCGGCAGGCCGCCGAAATAACCGGCCGGCATCAGCTGTCCTGTCGCAACTGCATTGCCCTCCATGACGCGACTGACAATGGCGGCACGGTTGATCGCCTTTGAAATGGCCTGGCGCACGCGCAGGTCTTTCATGGGATTCTTGTCCAGCGGCTTGCCATTCTTGTCAGTGACGTAAGGCGATTTATCACGGTACTGATCCACCTCCAGGAAAATCAACCGGTTGGATACGGTATTGAACAAGCTGACCTCTGCATTGGCCTTCAGTTGCGCCAGATCGGCCGGTGGCACACCCTCTATGACCTGCACATCACCTGCCAGCAACGCGGCCACACGCGCTGCTGGCGTGGTCAGCATACGCAGGCTGACTTTATCCCATTGCGGGCGTTTGCCCCAGTAACTGTCATTGCGCACCAGCTCCACGCGGTCGCCGCGCTTCCATTGCACAAACTTGTAAGGACCAGTACCTATCATCCCCTTGCCTGCGTTGAGATCTTCCGTCGTCAGGCCGGCACTCGCTTTCTTGGAAACGATCAGTATGTTGCTGATGTCGTTGACCATCAACGAATACGGTTTGGCGGTCTTGAAGCGCACCGTGTACTTGTCGACGATGATCTTCTCGGTAATCTGCCGTGTATACAAGGTAAAAGGGCTGGGGCTGTTGATGATGGTGGCGGGACGGTCGAACGAATACACAACGTCTTCGGCAGTGAATTCGCTGCCGTCATGGAACTTGACGCCCTTGCGCAGTTTGAACTCCCATGTCAGCTCATCCACTGCGCGCCATGACTCGGCCAGGCCGGGGATGAGCTTGCCTTTTTCACGGTCGGGTGTGACCAGGAAATCGAAGATATGCATGGACACGTTCATGTTGGGACCGATCAGATGGTAATGAGGGTCCATCGACGTCACATCGTATGCCATGCCTATGGCCAGGTCTGCAGCATGTGCGGGGGAAGAAAAGAGGAACAACAAAAAACTGAATGAACTGAAAGAAGCGATGAGTTTTTGCAGCATGCTGTGAGGTTCCCGCATTTGTTCAGGTGATGTTGAGAAAATTCCGGATGGCGTGACGAACGCAGATGACGGCCCATCTATTTTTTGCCTAGTACACTCACGCAATGATGCGCTGATGCACAAAAAGCAGCATAGCAGAATTCAAAGTTCAAGCGCCGCCTGTCTGGCTTTGCGCAGAAATATTGATTGAAAAATGGAACGATTATCACTAGCGTTTTCATATAGTTTTGTCAATATATTTTCTCCAAAACGTATTTTTACGCACACATCTGTACTATCATGTGCACAAGCATCCCCTACCGCAAGCCAGAATTCGGATGAACCGGACTTACGTAGCTATAGCAGCCATTGCAGAGCCGAGTTTCATACGTAGCCGCCAGCTCATTTTTAACACCCATTTCATAAGAGGCTCCCATGAAAGGTGACGTCAAAGTTATCAAACTACTCAACGCCCAGCTCACTAACGAACTGAGCGCCATCAACCAGTATTTCCTGCATGCGCGGATGTACAAGCACTGGGGATTTGAAAAGATCGCCAAGAAGGAATACGAAGAATCCATCGGTGAGATGAAGCATGCCGACAAGCTGATCAACCGCATCCTGATGCTGGACGGCCTGCCTAACCTGCAGGCGCTGCACAAGCTGATGATAGGCGAAGAAACCAGCGAGATGCTGCGATGCGATCTGGCGCTGGAAACAGCGGCGCACAAAACAGTAACGGAAGGCATCGCCACCTGCGAAGCAGTGGGCGACTATGTAACACGTGAAATTTTCCGCGATATCCTCGACGATACCGAAGAGCATATAGACTGGCTGGAAACCCAGCTGGATCTGATCGACAAAGTGGGCCTGCAAAACTACCTGCAGTCACAGATGGCCGACGAAGAATAATCTGGCCTCTTTAGCCTCTTGCGAAGCGAAAGGCCAAAAAAGCAAAAAGGACGCCGCGGCGTCCTTTTTTTCATCCAGCAATCCAACTTACTCCGGTACAGAGTCCTTGAACGAAGGCCGCTCGGACAGCTTGTCGAACAGCTTGGCCAGATTTGGATAGTCACCGCGCCAGTCAATATCAGGGAAGCGGAACGACAGCCAGCCCAATGCGCACGCAACACTGATGTCGGCCAGCGTCAGGTGGTTGCCGGTGCAGAATGGCGATTCGGCCAGGCCTTCGGACATGGATTTCAAACCGGCCGCTACCTTGCTCAGCTGGCGGTCCATCCATGCCTGGCTTTGCAGCGCTTCAGTACGCTGGTTTTTTTCCAGCCGTACCAGTATGGCGGCATCCATGATGCCGTCTGCCAGCGCTTCCCAGCATTTGACTTCTGCGCGCTCGCGGCCGTTGGCCGGAATCAGCTTGCCGACCGGCGTCAACGTATCCAGATATTCAACGATGACGCGTGAATCGTACATCACGAGGCCATCTTCCATCAGCAGGCAAGGTACTTTGCCGAGCGGATTGGACTGCTGTATCGTGGTCCCGGCTGCCCACACGTCTTCCAGTATCAGGGAGTAATCCAGCTTCTTTTCCGCCATGACGATGCGGACTTTTCTTACGTACGGGCTTGTGAGGGAACCAATCAGTTTCATAGGAGCTTTGAGAAAATATTAGCGCAAATTATAGCATCGCCACCCCGCCCTCCCCCTTTATGAAGATTTTTGACAATCTCCGACAACGGGTGTAGCGCAGTCGCTCTAATGGTAAAATCGCGTATTCAGCGCAAAAAACATCCCGAATTCTGGAAAAAACCCAAGGTTTTGATCTTTCTGCCGGTTTCCGTATTAATTCTGTTTTTGTTGTTTTTTGCGTAAGGCTTTTACCTCCTTTCTTCGCTATCCCTGCAAAATCATGTCACTTTCCACACTGTCTGCCCTGTCCGCGCTCTCCCCACTTGATGGCCGTTACGCCGCCAAGGTCGATGCATTGCGCTCCGCCCTGTCTGAATCAGGCTTCATGCACCATAGAGTCAAAGTCGAGGTTTGCTGGCTGCAAGCCTTGTCTACCGCGGGTTTTGCCGAGATCAAGCCGTTCTCGGCTGCTGCCAACGCCGTGCTGGACAAGCTGGTTGCGGAATTCACCGAAGCTGATGCCGGACGCATCAAGGAAATAGAAGCGGTCACCAATCACGATGTGAAAGCCGTCGAATACTGGCTCAAAGAAAAGGTCAAGGATGTGCCAGAACTGGTGGCGGCATCCGAATTCATCCATTTTGCCTGCACGTCGGAAGACATCAACAATACGTCGCACGGCATGATGCTGAAGACCGCGCGCGACAATGTGATGCTGCCGATGCTGCAAAATCTGGTCACCAAGCTGACCGAACTCGCGCATACGAATGCCGACGTACCGATGCTGTCTCGCACCCACGGCCAGGCTGCAAGCCCGACCACGCTGGGCAAGGAAATGGCCAACGTCGTCGCCCGCCTGCAGCGCGCGCAAAAGCGCATTGCACAGGTTGAAATCCTGGGCAAGATGAATGGCGCGGTCGGCAACTACAACGCCCACCTGTCCGCTTACCCGCAGCACGACTGGGAGAGCTTCTCGCGTGAAGTGATAGAACAGCGCCTGGGCCTGGTATATAACCCCTACACGATACAGATAGAACCGCATGACTATATGGCAGAGCTGTTTGATGCCTTCGCGCGCGTCAATACCATCCTGCTGGATCTGAACCGCGACATCTGGGGTTATATCTCGGTCGGCTATTTCAAGCAGCGCACCAAGGCCGGCGAAATCGGTTCTTCCACGATGCCGCACAAAGTCAACCCTATCGACTTTGAAAACTCCGAAGGCAACCTGGGTCTCGCCAATGCGCTGCTGAAGCATCTGTCCGAGAAGTTGCCGGTATCGCGCTGGCAGCGCGACCTGACCGACTCCACAGTCTTGCGCAACGTCGGCGTGGCACTCGGTTATACATTGCTGGCTTACGACAGCTGCCTGCGCGGCCTGAACAAGCTGGAAGTCAATCATGACCGCCTGGCAGCCGATCTGGACGCCACCTGGGAAGTGCTGGCAGAGCCGGTGCAGACTGTAATGCGCCGCTACGGCATCGAAAATCCGTATGAGCAGTTGAAGGAACTTACCCGCGGTAAAGGTATCTCAAAAGAAGCGCTGCGCGAATTTGTACTGGGCCTGGCAATTCCGCAGGATGCAAAAGATCTGCTGCTGGAGATGACGCCTGCAAATTACATTGGTATCGCCGCAGAGCTGGCGCGCAAAGTGTAAAAAAACAGTTCGATTGCAGGCCCGGCAGCAAAACGGGCCTGATATAAAAAATTCAAGCTTTCAGGCCTTTTTGATGGTTCCCTGCACGCTTGAATTTTTTTTGGTAAAATTAGTTCTAATCCAGACTATTGGCATTTCAGACTAATCGTGTTTCAGACTAACCGCCCATCGAACTAATATCGGAGCCATGATGCCGCAACCCGCAGAACGTTATACCAATACGGCAATACTGCTGCACTGGCTGGTCGCCATCCTGATCATCAGCGCATTTTGCCTAGGTGTCACGATGACCAATATACCCGGGCTGACGCCAACCAAGCTGAAATACTTCTCCTGGCATAAATGGATAGGCGTTACCGTGCTGGCACTGGCCTGCCTGCGGCTGCTGTGGCGCCTCACGCACAAGGCGCCGCCGCATCCGGCCAGCATGTCGGATACGCACGTCAAGCTGGTCAGCTTGATGCATGGGCTACTGTATATACTCATTTTTGCCATTCCGGTTTCAGGTTATTTTTACAGCTTGTCCGCTGGCGTGCCGGTGGTATACCTGGGCATGTTCCCGCTGCCGGTGCTGATAGACCCGAATCCGGAGCTGAAACCGGTATTGAAACTGGTGCACTATTGCCTGAACGTGACCCTGCTGGCAGCTTTCATCCTGCATGTGCTGGGCGCGCTGAAACACCACTTTATCGACCAGGACGGCATCTTCAAACGCATGATGCCAGGTAAGTAATCCAACATTCCACAAAGGATATTCCATGCAATTGCTTTCTTCACTGCTTCCCTCCTCCGGCTCACCTCGCCTGCAATTCGGCGCCGCGGCTATTGCCGCCACCATGGCCGCTGTCATTGCCATTCCAGCGCTGGCTGCTGCGATGAAAGTCGATCCGGCCAAGAGTACCGTCGGCATCGTGTTCAAGCAGCTAAACGTTCCGGTGGACGCCAAGTTCAAGAAATTCACCGCAGCGATCGACTATGACGCGGCCAAGCCGGAAGCATCCAAGGCTACGGTTGATATCGACATCGCCAGCTTTGATCTGGGCGATCCCGAGTACAACAAGGAAGTGACGAAGAAAGAATGGTTCAATGCCGCGCAGTTTCCTAAAGCCGGCTTCGTCTCTACCGGCATGAAAGCCAGCGGCCCCGGCAAGCTGGATGTGACGGGTAAATTGACGATCAAGGGCAAGACAGTGGATGCCAGCTTCCCTCTGACAGTAAAGAAGGATGGCAACAACCAGGTATTTGAAGGCAGCCTGCCTATCAAGCGGCTGACATTTAATATCGGCGAAGGTGAATGGAAAGATACCAGCATGGTCGCCGATGAAGTCGTTATCAAGTTTCGCGTAGTTGCAGCTCAATGATTGCGAGCCTTTGGCCCGCAATCAGTAACAAACTTAATTAATCCATTTAATTAATTTATCTTAAAAAACCAAATCAGGAGTTTTACAATGAAATTGTCCCACCTTTTCGCAGCGGCTCTGGCCCTGAGCGCATCCCAGGCTTTTGCTCAAACCTATACAGTTGACCCAGGCCATACCTACCCTAGCTTTGAAGCTGACCACATGGGCATTTCCGTATGGCGCGGCAAGTTCGACAAAACCAGCGGCACCATCACACTGGACAAAGCCAAGAAAACAGGTACGGTCGACATCACTATCGATACGACTTCGCTGGACTTCGGCCATGCCAAGCTGAATGATCACGCTAAATCCAAGGATATGTTCAACGTAGAGCAATTCCCTACTGCGGTCTACAAAGGCACATCCATCAAGTTTGAAGGCGATACGCCAGTTGCAGTAGAAGGCAATCTGACTTTGCTGGGCGTGACCAAGCCAGTTACACTGACTATCAACAAATTCAAATGTATCCAGCATCCAATGTTGAAACGTGAAGTGTGCGGCGCTGATGCATCCGCGCAGTTCAAACGCACCGATTTCGGCCTGAACTATCTGACACCTACTTTCGCACCTGAAGTAAGGCTGGCGATCCAGGTTGAAGCGATCAAGGCAGACTAATATTGCCTGAGGGTTTGCCGGCGGCCCCGATGGCGCCGGCAAACCAGACTGAGGATGTTGAAAAATATACGTCGGACACTTGTTGTAATACACTGCGCGCCAGGTTTATTTTTCAGCAGCTTTCCCATTTATCGCAGGACAGGTATTTATGAAGTTGTTTAACTCTCCCACCACCTATCATGGGTGAACGTTTTCTTCGCAGCGTCAGGCTGCTGGCCGAATGCATGCAGACCTTCGAAAGAACTTCTGCCGAGCATGTGCGGCAACTGGGGTTTACGCATTCACAGTTCGACATCATCGCCACGCTCGGTAATACGCCGGGCATGACGTGCAAGGACCTAGGTGATAAAACACTGATCACCAAGGGCACATTGACCGGTGTGCTGGACAGGCTGGAACAAAAGGGCCTGATAGAGCGCGAACGCGGCTGCACTGACAGACGCCAGCTGGTGGTCAAACTGAGTCCGCAAGGTGAAGCGGTGTTTCAGGAAATTTTTCCCCAGGTCATCAACAAGGGCAAGAAAAACTTCAGTGACTATACCGATACCGATTTCGACGTACTGGAAGGCGCATTGCAAAAGCTCAAGGAAAGCCTGAACCGTTCGACTGACTGAAAAATAAGCGCACCTGTGTCTGCCTCAGCGCACATAAAAAAGCCCGCATATTTGCGGGCTTTTTGCATGCCGGCATCGGCCGGCAAAGACAAGCTTACAGCGTGGCGACGTCGGTAGTAATCGGACCCTTGCCGCTGAAACGATCCAGAGCCAGATAAATGACCGGGGTGATAAACAGCGTAATTGCCTGCGAGAAAATCAGGCCGCCAACCACTGCGAGACCCAGCGGCTGACGCAATTCTGCGCCGGCGCCCAGGCCGAAGGCGATAGGCAAGGCGCCTACCAGCGCCGCCAGCGTGGTCATCATGATAGGACGGAAACGCTGCACACAGGCTTCGCGTATCGCCTCTGCCGGCGTCATGCCCTGGTTGCGCTGCGCATCCAGCGCAAAGTCGATCATCATGATCGCATTCTTTTTCACGATACCGATCAGCAGCAGGATACCGATCATCGCGATCAGCGTCAGGTCTTCATGGAAGAATTCCAGCGTCAGCAAGGCGCCCACCGCAGCGGAAGGTAAGCCAGCCAGAATTGTGATCGGATGGATGTAGCTTTCATACAGCACGCCCAGCAGCACATAGATTACCAGCAAGGCTGCAACAATCAGCACCACCTGGCCGGACTGCGAGTTCTTGAACACCGCAGCATCGCCGCCGTAAGACGTGATGATGGACACCGGCAGCTTGATCGCTTCACTGAATTTATCGATCTTGTTGGTCGCATCGCCCAGCGCATAACCCGGCGTCAGGTTGAAGGAAATTGTCACCGCCTGCAGCTGGCCCATATGATTGACCGAGGTCGGACCCACTGTACGCTGCACGGTTGTGAAACTGTTCAACGGCACCAGCGCATTGGTATTGCTGCGCACATAAATATTATTCAGTGCAGCTTCATCTTTCTTCGCATCCGGCGATACTTCCATGATGACCTGGTAGCTGTCCACGTTGCTGTACATCGTGGAAATTTGCCTCTCGCCAAACGCGCTATACAGCGCGGAACGCACCGAGTTCATACTGACGCCGAGCGAGTTGGCCTTATCGCGGTCTATATTCAGTGACGCCTGCAAACCCTTCAGCTGCGAATCGCTGGTGACGTCCTTGAAGGCTGGGTCGTTCTTCATCTTGTCCTGCAGCTTCAGCGCCCAGTTGTTCAGTTCGCCGGCTTCCACACTCTGCAGGATGTACTGGTACTGGCTCTTGGTCTGGCGGCCGCCCAACTGCAAGTTCTGCGTTGGCCGCATGTAGACGGCGAGGCCAGGCAGCTCAGCGAATTTGCGGCGCAGGCCGTCCACGACATCCTTCATCGGCTTGCGCTCACCGCGCGGCTTCAGGTTGACGAACATGCGGCCGGTATTTTGCGCATTGCTGCCGCCGCCGTTGAACGAAGCGACCGACAGTACGTTGGGATCGTCCCTCAATATCTTGGCTGCCTTGTCCTGCAAAATGGACATGGCTGGGAAGGAAATATCTTCCGACGCTTCGGTAGACACGTTCAGCTGGCCGATATCTTCCTGCGGGAAGAAACCCTTGGGTATCACAGAGAACATGTAGACCGTCGCAATGAAAGTCAGCAAGGCCACCAGCAATACAAAATTACGGTGACGCAAGGCGACATCCAGCGCGCGGCCATAGCTGCGTAGCGACGCATCGAACGCAGATTCAAACATGTGCAGCATGACCGCCACCGGCTTCGGAGGCGGTTTCATGTCATGTTCATTTTTCAGGAAACGGCTGGCCAGCATAGGCACCAGCGTCAGCGCGACAAAGGCAGATGCAATGATGGCCAGACTGACAATGACGGCAAACTCATGGAACAGCTGGCCGATGACGCCCGGCATAAAAAAGATCGGAATGAATACGGCAATCAGCGAGCTGGAAATCGAGATGATCGTAAAACCCACCTCGCGCGAACCCTGCACGGCCGCCTTGAAAGGATGCATGCCCTCTTCCACGTGGCGCATGATGTTTTCCAGCATCACGATTGCATCATCGACCACCAGGCCCACGGCCAGCGTCAGGCCCAGCAACGAAATGTTATCCAGCGTGTAACCGAAACCCCATAGCAGCGCGATGGCGCCTACCAGCGACACCGGCAGCGACAGAGTCGGGATGATGGTTGCCACCATGCGGCGCAGAAACAGGAAAATCACCACTACCACGAGGAACACCGTCAGCAGCAACGTCAGGTTAACGTCGTGCAAAGCATCGCGGATGGACACAGAGCGGTCATTGACCAGGTTGATCTTGACGGACGCAGGCAACTGCGCGCGGAAACCCGGCAGCGCGGCGTGGATGGAATCCACTACCTTGACCGTATTGGCGTCGGTCTGGCGCAGGATGGCCAGTGTAATCGAGCTTTCACCGTTGTAGTTGGATGCTGTCTTGACGACCTCAAAGCTGTCTTCCACCTTGGCGACATCGCGCAGACGTACCGTCAGGCCGTTCTTGTTGCTGACGATAGTGTCGGCAAATTCACCTGCCGTCAGCATCTGCTTGTTGGCCAGCAGGGTCAGCGTCTGTTTGTCGCCGTCCAGCGTGCCGACCGGCGTATTGGCGTTGGCGGAACTGATGGCGGCAGACAATTCGTCCAGCGTCATGTTCCTGGTGACCAGCGCTTCCGGGATGACGCGGATACGCACCGCGTAGCGGCGTGCACCGTAAATATTCACCTGCGCCACGCCATCGAGCGTGGACAGCGTTGGGGAAATCAGGTGTTCTGCATAACTGTTCAGGTCAGCCAGATTCAGCGACGGCGATGTCAGCGCCAGGATCAGTACCGGCGCGTCGGCCGGATTGACCTTGCGGTAGGACGGCGGTGTTGTCATTTCCACCGGCAGCGTACGCTGCGCTCTCAACAGCGCCGCCTGCACGTCGACAGCGGCTGCATCGATGTTACGGTTCTGGTCGAACTCCAGCGTGACCGACGTCGAGCCTAGTGTGTTGGTGGAGCTGATGACGCTGAGGCCCGGTATCGTCGCAAATTGCTTTTCCAGCTGCAAGGCAACTGACGTTGCCATGGTTTCCGGGCTGGCGCCAGGCAGTACCGCGCTGACGCTGATGACCGGCGTGTTATAGCTGGGCAGCGCGGCAATCGGAATGTATTTGTAGGCCAGTATCCCTGCAACGAGAATGGACAGGTTCAGCAGCACCGTCATTACCGGACGGCGGATAAACAGCTCCGACAAATTCATGATGCGCTCGCGGTGGAAGCAGGTAAGGCTTTGGCATCTTCGGCAACTGCCTTGTCAGCGTCGCCTGTCTTCGCGGTAGGTTTGTCCGTTCTTTCAACAACGGAAACGCCGGGCCGTAAATTCTGCTTACCTTCCAGCACAACCTTGACATCGGCCTCCACGCCCGATACAACGGCGTCGTTACCGGAGGACTGCAACACCTTGACCGTGCGCAATGCCGCCTTGCCAGCTTTGTCGATAATGTACAGCGTCGTGTTCTTGGCGTTGATGATCAGTGCATCCTGCGGAACGACGATGGCATCCTTGATGATCTGCACGCTCAGTTCCACATTAACGTAAGCACCCGGCCACAGCTTCAGGTCCTTGTTGTCAAAAAAGGCCTTGGCCCTGATCGTGCCCGAGGCCGCATCGACGGTATTGTCCACAAACGCCAGATGACCCTTGAACTGTCCTTCATTATCCGGCAATTGCGCCAGCACGTAGCTGTCGGCTTTTTTCATGCTGTCCAGCGCGTCCGGCAGATTGCGCTGCGGCAGCGTGAAGGAAACAGAAATCGGGTCCATCTGTGTGATGGTGACCAGCGGTGTGGCCGTTCCAGGCTGCACCAGCGAACCGGGATAAACGCTGATGATGCCAGTACGGCCGGCAGCCTGCGCAGTAATGCGGTTATAGCTGAGCGCCACCTTGGCGGCATTGACCGCGGCGCGGTCGGAAGCGATCAGCGCATTCTGCGCATCGTATTGCGCCTGGCTGGTATCGACAACGCTTTGCGATACAAATTTCTTGGACAGCAGATCCTTGCTGCGTTCCAGCTGGCGTTTGAAGTCGGTCTGCGTGGCAACGTCCCTGTCCAGCTGCGCCTGCGCCTTGGCGACGTTGACTTCATCGCCACGGCTGTCCAGCGTGAACAGCACATCGCCGGCATGAACGAACTGGCCTTCCTTGATATGCACCTTGGCAATAGTGCTGGTGATCTGCGGACGGACATCCACCGTGCTCAACGCGGTAACGACACCATTGCCGGTCAGCTTGACGGGGAAGTCGCGGCGCTGCACCGGTACGGCGACCACGCTGATGGCTTTAGATGCGCTTTTGGCTGCGGCGGTTTTGGCATCCTTGTTCTGGGAATTGCTCCATGCGTAATAAGCACCTGCTCCTGCGCCTGCGCCTGCGATCAGCACTGCCACTACTATCGTCTTCAATCTGCTCATGCTATTTTTTGCCTCTTCGGTACACTGCCAGTCATGTATCTGATACGTATTAGTAAGAAAAGTTCGAGTAAGAAAAGTTCAAGAGAGAAAATTTCGGGAAAGGAAAGCCAGGGAAGAAAAGCTCTACATTCAGGTTAGACCGTATTTCGTCAACATCATCGAAGCTGATTGCCAAATTTTCTTGTCTTGATTGAAATTAGGCAACATTTTTGTCAGCTGCTAATGCTACCAAAGAAAAAGCCAGCGCAGAGGCTGGCTTTAAATTTTTATACTTTCCGTTACACGACCGCACCGTCAGTAGTGTCTTTTTCTTTGACCGGTTTAATCAGGTCTTCACGCTTCACCCCCAGCCACATCGCTATCGCCGCAGCCACGAAAACAGAAGAGTAAATACCGAACAGAATACCGATCGTCAACGCAGTGGCAAAGCCGTGCAAGGTCGGGCCGCCTATCAGCAGCATCGACAGCACCATCATCTGCGTGCAGCCGTGCGTGATGATGGTACGGGAGATTGTGCTGGTGATCGCGCTGTCGATCACTTCAGTGACCGTGGACTTGCGCTGCTTGCGGAAGTTTTCGCGGATACGGTCAAAAATAACCACCGATTCGTTGACCGAGTAACCCAGCACCGCCAGCACGCCAGCCAGCACCGACAGGCTGAACTCCCACTGGAAGAACGCAAAGAAACCAAGGATGATGACGACGTCATGCAAGTTAGCGATAATTGCGGCGACAGCAAATTTCCATTCAAAACGAATGGCCAGATAGACCACCACGCCAATAATCACCATCGCCAGCGCGCGCAGGCCATCGTGGAACAGTTCGTCGCCAACCTGTGCGCCGACCAGTTCTGCCCTTTGCATCTTGACGTCCGGGCTTTGCGCCTTCAGCGTAGCAAACACCTTATCGCTCTGCTGCGAAGCAGTCATGCCTTTCGGCAGCGGCAGGCGGATGACAACGTCGGTAGGCTTGCCGAAAGTCTGCACCGGGCTGTCGTTATAACCTAGGCTGACCACTGCCTTGCGGATGTCTTCCACGTTGGCCGCTTGCGGATAGCTGAGCTCCATCAGCGTGCCGCCGGTAAATTCGATCGAATAATTCAAGCCCTTGTGGAACAGGAAGAACACCGCCGCGACAAAAGTCAGGGCGGAGATGACATTGAATATCAGCGCATTGCGCATGAAAGGAATGTCTTTTTTAATACGGAATAATTCCATGATGATCCCTAATAATTCTTAGCGTGCAATAGCGGTTATTTGGTCGGTTTCCATATCTGGCCGATGGAGACGGAAGCCAGTTTCTTCTTGCGGCCGTACCACAGGTTGACCACGCCGCGCGATACGAATACCGCCGAGAAAATCGACGTTGCAATACCCAGGCAATGCACGACGGCAAAACCGCGTATCGCGCCGGAACCAAAAATCAGCAACGCCAGACCGACGATCAGCGTCGTCACGTTGGAATCCAGAATGGTCGCCCACGCACGGTCAAAACCGGCGGCAATCGCTGCCTGCGGCGTATTGCCGGCACGCAGTTCCTCACGAATACGCTCGTTGATCAGCACGTTGGCGTCAATCGCCATACCCAGCGCCAGCGCAATCGCCGCCATGCCCGGCAAGGTCAGCGTTGCCTGTATGCCGGACAGCAGCGCCACCAGCAACAGCAGGTTGACCGACAATGCCACGACGCTGAAGAAGCCGAACAGCATGTAGTAGGCAACCATGAAAATAGAGATCGCGGCAAAACCGTACAGCGTGGAATTGAAGCCCTTGGTGATATTGGCCTGGCCCAGCTGTGGACCGATAACGCTTTCCTCAATGAATTCCATCGGTGCAGCCAGCGCGCCGGAGCGCAGCAGCAGCGCCAGATCGGCGGACGCGGCAGCGGAGCCCATGCCGGTGATCTCAAAGTTTTTGCCGAGTTCATCATTGATGGTTGCCACGGTCAGCAGTTCGCCCTTGCCTTTTTCCAGCAGCACGATCGCCATTTTCTTGCCTATCTTGCCGCGCGTGCCTTCACGCATCTTGCGGCCGCCGTCGCTGTTCAGTTCTATGCTGACGGCTGGCTGCTGGTTGCGGTCAAAACTGGCTTGCGCGCCGACGATGAAGTCGCCGGTGATGACAACATCCTTGTACAGAATTTCCGGTGCGCCACGGCCTACCTTGAACAATTCGGAACCGAAAGGCACTGCGGTGTTTTCATCGATAGGGTGCAGCACGCCTTCATCGACCATGCGCACTTCCAGATCCGGTGTGCGGCCTATCAGCTCTTTTGCATGCGCAACGTCCTGCACGCCGGCCAGTTCGATAACAATACGGTCTGCGCCCTGCTGCTGGATAACCGGCTCGGAAACACCGAGTTCATTAACGCGCTTGGACAATGCGGTGATGTTCTGCTTGACGCCTTCAGCCACCAGGTTTTTGATCGATTCAGGCTTGATGCTGGCCTGCAGGCTGAAATCGGTAGCATCAGATGCTTCTACCAGATTGATGTCGTTCATCTGGCCGAGCAGCGCTTCGCGGGCTTTGCCGCGTGTATCCGCATCACGGAACTTAACGCTGATCACATCGCCTTCGCGGCTGATGCCGGCATGCCGTACATCCTTGTCGCGCAGCACGCTGCGTATGCTGGATTGCAGGTTTTGCACGCGCTTGTTCAGCATTGCCTTGGTATCCACCTGCATCAGGAAATGCACACCACCCTGCAGATCGAGGCCGCGGTTCATTGGCAGCGCATGCAGGCTTTGCAGCCATTTTGGCGAGCTGGACAATTCATTAAAGGCGACGGTATAGGTAGGATCGGTAGCGTCTGTATTCAGCGCTTTCTCCAGTGCATCCTTGGCCTTGAACTGCGCGTCGCTGTCCGCCAGGCGCGCACGCACGGTGCCTTGCAGGCCGTTGTTTTCATAAAACACGCCGCTTTCCTGGATACCGGCCTGTTTCAGCGCCTGCTCGACGCGGTCTATCATGCCGCTATCGATTTTCACCGTGGCCTTGGCGCTGCTGATTTGTACTGCGGGCACCTTGCCGAAAAAGTTCGGCGCTGTATACAAAGCGCCGAAAACCAGCGCAATGACGATCAGTATGTACTTCCAGAGAGGATAGCGATTCATATCAGTTCAGAATAAAGGGTAAAGCTGAATGCAACGCAGCCTATGCATCTTTCAATGACATAGGCTGCCTGGAGGATCAGATCGCTTTGATAGTGCCTTTTGGCAGCAGCATCGTGATCGACGCTTTCTGCACGATCACTTCAGTGCCGTTGGCGATTTCCACGGTGACGTAGGCATCGGTTACTTTGACCACTTTGCCGAGCACGCCGCCTGCGGTCACGACTTCATCGCTCTTGGCCAGCGCATCCATCATTGCCTTCTGCTCTTTCTGACGCTTCATCTGCGGACGTATCATCAGGAAGTACATCAGCACGAACATAGGGATGAAGATGAACAGGCTGGAAAAATCGCCGCCGATGCCGGGAATTCCTGAGGATTGTGCGTAAGCGTTGGAAATAAACACGTTAATGCTCCAGTATGTAGGATGAAAATCGAGTTTTCAAAAAAACTATTAATAAATTGATCACGAAAACTCTATATGATGCTGAATCCCATCATTTAAAGGCGTGTTCTGCCATTTTGAAAACAAAGCGCGACATTTTAGCCCGAATAAGCACAGATGGCTATTTTTGAGCCGTCGCGCCCATGCTGCAGCGCAGTCTACACGCCCCTTGCCCTATCGGCGTGGAATTGTGCGACAAAGGCGGGGAAACGCTCATCATCCAGCGCCTGCCGTATGTTGCGCATCAGGTCCAGGTAGTAATACAGGTTGTGAATGGTATTGAGCCGCGCACCGAGGATTTCGCCGGTACGGTGCAGGTGATGCAGATACGCGCGTGAGAAATTCTTGCAGGTATAGCAAGTGCAAGTCTCGTCCAGCGGCGCCGTCTCTTCCTTGTAGCGCGCATTCTTTATTTTGACATCACCATAACGGGTAAAGATCCAGCCGTTGCGTGCATTACGCGTAGGCATTACGCAATCGAACATGTCCACGCCGTTGGTCACGCCGGCCACCAGGTCCTCCGGCGTGCCTACACCCATCAGGTAATGCGGCTTGTTCTCCGGCAGCTTGGGGCCGATGTGCTGCAGCACGCGCAGCATGTCTTCCTTGGGCTCGCCAACCGACAGGCCGCCGATGGCGATGCCGTGAAAATCCATGTCATTCAGGCCGGCCAGCGATTCATCGCGCAGGCTTTCAAACATGCCGCCCTGCACGATACCGAACAGCGCGTTTGGATTTTCGCCTTGCTTAAATTCGTCATTGGAGCGCTTGGCCCAGCGTAATGACATGCGCATCGATTTTGCCGCCTCTTCCAGCGTGGCCGGACGGCCGTCTATCTCATACGGCGTGCATTCATCAAACTGCATGACGATGTCCGAATTCAGCGATCGCTGAATCTGCATGGAAATTTCAGGCGACAGGAACAGGCGTTCGCCGCTGATCGGCGATGCAAACTTGACGCCTTCCTCAGTGATCTTGCGCATCGCACCCAGCGAAAATACCTGAAAACCGCCCGAATCAGTCAGGATGGGTTTATCCCAGCCCATGAAGTCATGCAGGCCGCCAAACTTGTTGATGACGTCCATGCCCGGGCGCAGCCACAGGTGGAAGGTATTGCCGAGGATGATGTGCGCATCGATTTCCTTCAGTTCCAGCGGCGACATCGCCTTCACGGAGCCATAGGTGCCCACTGGCATGAAGATAGGCGTTTCGATCACGCCGTGGTTGACAGTCACGCGGCCGCGGCGGGCGGCGGTGGTCTTGTCTTTTTTGATCAGTTTGAAGTCGAGCATAATAATGGGTGATCTCAGTCAGCAGAAATGTTGGAGCTATTGGTCAGCAGCATCGCGTCGCCATAGCTGAAGAAACGGTAATGCTGCGCAATCGCATGCGCATAGGCCTTGCGGATGCGATCGTAACCGGCAAAGGCCGACACCAGCATCAGCAGCGTTGATTTGGGCAAGTGGAAATTGGTGATGAGCCTGTCCACCGTCTTGAACACATAGCCGGGCGTGATGAACAGCCGCGTATCGGCGCTGCCGGCTTGCAGCGCTCCGCTTTGCGACGCCGATTCCAGCGCGCGCATGCTGGTGGTGCCCACCGCGATGACAGCCTTGCCTGCCGCCTTTGTGGCGCGTACCGTGTCCACGGTCTGCTGCGATATCGTATACCACTCGCTGTGCATTGCATGCTGCGCCAGGTCTTCAGTGCGCACCGGCTGGAAGGTGCCGGCGCCAACGTGCAGCGTCACATAGGCCAGCTGTATGCCTTTTTCCTGACAACGGTCCAGCAGTGCCTGGTCAAAATGCAGGCCGGCGGTTGGCGCGGCCACGGCGCCGGGCACACGCGAATAGACGGTCTGATAGCGCTGCTCGTCGAAATCGTCGGCATCATGCGTGATGTAAGGCGGCAGCGGCAGCCGGCCATGCGCCTCGATCAGCTCAAACACATCGCCGGGGAAGTACAGCGTATAAAACTCACCGGCACGCTCACCCACCCTGACGTCAAAACTGTCTGCCAGGCGGATCACCGTACCCGGCGGCGGCGACTTGGACGCGCGTACCTGCGCCAGCACCGCGCGCTGTTCGTCCGTGTTGGCGAGCACACGCTCGACCAGCACCTCTACCCTGCCGCCGGTTTCCTTGATGCCGAAAAACCGCGCCTTCAGCACTCGCGTGTCATTAAAGACCAGCAGGTCGCCGGAGGACAACTGATCCAGCACATCGGCAAAATGGCGGTCCACCAGATGGTCGCCGTCCACGTGCAGCAGGCGCGACGCGGTACGATGCGGCAAAGGCGTTTGCGCAATCAGTTGCTCGGGCAAGTCAAAATCGAAATCAGATAAGGAATACATGCAAAACCGGATCTATAAACAAACATAAACAGGTTTTCCTTCCACCCGACCTTGCTCCAGACACAAAAAGCGCAAGATAAAGCAGCAGGAAATGAATTAATATGCATTTACTGTATAAAAAGCCAGTAAAATAATGTGCAAGCTTGTACGCAAATCAACGTGCAACAGACATGCAGCACCAATTTACGCTAAAACAACAGCAAAACCCGGTATTTTAACCCATGCCCGTTGCCAACCCACTTAAACCTGCCGAAGCGGAAGCCGCCGGCGGGCCAGCCAAAACTGCTCGCCCGAAGAAAGCGTCCAAAAAAGACGCCAAGCCCGCGGTGCGGCTGGAAGACAAGTTTGCCCGCCTTGGCCTGCGCCGGGACATGGATTTTGTGCTGCACCTGCCGATGCGTTACGAAGACGAAACTCAGGTAACGAGCATGCGCGACGCCGGTTTTCGCGGCGGCAGCATGGTACAGGTTGAGGGCCTGGTCATGGAATGCGATATCCAGTACCGGCCACGGCGACAGCTGGTCGTCACCATCGCCGACGATACATCGCAGGTCGTCATGCGCTTCCTGAATTTTTACGGCAGCCAGACCACGCAACTGGCGGTGGGCACGCGCGTGCGCGCCCGGGGCGAACTGCGGCATGGCTTTTTTGGCGCGGAGATGGTGCACCCCGGCTACAAGATCGTCAACGA
>JAYSKH010000329.1:0-1323 GCA_043726505.1 Undibacterium sp. | reverse complement strand
CGGCGAACTGTACCCGTATTCCGACGTGGACGTGTTGATCCTGCTGGCAGAACATCCGGACAAGGCCACGCGTGAAAAATTGGAAAGCCTGGTCCAGATATTCTGGGACATAGGCCTGGACCTCGGCCACAGCATACGCACGGTGGACGAGTGCCTGCAAGAGTCAGAAGCTGATATCACGGTCAAGACCAGCCTGCTGGAAGCGCGGCTTGTGACCGGCAGCCGCAAGCTGTTCAAAGAACTGCAGGAACGTTATACGGCCAGCATGGACCCGCAGCGGTTTTTCCAGGAAAAACTGCTGGAGCTGCATCAGCGCCACGTCAAATACGAAGACACCCCGTATAGCCTGGAGCCCAACTGCAAGGAAAGCCCGGGCGGGCTGCGTGACCTGCAGGTAATACTGTGGGTCGCCAAGGCAGCCAATCTCGGCAATTCGTGGAAAGAACTGGCAGACCGTGGACTGATCACCGACATCGAGGCACGCCAGCTGAAACGCAACGAACGCGCGTTCAAGGACATACGGATACGGCTGCACATCCAGGCAGGCAGGCGCGAAGACAGGCTGATTTTCGACGTGCAGACGGCGATTGCCGAAACCTTCGGCTTCAAGACCACCGATTCACGCCGCGCCAGCGAACACCTGATGCAAAGGTATTACTGGGCCGCCAAGGCTGTCACACAGCTGAACACCATCCTGCTGCAAAATATCGAGGCCAGCCTGTTTCCGCAGCCTTCGGTGCCGCAACCTATCAACGAGCGCTTCAATGAAGTCAATGGTCTCATCGATATTGCGCGCGATGAGCTTTTCGATACTGAGCCTTCGGCGCTGCTGGAAATTTTCCTGCTGCTGGCACGGCATCCCGAACTGAAGGGAATGACGGCGCGCAGCCTGCGCGCGCTGTGGCATGCGCGCTTCCTGATCGATGCAGGCTTCCGGCATGACATATTCAACCGCGGCCTGTTTTTACAGATCCTGCAATCGCCGCAGGGGCTGACCCATGCGCTACGGCGCATGAACCAGATGAGCATACTGGGGCGCTACCTGCCCAATTTCCGCCGCATCATTGGCCAGATGCAACATGACCTGTTCCATGTGTACACGGTGGACCAGCACATCCTGATGGTGGTGCGCAACCTGCGCCGGTTTGCGATGACCGAGCATGCGCACGAATATCCGTTCTGCAGCCAGCTGATGGCCAATTTCACGCAGCCCTGGGTGCTATACATCGCCGCGTTGTTCCACGATATCGCCAAGGGCCGCGGCGGCGACCACTCGAAGCTGGGCACCGCCGACGCCGCGCAGTTCTGCGAGGACCACGCGAT
>JAYSKH010000328.1:0-11365 GCA_043726505.1 Undibacterium sp. | reverse complement strand
GAAATACGCGGCTAAACTGGCGTGGACTCAGCCGCGCGACTTCGGACAGAACTTCAACCGACAAATCGCTGCCCAGATGTTCTCTTGCATATGAAAGGGCCGTCTGCACACGATCGGATTTTGCATCCAGTTCTAGCAAAGCGGAGAATTGAGACTGGCCGCCTCCGCGCCGCTGATACAGCACGAGTTTGCGGGCAATCATGCGGGCGGTTTCCAGGCCAAGGTCCTTCTCGACGATCGCCAGCGCAAGGTCGACACCCGCTGCCATTCCAGCCGAGGTCCAGATTTGTCCGTCCACTACGAAGATGCGGTCTTCATCCAGCAGCACATCGGGATACTGTTTTCTGAAACTGCGGGCATGGAACCAGTGCGTCGTCGCGCGCTTGCCGCCGAGCAGTCCCGCTGCCGCCAGCACAAATGCGCCGGTACACACAGAAGCGACACGCCGGGAATGCTCCGGCGCGCTGCGTATATAGTCCAGCAGGCTTTGCGGCGGGAGCCGGCATTCGTTATCGCCCGCCACAATCAGCGTGTCGTAGGCTGAATCCTGCAAAGTTTCAGTATTGACTGAAAAAACCTGAGAGGAGGTTATGGCGCCGCCCGTTTCAGAAACGACACGGAAGTCGTAGACCTGATTGCTGTGCAGCAGGTTGGCGTACTCAAACACCGCCGCGACGGCAAGCGCCAGTGCCTGAAAATTGGGATAGACGACGAGTCTGATCGTATGCATGATATTCAATGAGAAAATAATGTCGCGCACGCGCACGCGGGCGCAATCGGTCGATCTGACAAGCTGATAATCGGCAGCCGACGGAGCCAGGCTGTCTTTCGGGACCGAGGAAAGACCAAGAGGCAAAGCCCCCGATCTTTGATTCACCTAATTTACTGGGCAGTTCAGCGGCGGCGGGCGTTCAGCTGCTTGACCAGCACATCGCCGAACTCGGGCGCCGACATCGGCTGTTGACCCGTGATCAGCTCACGATCGACGACGACATTGCTATGCCAATTGGCGACGGTGTCAACGTGCGCACCGGCCTCAGCCAGAGCATTCACCGGATAGAACTGCACGTTGCCGCCCAGGCCGGATGGACCTTCCAGCTGCTGTTCTTCACCCGTTGAGAATACCGTTACGCGATAGCCTGCATACGGCCAGCCGGCTGTCAGAGAATTCGCCTTGCCGTCACCCGCAATCATCGATGCGACAAAAGCATCAGGATCACGAAGGGCGGACAACAGCACAACCGGGCCATGGCAGATGATGCCGGTGGGGCGATTGGTTTCATGGAAGCTGGTGAGGATCTTGCCCAGGTTGCGGTCTTTCAGCAAATCGGCCATCGGAGCGTGGCCGCCGGGGATGAACAGGCCGACATAGCCGCTGGTTCCCTCGGCAACGACGGAAGCCAGAGTCTTAGGATGCTTCAGCTGCTCGACGCCTTGTGCATACTTCTCTGCCTCTGCACGCGCTGCGTCATCGTCGCCGAAGAACATCTTGTTATTCGAATTAACGTCCTTGACAGGCAAGTCGCCTTTGGGATTGGCGATAACAGGCTCGTAGCCGGCTTCCACCAGCTTGCGGTAGGGGACGACGAATTCATTCAGGTAATAGCCTGTTGCATACTTTTTCCCATCGCGCAGATCCAGTTCGTGGGCGCTGGACATGACGACGAGTACCTTGCCGCGAGATTGGGCAGATGCGGAAGGTGGCAATGCAAAGGTGCTGGCCATGGCCAGAATGGCGGCACTGATTTTAATGATGTTCATGATATTTGCTTTCTTTAGAAATTGAGGGTTTAGGCTTTTTCGGCTGAGACGGCATAACGTGGAGCAGGCTTGGCATTGGACAGTTTCGAGCTCAGCGTGCGGCGATCGGCTTCCCAGCGCGTCCAGTGGCTATCGTCATGCAGCGTCGGAATTGTCACCAGCTCACCCTGGTCCAGGCCGGCCAGTGCGGCGTCGACCAGGTCTTCCGCTGTCATCGTGGTGGCGGCCTCTTTTTGTTTCGCATAGCCGGCCACGTCCCAAAACTCGGTGGCCGTTGCTGCCGGCAGCACGCTCTGAATACGTACACCCTTTTCGGCGAGATCACGCTGCAGCGTATGGCCGAAGCTCAGTACGTAGGATTTTGAAGCGCTGTAGACGCCGTTCAGCGCCTCAACGGCGATACTGACGGCAGAGCTGATATTGATGATCGTGCCCGAGCCCTTGGCTGCAAAAACCGGCGCCACGGCATAAGTCAGGCGAGTCAGCGCGGTAATGTTCAGATTGATCATCGCTTCCATTTCGTCGACGTCGGCATTGAGTACCGATGCCACCGAGCCGACACCCGCGTTGTTCACCAGCATGGTGATGCTGTTGTCGTCGCGCAGCACGTGTTCAATCTTGGAACGGCCAACCTTGTCGTTGAGGTCGGCCGTGATGGCGTTCACCGAGCGGCCGGTTTCTGCCGCAAGGCGGGAGGCCAGTGTCTGCAGGCGGTCGGCATTGCGGGCCACCAGGATAAGGTCATAGCCGCGCTTGGCCAGACGGTCGGCGTACACAGCGCCTATGCCGGCGGATGCGCCAGTGATCAATGCAGTGCCTTTTGGGGAAATGTTGGAAGACGTCATGATAAATTCTCTTTCAGAATGTTCACTCGACGGGATGTCGGGATAGGTGCCCATTCTGACTTTGATGCCGAATGCCCTCAAGGACGTAGATGCAATGATTTCGGCCATGCCAGGCCTGAGAGCTTGTCGCTCATGATGGATGGGACGTTCTTGCCAGCGGAATGATTTTATTTAGTGGCATATGCAATTAAATTGAAATTAATGGCATATGCACGTATTATTAAGAGAACGGCTGCGCTTGCATCGCCGTGAATCCCGGTTAATAATTCAGGAGAAACTCTATGCCTTACTTACAGTTGGACGTTAACGACAGCTACGCAGTCGATGTCAAAAAAGCGCTCGCCAAAAAAATGGCGATTACCTATGCGGACCTGATGACGGTCGATATTCGGCGCATCAGCATCGTCATTCGAGAAGTGGGGCAGGGAGGTGTGTGGCGAACAGTAGACGGCGATCCCGTGCCTGTTTCTGTGCTGATGTGCGACATCCGCAAAGGGCGGACTGCCGAGCTTCGCATGCAGGTCGCCAAGGCGCTGTGTGCTGATTGCATCGACATACTCGGCCTGCGCGAAGACCGGCTGAATGTCGAGTTCACACAGCACTCGGGAGACGAGATGTACCATCCGACCCTGGGCGGCTTCAGCCCGGAATGGTCCGAGGATGAGGCATAATCTTGCCAGACCGTAAAAACTGATGAGATCAATGGGAGTAAATGTTGACACAGCAAAGTGCTAAAGACCCTTTGGTATGCAATGGCGCTACGCTGCGCAAGGCCAGTCGCCGCGTTACACAACTTTATGATGGTGTTCTTGCTCCATGCGGCTTGACAATTTCCCAGCGGTCGGTTCTTGTGCATGTACAGCGTGCAGGAGAGCCGATAATGTCCGAGCTTGCGTACGCGATGGTGCTTGACCGCTCAGCCCTGGCGCACAATCTGAAGCCTTTGGAGCGCGAAGGCTATGTCGTACAGACCAGGGATGCCAAGGATGGACGCAGCAGGCGCGTCGCGCTGACTGCATCGGGACGGGCAAAGCTTAATGAAGCGAATCTGCTGTGGCGTAAGGCCCAGACGCGCTTTGAAAAGACCTATGGGACGGAGCGCTCAGAAGCGCTGCGTTTTGCGCTGGCGGATATTTTTTCCGACGAATTCGCCGAGGCTTTTTTGCAGGGCTAGATCGAAAAAGTGATATGGCCTGCCAGCCATCACAGGGCTAGCGCTGCCCCTGCCGAGCTTCGCTGCATGGCTTGCGGCGGCTGCCCGAATGCGCGGAGAAAGGCCTGCCGCATACGTTCCCGATCGCCAAACCCGGTCTCGCGCGCGATGACTTCTATCGGGTGCCGTGTCGTTTCTATCATGAGCCGGGCTGCCTCCACGCGCAGAAGCTCTATCGCCTTGGCGGGCGACTGGCCGGTCTCTTCGCGAAATACCCGGCTGAACTGGCGTGGACTCAGCCTTGCAACTTCAGCCAGAGTCTCTACCGAGAGGTCGTTGCCTAGATTTTCCCTTGCGTGAGCAAGGGCCATCTGTACCCGGTCGGACTTTGCATCCAGCTCAAGCAAGGTCGAAAACTGCGATTGCCCACCGCCGCGCCGTTGATATACCACGAGCTTGCGTGCGACCATGCGGGCCGTTTCCAGCCCGAAATCCTTTTCAACGATGGCCAATGCAAGGTCGATGCCTGCGGTCATGCCTGCCGACGTCCAGATTTGCCCATCCACGACAAAAATACGGTCTTCGTCGAGCACCACGTTGGGGTATTGCTTTTTGAATTCCGGCGCATGAAACCAGTGTGTCGTTGCGTGCTTTCCTTCCAGCAGGCCCGCCGCAGCCAGGACGACAGAACCTGTGCAAATCCCCGCGATGCGTCTGCTTTGGCTTGGTGCATTGCGTAGATAGTCCAGCAAACTGGCGGACGGGAGGCGACATTCATTGTCGCCGGCCACGATGAGCGTGTCATAAGCAGAGTCGCGAAGCCGGTCCGTATTGACGGAAAAGCTTTGGGACGACATCACAGGGCCGCCTTCTTCGGACACCAGGCGGAATTGATAGGCCTGCTCACCGAGAAAGATATTGGCATATTCGAAAACGCTCGCAGTTGCGAGGCCCAGAGCCTGGAAATTGGGGTAAACAACGAACCCTATAGTGTGCATACGCGCTCCGCGCAAGATGATTACAGTGTCTTGAATATACAATAAAACAGACGCCACGGCGGATCGCGGCGTTTCCAGCCAAGCGTATCTCCGTGGTTGCTTTCATTTCGCCCTGCTCTATTAGGTGGGGGCCTCGAGTTTCCGGCTGATAAGATGGCGCGACTTAAATCATTGCATCCATATATATGAGGCCTTTGTCATTAAAGCTAGCATAAGGAAGCTGGTGCTTGTTAATGAGGCAATGTGCAAATGCAATGGCGCCATCGGATAATCGAAGGTGCTACCAATTTAATTACAACAAACCCTAAAGTCCGTTGCAATGGTGCCGTTATTGAAGACATAGAGATATGGAGAACTGTAATGGACGTTACCGGAATTGCTAGCTTGGCAACTACTATGGCGGATGTAGGCACTAGCCAGGCGGTAGGCATTGCTGTGCTCAAGAAAGCACTGGACGCCACCAGCGAAAGTGCAATGGCGCTGATCGAAGCCATTCCCGATAGCCCGACTGCATCCAATCTGCGGTCTCATCTCGGCCGTAACATTAATACGACTGCCTGATCGGTCCGATTCTGCTGACGGCGCGGCAAAAATGCTGCGCCACAGTGACACAGTAAGCGCGTTTTGCCGCTACTCATAATTTCCCTTCTGTAACCCCTCATCATTCCTGTCAGCTTTTTTGCAACGGTTACAATTTAACTGTTGTCAAACTACGGCCTCCGCTTCAAAAAACCATACTTTCATGTGATACTGCGTGGCAATGTTATAAATATATCCAATAACAATAGCGCATGCTTATATAGAAAACCGTAGGGCAAACGCGTAAGCTGCTTCGTTGTTACTTATCTGTTAATATTTTCCCTTGTGGCAGGAAAGAATGGGCTTGCTCTTTACCGTAGCAATGGGGCACTAAACGCATGAAGTGGGATGGGATAGAATTTGAGCGCCAGAGAGATTGAATTAAGCCAGATGACGGTAGACCAGCGTCTTGCCGCACTGGACATCAATGATATCGACATTACGCTGCTCAGGCTGATCCATCAAAAGTTGGTTTCCAATCCCCCTGCCAGTTTCAATATTGCCGGCTACACCTTCCCCGAATTCATCCTGTCGATTAAAAACCAGGAATACGAAGCCACTTGGCTGCCCTTGCTGTGGCAATTCTTTCATTACGATCCTGAATCCTTCCTGTCGGCGCTGCAGATACTGCGCAAGGTCGCCGCACTGGAATTTGACGCCGTCCATCCGCACACCGGCCTGCCGGTGATTGATACTGCCGTTGCCAACGACCTGTCGCAGACGCCGGTGGCGATGCTGACGCTGGACAGCGGTCAGTGCGCGCACTTTGCCAATCCGCTGTTCCTGCGCTACTTCGGCGCCGGTGATCTGGCAGGCATTGCCGGCAAATCCGTTGAAGAACTGATCCAGAATGAACAGCTTGCAGCGGCGGCAAACCAGCTGCTGCAAGGTCAGCCGCTACAGCACAACCTGCTGGTGTCGCTGAATGATGGCGCCGTAACGCGTTTTTTTGGATGCCATATTGCCTGCGCAAGCTGGCAGCAGGAATCCGTGCTGCTGATTACGATGGAAGACATGACGCAGCGCATGAGTTCTCCGGAAGAGCTGCTGCGCTTCCGCATGGCGCTGGATAGCTCCATCGATGCCATCTACCTGATCGATCGTGAGCAGATGCGGTTTATCGACGCCAATGAAACGGCGACCAAGATATTGGGTTACAGCCGGGCCGAGCTATTGCAGCTGGGCCCGCAGGATCTGAAGCCGGATGCGGGGGAGCTGGAGCGTATCAACAAGCGCTTTGATGAAATCATCCACAGCGATGCCAAGACCGGCATGATAGAAACGGTACATCAGCGCAAGGATGGCTCGCGCCTGCCGGTAGAAGTTTATCTGCGCGCGATGATGTCGGAGCAAAGGCAGATACTGGTGGCAGTGGTGCGCGACATCAGCAGCCGGCTGCAGGCGGAATCTGACCTGCGGGCCAGCGAAGACAAGTTCCGCGGTATTTTTAACCAGGCGGCCATCGGCCTGGCCCACCTGACGCTGGAAGGCCGCTGGTTCCAGACGAATAAAAAATTCTCGGAAATCGTCGGCTATTCGCCGCTGGAAATTCAGAACATGTCGTTCCAGGAACTGACGCATCCGGGCGACCTGCAGGCAGACGAAGAAATGGTGCGCGGCCTGATTGCAGGCCAGTACCCGAACTATACAAAAGAAAAACGCTACATCCACAAGGATGGGCACGCCGTCTGGGTCAATATTACTGTGTCGCTGGTGTATGACCGCAACGGCAAACCGGCCTACGCGGTCAGCGCGATTGAAGATATCACCAACCGCAAGAAGATAGAGTGGGATCTGCTGCATCTGGCGAACCATGATTCGCTGACCGGCCTGCCGAACCGGCTGCTGATACAGGACAGGCTGAGCCAGGCCATTGTGCATGCCCATAGGAAGGGCGCGCAGGCGGGCATCATCCTGATCGATATAGACCGTTTTAAAAACATCAATGATAGTCTGGGCCACGGCATAGGCGACTTGATTATTGTGGAAATCGGCCGGCGCCTGTCATTCATCATGAAGGGCGACAATGCGGTGGGGCGGCTGGGCGGCGATGAGTTTGTTGTCATGCTGTCGGAGATTTCCAGCGGCGATATGCTGGCAAGCACCGCGCAGCATATTCTGGATGCACTGTCGCAGCCGATGGCAATCTATGAGCATGAGTTCTTCCTGACCGGTAGCCTAGGCCTCAGCGTCTATCCAAAAGACGGCGCCGACAGCCAGACGCTGCTGAAGAATGCCGATACGGCGATGTACCGCGCCAAGGATGCTGGCGGCAACAACATGCAGTTTTACGCGCATGAAATGAATGCGCGCGCACTGGCGCGTTTTACGACCGAGGGTGGTTTGCGGCGCTCACTGGAGCGCGACGAATTTGTGCTGCATTACCAGCCGCAGATTGATGTGTTGTCCGGCAAGGTAGTCGGCATGGAAGCTTTGTTGCGCTGGCAGCCGCAGGGCAAGCCGGCGGTGGCGCCTGCAGACTTCATTCCTATTGCAGAAGAAACCGGGCTGATTGTGCCGATAGGCGAATGGGTGCTGCGTGCCGCATGCAGGCAGAACCGGCTATGGCAAGAACAGGGTTTTGCGCCGCTGCGGGTAGCAGTGAATCTGTCCGCGCGCCAGTTCAAACAAAAAAATATCGTGGCGCTGGTCAGCAAGGTGCTGGAAGAAACTGGCTGCCTGCCTGAATGGCTGGAACTGGAAATTACCGAGAGCGTGGTCATGGAAGACCCGCAATCTGCGACGGATACGTTGCAGGAGCTGAGCGACATGGGCGTGCATCTGTCCATCGACGATTTCGGCACCGGCTATTCCAGTCTCAGCTATCTGAAACGCTTCCCCATCGATACGCTGAAAATTGACCAGTCTTTCGTGCGTGACATCAGCACCGACGCCGACGATGCCGCGATAGCGCGCGCCGTCATTGCGCTGGCGCACAGCATGCGGCTTGAAGTCGTGGCCGAAGGGGTGGAAACCATAGAGCAGCTGGATTACCTGCGTGCACAGGGTTGCGATCTGATGCAGGGATATTACTTCAGCCGCCCGCTGCCGCCCGAGGACATGGAAAAATTCCTGAAGATGAATAAAACCCGCTCCAGGATGGCGCCTTTGCCAAAGATGGTATCGGCAAGGTAAGTGCGGTAGCAAAAGGCAGTGCGCATAAAAAAACCGGCAAGCCAATGCCGGTTTTTTTATGCGCGCACACTTTGGGCGGGTAGTTTATTCAGCTTCCACGCGGATCTGCACATCGCCCAGCCTGACCAGTTGGCCCGCGCGGATTTTGGCCGTTTTGCGCAATTCCTGCTGCCCGTCCACCGTCACGTCTCCGCTGGCG
Source organism: Undibacterium sp. (assembly GCA_043726505.1). Taxonomy (GTDB): domain Bacteria; phylum Pseudomonadota; class Gammaproteobacteria; order Burkholderiales; family Burkholderiaceae_D; genus Undibacterium. The sequence goes on along the minus strand of JAYSKH010000328.1, from coordinate 2,695 downwards.
ACGATCACCTTGCCGGCGCCGCCGCTGTCGCATAGACCGGTCAGCTTCAGCAGCTGGTTTAGTTCCACAAATTCGCCGCTCAGGCTGAAAGTCAATTTTTGCATGCTGGTTTCCTTCCTGTCGCACCGCCATCCATAGAGCCGATGCGTACTTCCATGTTATTCAAAGCAGCGCAGCATACACCAGATTGCGGTAAAGCTGCCGGTAATGTGCTCTCTGTTCAGGCGCCTGCATTAGCCAAATGGCAACCATATCTTGCTGTGGATCGATCCAGAAATAGGTGCCGCCCAGGCCGCTCCAGTTATAGTCGCCGACCGAACCTGGCGTCAGGGCGCTGCCCGCCGTCACCCGCACGGCAAAACCCAGGCCGAACCCATAACCGGGGCCGGGCAGGTAACTGAGCCCGGTCCTGGCCAGAGGTAGCTGGCCCAGATGGTCGCTGCTCATGAATTCTATGGTTTTGCGGGAAACGATGCGCACGCCGTCCAGCTTACCGTTATTGAGCAGCATGCGGGCAAAGCGCAGATAGTCTGCCGCGGTCGACACAAGGCCGCCACCGCCGGACAGGAACTGCGGAGCGCGCCGGACGTTGAGCAACTTGACACTGATGCCGCTTTCCGGATCCTGCGCAAATGCTTCGGCAATGCGGTGCTGCTGTGCTTCGGGAACCGAGAAGCCGGTGTCCACCATCGCCAGTGGTTCAAAAATATGCCTGTGCAGGAAAATGTCCAGCGTCTGGCCGCTGATGCGTTCTATGAGCGCGCCCAGCACATCGGTGGAGCGGCTGTATTCCCATACCGTGCCGGGCTGATAGGCGAGCGGCACGCTTGCCAGGCGCTGTATCAGTTCGGTGTTGGTGATGTCGGCAGCCTCCACGCGGTTGCTCTTGTATGCGTCCTTGACCAGTGATTCGCCGAAGATGCCATACGTCAGGCCCGACGTATGCCTGAGCAGATCCTGTATCGTCATTTCTTGCCGCGCCGCTTCCAGTTTCAGCACTGGTTTGCCGTCTTCTCCTGTGGCCGTAACCCCAACCTGCAGGTTTTTCAGTTCAGGCAGATAGCGCGACACCGGATCGCTGATCAGCAGCTCGCCGCGCTCGGCCATCATCATGATCGCAATCGACACCACAGGTTTGGTCATCGAATAAATACGGAAGATGCTGTCCAGTGACATTGGCGCTTCGCCATCCGGGCTCTGTCGTCCCAGCGCCTGCGCATAGGCCAGCTGCTCTTTCCTGGCGATCAGCATCACTGCGCCGGGGATTTTCCCTGCATCGATGTCGGCCTGCACACGGGAGGTAATTTGCTGCAATGCAGGAACGGAGAAGCCTGCGCTTTCGGGGCTGGTGTCAAATTTCATGTCTTTTATAGGTCTTCTATGAGTTTTTATGTGTGGGCTAGTTGTTGGGTGGCTTTGTCCAGCCACATGTTGAGTTGCGCAACCAGATCGCCCTGGCTGAAGGAACAGCTTTCTTCAGTGAACAGGCTGCTGGCTTCCAGCCGGGACAGCAAATCCTGCTGCACCTGTGCGTAGCGTGGTGGCAGCGCTTCCAGCAAAGCTGCATGGCTGCGCCACAGGCGGCAAAACTCCATCGCGGGCATGTCCTGGTGGCTCTGGGCGTCCAGGCTGGTTTTGAGCTGTGTCAGCGTAGTGTGCGAGTTCATGGCGGTGCGCGGATTCGTTCTTGTTAACCAATATCTTAACCTGAATGCAAAAATCCGGGAGTTTGCACCTGAAACCGTCTGCACCTGCCTTACGTAGAAGCTTTACGGGGCCATAAATTCCACACAATCCCGCGACCGAGGAAGGGTTTCTACATATAGACATGATTTTTTTAAAAATCTTGTGTAAGGTGTCTATGCTTCGCCCGACTACATGTCAGTAGTTCAAAATGCCCGGTGCAACATAGCTGCAACTTAGCTGCAACTTAGCGCACCAAGGCATTTACCATGACAATTTTGTTCAATCACTGAGGAGTTTCAAATGAATAACAAGGCAATGATCGCAGTAGCACTGGCAGGTTTGTTAGGTTCCACAATGGCGTTGGCTGCTGAGCCGGCTAAAACCGAAAAATGCTTCGGCGTTGCTAAAGCAGGCCAGAACGATTGCGCCACCAAAACCGGTAGCCATTCCTGCGCCGGCCAGGGCAAAAAAGACAACGATGCTAGCGAATGGAAAAAAGTACCTGCCGGCACCTGCGAAAAAATGGGCGGCAAGGTAGACAAGGCTTAAGCCTGTCCGGACTCTTTGAGTTACCAAGTGCCAGCTGCCTTGCGTTCTACACGCCAGCCTGATGCCGATGTTGCCGCGATTAGCGGCGCCGGTATAGGGCTGCGCAGCCGGCACTATCAGGATTTCATGCAGGCTCCGGTCGATATCAATTGGCTGGAGGTGCATTCGGAAAATTATTTCGGCGATGGCGGCTACGATCTGCACGTGCTGCAGCAGCTACGTCGCGATTATGCGGTCAGCCTGCACGGCGTGGGGTTGGGGCTGGGATCGGCGCAGGGTTTTTCAACGGCCCATTTGCAGCGCCTGCAAAAGCTGGTGCAGCGCATACAGCCTGGTCTGATATCCGAACACCTGTGCTGGGGGGCGACTGCCGGCCGGCAACTGAATGATTTGTTGCCCATGCCTTTGAATAATGAAGCGCTGGAGCTGGTGTGCGACAGGGTAGATCTGAGTCAGAATC
>JAYSKH010000327.1:0-1377 GCA_043726505.1 Undibacterium sp. | reverse complement strand
CAACGCCGATAGAAGAAACGCTAGAGGCGCTGCACGACCTGGTAAAAGCCGGCAAGGTGCGCCACATCGGCGCATCATCGATGTATGCGTGGCAGTTTTCCAAAGCGCTGCACGTGGCTGAACAACATGACTGGACCCGCTTCAGCACCATGCAAAACCACTACAACCTGATCAACCGCGAAGAAGAACGCGAAATGCTGCCGCTGTGCGCGTCGGAAAAAATTGGCGTGATACCGTGGAGCCCGCTGGCGCGCGGCCGCCTGACACGCGACTGGGATGACAAGACTGCGCGAACCGAATCCGATGAATTCGGCAAGGGCTTGTATGTGGCCAGCGTGGATTCCGACCGTGCCGTGGTAGCGCGCGTTGCGGAAATAGCTAAACAACGCGGCGTCCCGCGCGCGCAGATTGCGCTAGCCTGGCTGCTCAGCAAGAGCACGGTGACTGCGCCCATCATTGGCGCCTCCAAAGCGCAGCATCTGGAAGATGCTGTAGCGGCACTGGAAATCACGTTGACGGCTGAAGAGATTAAAACGCTGGAAGCGCCTTATGTGCCGCACCCGGTAGTAGGTTTTTCCTGATCGGATCGCGCCGCCTACGGCAGCTGGCTGCGCTGGCATAGCGCCAGCCACGCCAGCACCGGCTCGCCCTTTTCAAGACGGGCCGGCGCGCTGACCATCGACATGACATCAAAGCCATGGTCGGCAGACAGCCTGCGCAGATACGCGGATGCATGCGCATAGCGGCCGCTGGGATTGAGCCGGTAATTCTCAGGCATGCCTGAACCGTTTTGCGGCAGCACCTCCAGTGACTCTGCCGAGAAGGCAAAATAGCCGCCCGGCTGCAGCAGGCGTTGCGCCTGGGCGAATACGCCTTCGAGCATGCCAATGTAGATAAACACGTCGGCGGACGTAATCAGCGCATACGACGCATCGGCCTCCCCTTCCATCATACCGAGCAATTCCGATTGCTCCAGCCGGTCGTAGAGCTTGCGCTCACGCGCCTTTTCCAGCATTTTGGCAGACAAGTCCACACCTGCCAGATAACGCGCAAACGGCGCGATGGCAACGCCCACGAGCCCGGTGCCACAGCCTATGTCGAGCACGGCCCACGCTTTTTCTGGCGGATGCGCATACTGGCGTAAAAGCTGCGCGAGCTGTTGCGGCATATCGTAATGCAGGTCATTGACGAGATGTGCATCAAAATGCTCGGCACTGCCGTCAAAAACGCTGGCGACATACGCGTCCGGCGCCCTGTCGGAAGCCGTTCCGGTCAACAGGGCGACATAGTGCTGCGCCAGGCCGTTACCAGGCTGCAGCCGCAACACTTCGCGGAAACTGGCCAGCGACTTTTGTTGCAAACCCAGCCGTTTTTCGG
>JAYSKH010000326.1:0-7185 GCA_043726505.1 Undibacterium sp. | reverse complement strand
ATACTTTGTTCAATGCTTTGTTCAATGCGTACTGCTCCTGCTGGACCTCCGGCGTGGCGGAGGAGGGTGGATAAAATGACAGGGTGGCAATGGCAAAGTGCCGAATAAAATTTTGCGTTTCAGCGCCGTAAATTATAACCCGGACTATTGCTGTTTTATCCAGTAATAGAGCTTAACAGCATGGCCTGAAGGCACTGTTCGGTAACGTACATTCGCCCTGCAACACCGGTGCTACAGTAGGGCAACTATTGTTTTTGTCTCTTTTTTTGCACTCTACTCGTACTCTAAGTCACAATGCCCCTCCAACTGGACTGCGACCTTAACGGCGCTTCCGTGCTGCTGCACCATCCCTGGCGCCGCTGCATAGGCAGTTGCCATGCTCCCACCGCGCTGCGTGCCGACTGGCAGGCGCAACTGCGGCAGGTCCGCAGCGAACTGGGGTTTGAATATATCCGCTTCCATGGCCTGCTGGGCGATGCGATGGGCACCCTAAGCCGCTCAGGCGGTGAGGCAGGCAAGGATGGGGAAGGAGAATTCGCGTATTCCTTCTTCAACATCGACCAGATTTTTGATTTTCTGCTCAGCATAGGCATGCGGCCGGTCATCGAGCTATCCTTCATGCCGTCGGTGCTGGCTTCCGGTAGCGATACGGTGTTCCACTACCGCGCCAACATCACGCCGCCAAAAGACATCGCGCAGTGGGCCGAGCTGGTGCGTCGGCTGGCCGCGCATTGCGTGGAGCGTTACGGCATTGCCGAAGTGGCGCAATGGTATTTTGAAGTATGGAACGAACCCAATCTGCGCCAGTTCTGGACCGGCAGCCAGCAGGAGTATTTTGCACTGTATGAAGCCAGCGCCAAGGCCATCAAGGGTGTGGATGCACGCCTGCTGGTAGGCGGCCCGGCCACTGCACAAAATGCGTGGATCGATGACTTCATGCAATTTTGCACTGAGCGCCAGTTGCCGGTGGATTTTGTCAGTACGCATTTTTACCCGACGGATGCCTTCGGCGAAGCCGGCGCCGATACCCTTACTCAGCTGGAGCATGTGCCGCTGGACGTGATGCGTACCCGTGCCCTGGCCGCGCGCGCGCAGGCGCAGGGCAAGCCATTGCTATATACCGAGTGGAACACCAGTTCCAACCCGCGCGACGCGCTGCATGACAGCTCCTTTGGCGCCGCCTTTGCGGTGCGCATAGCACTCGGCGTGGATGAGGTGGCAGATGCCTACAGTTATTGGGTATTTTCCGATATCTTTGAAGAGCTGAGCTTCCCCAGCGCTCCTTTCCACGGCGGCTTTGGTCTGCTGACGCTGCATGGCATCAAGAAGCCGGTGTACAAGGCATTTGAACTGCTGGCGGAACTGGGCGACCGGCATTTTCCGATAGTCTCCACAACACAGCCGCACGACACCGTGGCGCTATGGGTGGGAGAGAAGGGCGAACACGCCGCCGAAACCCACATCCTGTGCATCAACCAGGCAATGCCGCGCCACGCCATCGCAGACGAACAGATAGAGATACGTTTACATACGCGGCCCGGAGAAACCCTTAAATCGGCCACGCTGGTCCGCATAGACGACAGCAACTGCAATCCGGCGCTGTTATGGCAGCAGATGGGCCAGCCCGGCTACCTGTCCGCCGCCGAAATAGACACACTGAAAAAATCCACCGACCTGTTGGAAGCTGCCGCCGAATTCAATACAGGGGCCGATCACACCGCAGTGACGTTCCAGGCCGCTCCGCAGTCCCTCAGCTTCCTGCGCATTGTATGGGAAACCCACAATCATGACGTCCTCCCCAAATCTGAACATACCGCTGCCGCATCCCTTGCTCTTCAGTCTGCAGAAAGACTCATTTGATTATTTTATGCACGAGGCCAATGAAAAAAATGGCCTGATCTGCGACAAGACCAAGGACGACTGGCCGGCCAGCATCGCCGCCGTCGGCATGGCGCTTACCGTGTATCCGATAGGCGTGGAGCGCGGCTTCATGTCGCGCCCGCATGCAGTCAAACGCACGCTGACCACCTTGCGCTTTCTGGCAAATAGTGAGCAGAGCACATCGCCCACGGCCACCGGTTACAAGGGCTTTTATTACCATTTCATCGATATGGAAACCGGCGCCCGCGCATGGGATTGCGAGCTTTCCAGCATCGATACGGCCTTGCTGATTGCCGGCGCGCTGACGGCCGCCGCCTACTTCCAGCAGGACACCGAAGGCGAGGCGGAAATCCGCCATCTGGCCGACATGCTATACCGCCGCATAGACTGGAAATGGATGCTGGCCGGCGCACCCGTCATGTGCCACGGCTGGAAGCCGGAAAGCGGCTTCCTGCCCTGGCACTGGGAAGGCTACGACGAAGCGCTGGTCATGTATGTGCTGGCGCTGGCGTCGCCGACCCACCACATAGAACCGGAGAATTACGCCGCGTGGATGAGCACCTATGAATGGAAGGAAGTCTATGGTATTGAATACCTGTACGCGGGGCCGCTGTTCATCCACCAGATATCCCATCTGTGGATAGACTTCCGCAACATCCGCGATGATTTCATGCGCGACCATGAATCCGATTATTTTGAAAACAGCCGCCGCGCCACGATGGTCCAGCAGCAGTACGCTATCCAGAACCCCATGGGCTTTGAACAGTACGGCGAATTTTGCTGGGGCGTCACCGCCAGCGATGGCCCCGGCAACATCAGCAAAAAGATCAAGGGCGTAGAGCGCATCTTCTTCGACTACATCGCCCGCGGCGCGCCGTATGGCCCCGATGACGGCACGCTTGCCCCGTGGGCGGTTGCCGCCTGCCTGCCGTTTGCACCGGAGATCGTGCTGCCAACGGTGGAGCACTTCCACCGCATGCGCCTGCGCGAAGTCAACCCCTACGGCTTCAAGGCCTCGTTCTCACCCACGTTTGAATGCGAAAGTATGCCCACGCACAAGGCAGGCTGGGTATCCCCCTACCATTTCGGCATCAATGAGGGGCCGACAGTCATCATGATCGATAATTACGAAAACGACTTTATCTGGGGCTTGATGCGCAAATGCCCGTACATCGTACACGGCTTGCGGCGCGCGGGGTTTAAGGGCGGATGGCTGGAGTGAAACTGGGTTTTCGTAGGGTGCAATAAGCGTAGCGCATTGCACCGAATGATGTGTGAGCCGCGAGTGCGCACTCCAAAAACTGGAAGATAACAGCACGACAGCCATGGCGCTTGTATTTGAGAAGTTCGGTGCAATGCGCTACGCTTATTGACACCCTACGTTCTCCGTATTTTTGGAAGTCCGGGGGAAGCGCCAAGCCTCTCCGGACTTTGGTACTTACACCAGCACCAGCCCATGCGCCCCATACTGCGCGGCTTGCACATCTGCCGAACCCACCAGCGCCACGATCATCTCCGCACGGCTGTGCGTAGCGAGATAGCTTACCCATTGCTGCGTGCTGGCTGAATCGGGCGCATGCTGTAGCGCGTTCTGCTCTATCAGACTGACGAAGGCAGCATTGTCCAACGTGCCGAAGCGTGACGTGAACTCGGCTGAATTCAGGAAGCTCTGGGCCAGGCCCATTGCGTCCTGGCTGCCGTTTGCCCAGTAGCTTATGCCGCCCAGATCGGCTGCGCGGCCCAGCACGGCCTCATAGGTCAGCGCGATCTGCTTTAACTGAGCCGGCGCTGCCTTTGTGAACGCCAGATCCACGGTGCCGTCGCTGAACTCGCCTTTTTCTATCTGGCGCAGAGTATCCGTGCCGGTAGCGCCGACGATGGTGACATCACCCGTGGCTGTCAGTTCGATATGGTAGCTGCTGCGCGCGCCTGTGTAGACAACGGTATCGGTGCCGTCGCCACCGACCAGCAGGTTGTTGCCACCGCCGCCTTCCAGCCTGTCATTGCCGCTGCCGCTGATCCAGCCCTGTTCTGAATTCTCTGTCACGCCGCCCAGCGCGATGCCTGCTGAGCCTGTCGACAGGCCCTTGTTTTCGGTACTCAGCGCAAAGCCCAGCAGCACCTGCGCGCGGCTGGCCGGGGCTGTTGCCGCTTCCAGCGAGTTGACCCAGTAACTGATCTCGTCGGCGCTGCCGGCGCGGTGCAGCACATCCTGGTACAGACCTGTCACGAACTGCTGGTCGTTCTGCGCACTGTAGTGGCTGCCGGCTTCTGCCGATGACAGGAAACTTTTGGCAACGTCCAGCATTGAGCTTCCGCTGGTGAGCCAGTAATTCAGGCCGGCAAGGTCAGGCGCGCGGTGAAAAGCCGATTCATACAGCAAGGCCATGCCCTGCACTTGCTGCGCCGGTGCGTTCAGGAAGCTGAGCGCTGCCTGGCTGCCGTCCAGCCCGCTGCCGGCGACGGTTTCTACTACGCCGCCGGTGCCGGTGTGCACACCCTGTACCTTGCCGCTGGCATCCAGATAAAACTGCCATGTGCCGGTATCGGAACGCGCGCCGCTGAGCATATCGTCGCCGCTGCTGCCGATGGCGGTGTCATTACCCGCGCCCAGCGCGAAGTGCTGGCCACTGCCATTGCTGCCATTGTTGCCGTTCCCGGTACCAATCACGATATTGTCTTCAGCGCCGCCCGATACCAGCGCACCGCCGGTGACGGAGGCAAAACCTATCTTGTCCAGCTGGACTGCGGTATTGCCTGTCAGCTGGCTGGTGTCCAGCACGAGCATGCTGGAGGCATTGCCGCCGGAGATGATAACCGTGCCCGGGGTGGTGATGCCGCTAGAGGAAGGGGAGGTGAGGGAAATAGCCTTTATCAGAACGCTGTCATTGCTGCCGAGGCCGCTGAGATAGCTGTCGGCATGGCTGATCGTTGTCGCATCTGCATTGGCGGACGCCAGACGGAAATTGAGATCGAATACTGCCAAGCCGGTGTTCAGCAATGCAGCGGGTCCGGTTGCCGTCAGGCCGACACCCACAGGCACGCCGACATTCAGCGTAGAGCTGCCTATGCCCAGTGGGATGTCTGCCAACCCGGCATGGGTACTGGCCCCGTCGTCTACACGTCCTGCGGTAACGACAGGCACATTGACGGTTGTATCCTGCAAGCCCGTGGTGTTGTTGGTGCTGTTGCTGGTTCCAATGCTAACGCCATCCACGGTGCTGACGACAGGCGGTGGCGGCGGTGGCGGCGGAGGTGGCGCCGCTGTACCAATGGTGACATCCAGCGTGGACGAGGCGGCGCTGGTATTGCCGGCCTCATCCGTGGAAACAGCGCTGATGTGATGTACGCCGGACGACAGCGTACTGGTGGTGATGGACCAGTTGCCGCTGAAATCGGCGGTGGTGCTGCCGAGCACTGTCGTGCCGTCGGTGTCAAGCAGAAGCACGGCTGCATTGGCGTCTGCCGTACCGGTGAGGACCGGGGTGGTAATGGTGGTGATATTGTCGCTATGGGAGCTGCCGTCGTCGGAAGCTGTATCCAGATCAGGCGTTGACGGCCTCGGCGGCGCAGCAGTGTCAATTTCGACAAATAGCGACGCTGACGCGCTGCTGGTATTGCCGGCCCCGTCTATGGTTTTTGCTGATAGAAAGTGGCTTCCATCGCTCAGCGTATTGGTGGTAATGCTCCAGTTGCCGCTTCCGTTGGCGTTGCCTGAACCCACCACCGTGGTGCCGTCGGTGTCAAACAGCAGCACGGCGGAATTGGCTGACGCGGTACCTGTAAGGGTAGGCGTGGTGTCGCTGGTCACACGGTCTGTGTGGGATCTGCCGGTATCGCTTGCGCTGTCCAGCGTGGCTGCCGAAGGTGTTGTCGGCGGAGTTGTATCGACATGCAGTCCGAGCCCGTTTGAAAAGCCGCTGACGTTGCCGGCGGCATCGGTGGCGGTGGTTTTTACTGAATGAGTACCTTCGCTGAGCGTGGTGGTGGTAATAGACCAGTTGCCGCTGCCGTCAGCGACGGCTGTTCCCAGTACTGTCGTGCTGTCGGTGTCATAGAGTGTGATGGCGGCGCCGGCTTCCGCCGTACCGGTGAGGGTCGGTGTAATGAGGTTGGTGAAGGCGCCGCTGTGGGATGGACCGGTATCGCTGGCACTGTCCAGCCTCGCTCCGGACGGTGCGGCCGGTGTGCTTGTATCTACGTGGACAAGCAGGCTGGAAGACGCGGCGCTGACATTGCCAGCCACATCGGTGGCCGTAACGGTCAGCGTATGGTCGCCGTCGCTGAGTGTGCTGCTGGTGACGGACCAGTTGCCGCTGCCGTCGGTAGTTACGGTGCCCAAGACGGTCGTGCCATCGGTGTCATACAGCTTGATGGTGGCATTGGCCTCTGCCGTGCCGCTCATCGTGGGTGTGGTGGCGTTGGTGATATTGTCGCTGTTGCTGGCGCCGGTGTCGCTGGCGCTGTCCAGAACGGGCGTAGACGGCGCGCCTGGTGCTGTCGTGTCAATGCTGATGTTCAGGCCTGGCGAGGCATTGCTGGTCGATACGCCTTGGGAGGCCTTAGCGGTTATTAAATGGCCGCCCGGACCGAGTGTGCTGCTGGTGATGGACCAGTGGCCGCTGCCGTCGCCCATAGTGGTGCCCAACACGGTCGTGCCGTCGGTATCATATAGTGTGACGGCGAAGTTCGATCTGGTTGTACCGCTAAAGGTTGGTGTAGTGTTGTTCGTGATGTTATCGCTGTTGCTGGCGCCGCTGTCGCTGGCGTTGGTCAGGTCGGGTGTCGATGGCGTTGGCACAGGTATCAAGACGCCCTGGAATCCGGGAAACGACATGGCAGCGGTTTCTATATGGCCGCTGCTGCGCTCCAGCACCCAGTTGCCGCCCAGGCTGGCTGCACCGGTCAGGTCAGTTGAGGCTGCGATGTCGGCGCCGGTGATGGCGGCCAGCTGGCTGATGAAGGCTGCGCCGTCGCTTCCCTGTGCAAGGTCGCAGCCGTACAGCAGAATATCCGCGCCCGGCTTCAGTGCGCTGCCTATGCTGTGCAGATCAGCTGTGTGGGCGCTCATATTGGCGGAGGTCAGCGTCAGCGAACCCAGGTTGACAGCGGCTTCATTACCGTGCGTCAGGATATGCAGCGCATCGATATCATGACGTCCGGCGAGGATGGTTGCCATTTGCTGCAGGCCATCCTGGCTGGCATCTAGTATATGGATTTCGGTGCCCGCGGCAGCGCCCTGAACAAGTTGCTGCAGATTGTCGATATTGTTTTCAATGAACAGGATCTGCACTGGTTGCACTG
>JAYSKH010000325.1:0-12450 GCA_043726505.1 Undibacterium sp. | reverse complement strand
TAACCCTGACTCCTTGCGCCGCTCACTGGAAGGGGTAGGCCTACAGGTATTTAACGCATGGCAGATATCCTATCTTGCCGGAGAGGCGCCGAACAATCTGTTCATCGCCGCACAACGGCCCGGCAACGGCAGCACGGCGGCATCGCTGGCGCCTATCTTTGCGGCTCTTGCGGGTTCGGCTTTACCTCGATGAAAGTATATGGCTGATTATGTGCGGAATTTTATTTAGCACTTCTTCGCAACTGGATGACCAGCGCTTTGTGCGAGCGCTGGACCGCATGGCATATCGCGGCCCGGATGCTTCCGGCGTGCTGCGCAGCGGCGCGCTGCAACTCGGCCACCGCCGTCTTGCCATCATCGATCTTGATTCACGCTCCAGACAACCTTTTCTGTCGGATGACGGACGTTATGCCATCGTGTTTAATGGAGAAATATATAATTTCCAGGAATTGGCCAAGCGATACAAGCTGGTGCTGCGCACGACGTCGGATACAGAGGTGCTGCTGTCCCTGTATCAGTTAAAGGGCGCCGCGATGCTGAATGAGCTGAACGGCATGTTTGCATTTGTCATTGCCGATTTGGTTACCGGGCAGTGGTTTGCCGCGCGTGACAGGCTGGGCGTCAAGCCCTTGTATCAGACGGATTACGGCGACGGCATTGTCCTGTCGTCCGAGCCTGCGCCGTTGCTGGATATTAAGGGCGGTGGGCAATTTGATCCTGTGGGAGTGCGCCAGTACCGCAAGCTGAGGACGTTCTTTAATGGCCGCACCATCTGGTCCGGCATCAGCCAGTTCCCAGCCGGGCACTATCTGGAAAGTTCAGGCCAGCTGACACGCTGGTGGCAACTGCCAGAAGGCCCTCAAGCTGCCCCCAGCGATGAAGAAGTGCATGCCTTGCTGGTGGATGCAGTGAGAATTCGTGAAATTGCAGACGTGCCGCTAGGCTCTTTCCTGAGCGGCGGCCTGGACAGCACTATTGTCGCGGGTTTGGTGACGTCGCCGGACACGTGGACGGTAGGCTTTGGTGACAATAATGAGTTTGAATGGGGCCGTATGGCGGCCGAAAAATTCGGCAACCGGCATCATGAAGTTCCTATCGGCTATGAAGAATTCATGCCGCTGGCGGAGCAAATGATATCGATACGTTGCGAGCCGCTGTCTGTGCCCAATGAAGTCCTGATTTACAAGATGACGGGCGAACTCGCCAAGCACAACAAGGTCGTGCTGAGCGGCGAGGGCGCCGATGAACTGTTTTTTGGCTACGACAGAATATTCCGCTGGGCAGCAAGTAGTCCGTGGGACATCAAGCAATTTGCAGCGCTGTATGCCTACGGCTCGGCCGATGACATGGAAATCATTGAGGATGCGGTGCAGCCTTTCCTGAACAGGGGCGATGCGTTGTCCATTGTTGCCGCATTCTTTCAGGTTGCCCACTTGCAAGGCCTGCTGCGCCGGCTCGACAGCGCGACCATGCTGCGCAGCGTGGAGGCGCGTGAACCCTTTGTCGATTACCGGCTGGTGGAGCGCATGGCAGGTGTACCGTTCGACTGGCGGATGGCAGGAGGCGAAGTCAAGGCTCCATTGAAGAGGGCCTTTGCGAATTTGGTGCCGGGCGGTATTATCAACAGGCCTAAAGTCGGTTTTCCTGTCCCTTTGGCCAGTGTGCCCTTTGATCCTTCCAGCGGTGCAACGCCGATGGATCGCTGGTTTGAGTTTAATTTATCCACGCTGGCGAATTTGCCGGTGACCATGAAAGACATGCTATGAATATCATTATATTGGCTGCCGGACGGGGCGAACGTTTGATGCCTCTGACTCAAAACACTCCCAAGCCCCTGATTGACATGGGCAACGGAAACACCTTGCTTGAACAGCAGATGCTGAGCATCCAGCAATCCGGCGCAATTAAGGAAGCGACTCTGGTCGTCGGTTATCTGGCGGAGCAGATAGAAGCCAAAATGCGCGCTTACCGCGCGCGTGGCTTTCATGTGCATACGCTGTATAACCCGTTCTGGCAACAGTCGAATAATCTGATGTCCTTATGGTTGGCCCGCCAGGTGCTGGAGCAGGGCGACGTGATGATCACCAATGGCGACAATATCTTTACGCCGGACGTGTTTGCCGGCCTGGCCGAGCAGGGCGAAGGCATCTGGCTGTCTGCCTGCGAAAAAACCGAGTTTGATTCGGATGACATGAAGGTGACGCTCAAGGATGGTCTGGTGGCACGGGTCGCCAAGACCATACCTGCCGAGGAAGCTTCGGTGGAATCTCCTGGCCTCGTCATGGTGAAGGGCGCGCGGGCACGCGAGCTGTTTATCGAGCAGCTGGAAGGCGCTGCGCGCGACGACGGCAGTATGAACCGCTTCTGGCTAGAAGTATTCAACCGCATGTGGACCAAGGGCGTGCCGGTAAAACCGTGGATATTTGAGTCTGCCGGCAGATGGCAGGAAATTGATTTCCACATCGATGTCCAGCATGTGCGCCAGTTGTTGCATGAAAAATTACTGAACCTGCACAGCGGGGACAAAGAGTGAAAATAGAGTTTTACCACGTTGATGCATTTGAAGTCGCCAACTACGAACCGATCTGGCAACAGCTGATACGCATGGGTGTGGATGCCAGGCTGGTGGCCGTGCCCGGCGACGGCAACACGGCAGGTACCGGCTGGTTTGATTTTGAACGCTTTGCCGGTTATTGCCGTGAACGCGGCATTGCTTATGCGACGGAAGTAGATCCGTCTGCCGACATTGGCGTGACAACGCAAAACGCGGTGAACGTGCGCGAATACCAAAAGCGCGTGCGCCTGATGTATGGTCCGGTGGTGTTTCCTTCTGCATGGGCGCTACAGCCGCATGCCGTCAGCCCTTTCGATGCGGTGTTGGTGCATGGGCAGGCTTACGTAGACCGTTTCTCAGGCTGGCTCTCCCGCGAGCGCCTGCCTGTCATCGGTTATCCGCGGTATGACGATTTTTTTTCCGGCAAGCTGCAGCGTGCCGCGATTCGCGCGCGGTGGGGGCTGACAAGTAGCAAATCCGTTCTCGCTTTCCTGCCGACGTGGGGCGACAACACCAATTTTGACGCCTTCTTTGCCGCCGTTGCCGCGCTGTCAGACAAATATAGCATCATCCTGCGGCCGCACCACTGTACCTTGCGTATGGAGCCGCAGCGCATGGCGCTGATGCAAGCCAGCGGCCTTTCTATTCTGGACAATGCCTACGATCTTTCGGAAGTCTATGCCGCCGCAGATGTCGTGGTGTCGGATGTTCGTAGCGGCAGCCTGTTTGAAGCCTGTATGTGCAATGTGCCCACGGTGGGGCTGGCTGCGGATGAGGCCGAGATCAATGGCTGGCTTGCCGCCAACGGTGTACAGCATATGGCGAGCCTGTGCAGCGATCCGGCGCAACTGGAGCATGCCATCAGCGAAGCCCTCGCTTCCGGATCTCAGGCTGCGGCGCGAGCGCGCTGGGCAGATCAGTATGTGGCCCACCGCGACGGCAGTGCCGCCGCACATGCGGCAGAAGCGCTGATCCAGTTGGCCTCGCCGGTGAAGACGCAGATATCTGTGCCGCAAGCTTACACCTGCAAGGTCAGCATCGTGCTGCCGACCTATAACCATGTTGACTTCCTGCCGCAGGCGATTACCGGCATCCTGGGGCAGACGGTTAAAGATTTTGAGCTGATCATCGTGAATGACGGCTCCACTGACCGCACGCAGGATTTTCTGGCGGCGATGACAGATCCGCGCATCAAGGTCATTAACCGCGAAAACGGCGGCTTGCCTTCTGCACTGAACCGAGGCTTTGCCGAAGCGCGCGGCGAATACCGGACCTGGACGTCGGCCGACAACGTCACCGGCCCTACGTGGCTGGAACAACTGGTTGCCGCACTGGATGTGGCGCCGGCAAACGTCGGCTTTGCCTACAGCGGGTTTGCATTGATCGATCAGGCAGGCGGTATGCTCGGCGTGCGGCGTGGCCAGCAGATGAAGTACGACAGCCTGGTCGCAAAGAACCCCGGTATGGCTTCATTCCTGTACCGCTCCAGCATTGCCGCGCAGGTCGGCGAATATGATGTATCCCTGAACGGCGCCGAAGACTGGGATATGTGGCTGCGCATGCTGGAAGTGTGTGATGCCGTGTACGTCAACTACGTGCTGTATTACTACCGGCTGCATACCAACAGCATGACCAGCAGCATACCTGACAAGGTAGCGAAAGCATCGCTGGGCGCATTGCAGAAGCTGCGACAGAGGCACGGCAATACCTTTGACCTGGATAAATTTTATCCGCGCCTGCGGCAAGCGGCTGATGTAAAAACCGCGTACTGGCAGGCAAAATCCCGGCTGGCTGCCTTGCTTGCCGAATCCCCATTCTGTCCTGTGGAATGGACAGTGGGTTTGCTGGTGGAAGCGGTGCAGGAAAAGTATACGCCGCAAGGTTTGCTCAACCTCGTGGTTTACCTGTGCAAGCGCGGCGGCTGGGATATGGCCATCAACTTTGTGGATCAGGTCCGCGGCAGCTCACCTTCACCGCAGCTGGATGAGTTACGCAAGCTGCTGGTGCAGCACGATGCACGCATACTGCAGGATTTCCCTATCCGGCTGACGCCTGAATCTGAACTGGTGTTTTCACTGGCATAACATAAGGCAGGAAGACAGCTGTTAAGCCTGTTTCTGGGTTCCGTAGCTGCCTTCCAGTGGGATGCGCAAGATGCGAGAGCATCATATCCGTCAATGAAACTGAATGGTCTGCTTCCATTCAGCTCCGTACTTTCCCCCGGCATCTTGCAGTCCACAACGCTGAGATGCCGGTACTTCTCTGGCCAGATTTCGGCTGTGGCAACATCCACTCTTCTCAAAATCTTTCATCTATTTCCTGCGCTGGGGCCTCCACGAGGCGCTGTTGTTTTACGCAGTCATCATTTTTGATACGCACTTCCTGAGCGACGGCCACATAAATGGCCAGCAAATAGTCAGCAGATAGCCTAGTTTTACGGGCGATTGCGTATTTGATGCCATAAACACATTTTGTTGATGTTAAAGAAATCAATTAGATTCAAAAAAATCCATTGTTTGATAACAATGTTTGCATTATATTATTTCTGAATTTGTAACTTTGTGTATTTTTGCCGTAGATCAAGGGAAAAATGATGACGAGTGATGGTGCCGGCAAGCTGGCCCTTGCAGAGGGTTCATTGATAGACATTGCAATAGAAGGCTGGCGCTTTTCACGCGTGTGCGCCCGGGTGGCAGGCAAGCTGGAGCCAACGGAGGCGGGCCGCTACGTGAGCCAGTTGCGCTACTTTCAAAAAAAACTGGAAGAGAGCCTCAACGCGGCTGGTCTGACGCTTGTCAATGTCGAAGGTCAAGTATTTGACCCCGGCCTTGCCGCTTCCGCACTGAATCTGGGTGATTTCGGGCCTGATGACCTGCTGGTGATTGATCAGATGGTAGAGCCCATCATTATGGGTTCCGAAGGGCTTAGGAAACAAGGGACTGTGATGCTGAAGAAGGTTAACGCATGAAGTATATCGGGATAGATTTAGGAACAACCAACAGCGCTATCTGTTCTTATGATGGCGAAACCGTCCGGTTGTACAAGAGCCCGGATCAATATGACGTCACTCCGTCGGCGATATTTATCGACAAGCGCGGCAACAAGTACTTGGGTAAAAGGGCGTACGACAATGCGGCCAAAAATCCTGACAACGCGGCCACCAAATTCAAACGCATGATGGGAACCAGCACGCCCATTAAATTAACCGCCGTCAATTTGACAATGACTCCGGAAGAGTGTTCGGCGGAGATCTTGAAACTGTGTTTTGGATATCTGCCCGAGGAAATACGGCTTAGTGAAGACATCGGCACGGTCATTACCGTGCCCGCTGCATTTAACCAGATGCAGAAGGATGCGACTCTGGCTGCCGCCGAAATTGCGGGTCTGGGCAAGGTGGCATTGATGCAGGAGCCGGTTGCTGCCGTCATGAGTATCATGCGGCAGAAAAAAGGCGATGGGGTTTTCCTTGTTTTTGATCTTGGCGGCGGCACGCTGGATATCGCCATTGCAGAAAGCATTAGCGGCCGTGTCAACTTGCTTGCGCACGGCGGTGTAGCCATGTGCGGCGGCACCGATTTTGACCGTTCCATTCTTGATAATATCGTTAAACCCTGGCTGACCGAACATTTTGACCTGCCTGCTGATTTCAGCATCAATCCCAAATACAAATCCTTGCTGAGAATGAGTCTGTGGGCCGCTGAGAAAACCAAGATCGAACTTTCAGCCAAGGAAGAAGCAGTCATCAGCCTGGCGGAAACCGATCTTGGCATATCGGATGAGGCCGGGGCCGAGATTTATATCGATATCCCGTTCAGCCGACTGCGTTTGAATGAGCTCATTGCCGACAAACTGAAAGAGGCAATTCAGTCGGCGCGGGACACTTTTGAAAAAGCCGGCTTGAGCCCGCAGGATATCGAATGCATAGTCTTTGTCGGTGGCCCTACACAATATAAACCCCTGCGCGACAAGGTGGCTTTTGAACTGGGCGTCATTGCGACCAACGATGTCAACCCGATGACTGCCGTTGCCGAAGGTGCTGCGGTATTTGCTGAGTCTATAGACTGGGCGTCTGCCAGCCGCGGCCGCAAGAATGCCCGTGGCACGCTGAGCGCCGATAAGCAATTGAATTTGTCATTCGACTTTATTGCCAGAACCCCGGATGTCAAGACCAGGCTGGTCGCCAGGCTGGGCGGCGCTGTTGCCAGTGGCGCGGAATTTCAGGTAGACAGCCTGGATACAGGATGGACGTCCGGCCGGATTGCGCTCGCGGATGGCGCTGCAACAGAACTGGTGCTGGCCAAGCCCGGAGAAAATACATTCAAGATATTTGTATTCGACGCCAGTGGCGGCCCGATTAAACTGGGCGAAAACAAGATAGTCATTTCCCGTACTGCCGCCAGCATTGAGGCGATACCTGCATCCCATACCATTTCCATCGCTGCCAAAGAAAAAATGGGCGGCCCATTGACGCTGGTTCACCTTGCCAGGGAAGGCGACCAGTTACCGAAGAAGGGAAAAGTTTCCTTCAAGGCAGAAAATTCCTTGACTGCCGGCAGTAGCGAAGCCATCAATTTCCTGCTCTGGGAAGGCGACATCAAGGAGCCGATTACAGATAATCGTCTCGTTGGCTCACTGAAAATCGGCGGCAAGGATTTTGAGGTGGGAGCCATATCTGCAGGGGCTGAATTGATTTTCGAGTATGAAATACAGGATTCTGGCCGCATTTTCATCGAAGTATCCGTTCCGTCTATCGGCGGTTCATTTGGCGGGGGGCAAAATTTCTATTCAAGGCAGGACGGTCAGATCGACTTTACCAGGGCATCGAAACTGATCGAAGAGCAGGCTGGGCAGATGTTGGTGCGCATAGAAGATATGGCTTCCAGAGTCGATGATGAACGTCTTGAGCAGGCAAAAGAAAAGCTGGAAGGTCTGACATCTGCCAATGAAATGGAAAATGATCCCGAGGCCGCAAAACAGGCGATGGAAAATATCCACGAAGCCAGGCGCCTGCTGGCTCATACACGGGAAGCGCATTTAAAGGAAATCCGTCAACTTGAGCTGGATGAGGCCATTCATTATTTTGATAGCCTGGTGCGGAAACATGCCACTCCGGAGGAATCAACTGCGTTTGACAATCTCAGTAAAACGGCCCAAAGATCCATTGATAGCAAAGGGAGAGATTTTGAACTGTATAAAAAACAGCTTGAGATTCAAGGCTATCGGATAATTGTGCGGCAAGATGCGTTTATCGTGGAGAAGTTTAAGTGGCTATCGAAAAAGGCCGAGATTTTTGCCGATCTCGATGATCATGCGACGCTGGTAAAAACGGGGGACGTGCTACTGCAGGCCAATGATATGCAAGCCTTGCGGGAAGTGGTTCGTAGTCTGGATACTATCCGTATTGATTTTCCCGACGACAGCGATATGCTCGCCGACGCCAATATAGTCAGGGGGTGAGAAATGGCGATAGATACATGGCTGCCTAATGGCTACCGCCTTCCTACGGGTGAAAGCGCGAGTATTGCCTTGTTTACCGGAAAAGACTGGCAAATTCTACAGAACCCGGGCCGTGGGCGATCACTGATTGTGACCGACGAACTGGTGCAGCGATGGATGACATCAGGGCTCCTTGGGGATGATGCTTTTAAAGCGTTTAATTTCGGTGACCTGAAGTTGCAGGCCTTGACCTGCTCTCCGGATGACGCACTTTATTCGCTGTCTTCGCCGGATGCGGTAGCCGACTCCAGGGATTACAAAAATGCTGCGCTGAAATTTGCAGATGCATTACGGTGTGCACGTGACATTGATGTCGTATCCCCGCTCCAGGACTCCCTGTATGTAGAACAACTTGGCCTGCTGTTGCCCACCTACGCGGAAGACGCCAGGGTCGATGACGATATTGTCCTCGGTTCCTGGCTGGCCGGCGGAGTCAGGTTTTCCGTTAATTCCGTTGACCCATTGAGTGAGTATCTGCACTGGCTGGATAAAAGTGATCTGTTAGAGATTATTGAAGAGGCGGGTCTGGGCGCGGCGCAAAATCGCGAGCCTAAGCCTTTGCATGTTTTTCGCAACTCCAGAGTGCTCATTACAGAGGGCGCCGAAGCCGATGGAACCAGCGCAGGCGCCGAAGTTGTTTTAGATACAGCAAGCGCCACGAATGAACATCCTTCCGCTGAACAAAAATTTGAACTGGCGGGCAGGCCGGAGCTTGCGGAGTTCTTTAATGAACACATCGTCGACATCATCCGCAATCAGGACCGGTACAAGGCGCTAGGCATAGGTTTCCCTTCGGCGGTCATTCTTCATGGCCCCCCTGGCTGTGGCAAGACCTATGCGGTTGAGCGTCTGATCGATTTCCTTGGCTGGCCGAGTTTCCAGATTGAGGCATCCAGCGTGGCGAGTTGCTATATTCACGAGACCAGCAGGAAAATTGCTGAAATTTTCAAGAGGGCCATGCGCAGCTCGCCTTCGGTCATTGTCATCGACGAGATGGAGTCTTATCTCGCGGATCGTGAAATGGGGAAGGGGCATCACCGCGTTGAAGAGGTTGCCGAGTTTCTACGGAGAATTCCCGAGGCGGTACAAAATCAGGTGTTGATCATTGCAATGACCAATCGCATAGAAATGATCGATCCCGCAATTCTTCGCCGGGGACGCTTTGATCATATCGTCAAAGTCGACTATGCCAGCAAAATAGAGGTGCATGCTTTGCTGGAAAAATTACTGGAAGCGCTACCCAGAGCTGAGGATATCGATACACGGGCGCTTGCGGCTGAATTTGCAGGCAGGCCACTATCGGACGTTGCCTTCATAGTACGCGAAGGGGCACGTCTGGCCGTAAGATCCGGAAAGAGCAAGTTGGACCAGGCGAGCTTGAGCACAGCGTTGCTCAAGACTGCCGCCAGAAAGACCGCAAATAAAACGCCACATCAAAAAAGAACTGATCCAGGAGAATAGTGTGGCATCGAATGCGCAGAACAAGGAAGCTTCCAAAGGATTTGCAGGCATTTCCGCAATGGTGTCTGATGCAAGTGTGGTAGTTGCTGCGGCAGAGGCGCAGGCGCAGGCGCAGCCGCAGGCGCAGGCGCAGGCACAGCAACAGCGTGGCAGGAAGGCTGGGCCCAACGCCAAACCTTCCGGCAGCAAGGTCTGGCCCGATTCCAAGCTGACGCATGAGAACAGTTATGCCGCACGCATCCATGCGCTGGTCAGTTTTTTTTCATGGAGCTTTTCCGCCGTAGTGCTTATTTTTGCTGTGGGATATCTGTTGAAAGACGAAAAGCCTGGTCAAGAGCTGCCATCGGCTGCTGTCGGTGTAGCCGATACCGAGCCGGCACAGATAAGCCCAGCTTATCCTCAAACAAAAGTACCAGCACAAGCAGAAACATCGATGCCAAAGGGGCTGGAATTGATAGGCGAAACCATTCCCGCGATCGGAGACGGGACGCGGATGTTGACGAAAACAGAACTCCGCTATTGCTTGGCCCATGAGATACGTACGCGTGCTGCCGCAAAGCTTATCGACGCAACCAAGAGTAGAGATGTGAATCTTTACAATTCGATGATTACAGATTTGAATGGCCGTTGCGGCAGCTTTCGATATCGCAAATCGGAAATGGCCGAGGCTACTGATTATGTGGAAATTCTTCGCCCTGAATTGGAAGAGCAGGGGCGCAGGATAGCCAGAAACATTGCGGCATCCCGGCGCCTTTTAGAGGGGAAATAAAAAACCGATTTACTGGAGCTTGCTAGCAAACCCGCAGTCAAACTCAGTCATCAAGAATTTTCTAAACCGACCATGATCGATACTGACATCCTATCAGTGCAGGACACTGAGCTTAAAGACCTGCCATCGCCGCGCGCAAAGCCAGCGTCCGCGCCACAGGGAAAAACGGGGCTGCACGATAATCCGTTTTTCTTGCTGGGTGCAAGCCAGCGAGACACGCGGCAACGCATAGTCGAACTCGCTGACGAAAAATCTTTGCTGCTGGACCACGATGTTTGCCAGACAGCCCGGGCCGACCTGACTACTCCGCGCCGTCGATTAAGCGCGGAAATAGCGTGGCTACCGGGCGTCGCAGAAGAAAAAATCAGTCATCTGCTGGAAAATTTGCTGGCAGCCCCGAAGTCGGTAGCGAAGCAGACAGATTTGCCGCCACTCGCACATGCCAATTTGATGGCGGCCGTATGCGAGGTCGAAAGCATTGTTTTCCTTGAGCAGGGGTTTGTTCAATATATTCAGGATATTTCTTACCTTGTTGAGCGGGTCGTTGCTGAAGATGCCATGCGTCTTATTAACGAAGCGCGCCAGGCGTCAGGGTTCACCGAGGTGCGCAGCGCCGACCATGTTGATGAAGAGATTTTAAATCGGAAACTGCACTTTCTCACTGTAATAAAGCAGGCGCTAAATCGATTTCCCGCATCATCGTTGATTCACATAATTGCCAGTGTAGTTTCTGCGGCTACCAAGGATGGAACCCAGCATGCGCCAACGCTGATCGAGCAACTGGTAGACGGCTATGAGATTGAGTGCCAGGATTTTTTGAATAAAGAGTCCGACAATATCCAGGCGCTTATCCCGGTGATAAGCAAAATTGCGGTCAAAGGCAGCGATGCAATCGAGCCCTTGCTTGCACAGCTGGAGCGTATGGCTCGTAAATGGCACAAGGTGATTCGCCCCATACAACTGAGCGCCGTTTCGCGAGGCATGGACGACGAGAGGACTAAGAGCATCGCTTATGCATTGCTGGGATTGGCAGTGGAGCTATTTAATGAGCACGGCCTGCTTGAGCCTGCGCAGCAAATTACCCGCATAGTGGAGGAGCTATTTTCAGAAGTGTCCGGAATGTCTGGGAGGTTGAAAAGGGACATTGAAACTCTGGCACAGATAGAAAGCGACAGAAAGTCGCGTGACGGTAAGGCGGGCCATGGTGGAAAATTAGCCTACTTTTCTGCGGGGGTAGGGCTTGTCTTCAAAGATCGTTTGAGGATAGAGGCAGGCAAAATCATATGGAAAGAAAGTGAGTACGAGCTGGACGAGATCACCGGCATCCGCTGGGATACCAATGATCGTGTCGCAGGCGAATTACTGCCGCGTACCCACTACATAGGCTTTTGCGACGAATGGTCTGAAGTCTTTATTGTCTTGCGCAGAAAAAAAACTTACGTCGATTTCATTGACGTACTGTGGGGCGCTGTCGCAAGCCGGATGCTGGATAATTTCCTTAATGCGTTAAAGCAGGGCAAACAAATTCAATTCGGCAGAGTTCTAGTGAAGGATGAAGGCGTAGTCTTACTCAAGCACGGCCTCGCAATGAAAGACAAGGCGATGTTTCTTCCCTGGCGGCAGGTTATCACCTGGAAGGCGAACGGTTTTTACTATATTGCTTCTGAGGATGACAAGCGTGTCAACGAGAGACTCTCTTATCGGGACATGCTGAATGTGCGGCTGCTGGATTTTGCTATAACCATGGCGCAGGATGTGGCGGGAATAAAAAAACTGAGCGAGCTGCTGTCTTAAGAATTAGTTGGTTTGCATTTTCGGCGATAGCCGCTTGGCCGCTCGCTTGTTGAAATGCAAAATAATTTAGCCCAAAACAAAAAAGCACTTAGATGATTAATCTAAGTGCTTTTTAATTTGGCTCCCCGACCTGGACTCGAACCAGGGACCTGCGGATTAACAGTCCGTCGCTCTACCAACTGAGCTATCAGGGAATAGAAGATTTGATGATCTTCATTAAACTTGTAAAACTATTCTTCGGCAGTGATTATGGTCAAGTTCACTGCTCACTTCAATCTCTTGCTGCAAAACCTTGTCAGGATTTTGCTTTTCATGCTTTACCGGATAACTCCGGTGGAAAAAAAAGAGTTACTAGCTTGAGCAAGTAACTCTGTCT
>JAYSKH010000324.1:0-10795 GCA_043726505.1 Undibacterium sp. | reverse complement strand
TGTACGGCATCTACCGCAAGATGCACGACAAAAAACTGAGTTTCTCGCAGGTGCTGGATGTATACGGCTTCCGCATCGTTGTAGACAATTTCCAGAACAGCTACTATGCGCTGGGCACGCTGCACGCGCTGTACAAACCCATGCCGGGCAAGTTCAAGGACTATATTGCGATCCCGAAAACCAATGGCTACCAGTCGCTGCACACCACGCTGATCGGCCCTTACGGCACGCCGGTGGAATTCCAGATCCGCACGCAGGACATGCACCACGTGGCGGAATCCGGGGTGGCCGCGCACTGGCTGTACAAGAATGAAGAAGGCAGCCTGACCGACCTGCAGCAGCGCACGCATGCATGGCTGCAGTCGCTGCTGGATATCCAGAAGCAGACCGGCGATTCAGCCGAGTTCCTGGAACACGTAAAGGTGGACCTGTTTCCGGATTCGGTCTATGTGTTCACACCCAAATCCAAAATCATCGCGCTGCCGCGCGGCGCCACGGCGCTGGATTTTGCGTACACTATCCATACCGACATCGGCGACCAGGCGATAGCCACGCGCATCAACAATGAACCGGTGCCGCTGCGCTCGGAACTGAAAAACGGCGACATCATCGAGATCATCACGTCACCCAGCTCGCGCCCTACGCCGAACTGGCTGACCTATGTGCGTACCGGCAAGGCGCGCTCGGCGATACGGCATTATCTGCGCACGATCAACCTGAATGAATCGACCGAGCTGGGCAAGCATCTGCTGGCGCAGGCGTTGGTGGCGGTGAACCTGAACCCGGAATTGCCGGAAGCGTTAATAGACAAATTGCTCAACGAATCCAGCGCCAAAACGCTGGACGAAATCCATACCGACATCGGCATCGGCAAGCGCATGGCCGCACTGGTGGCGCGCCATATTCTGGATCTGGTGGAAGACGATTCACCGTCCATCCCTTTCCAGCATACCGGCGGCGACAAGGCCTTTGCCAAACGCGACCCGGTGATCATCTACGGCAGCGAAGGCGTGTCAGTGCAACTGGCGCCGTGCTGCATGCCGATTCCCGGCGATGGCATCATCGGCCAGCTGAAGCGCGACCAAGGCCTGGTAGTGCATGTGGATACCTGCGAAAACGCCAAACGCCTGCAGGTCAAAGAACCGGACCGCTGGATCGACGTCAGTTGGGGCGAAGACCTTAACCGCCGCTTTGACACCCGCATCACCGTCACCGTCAACAATGAGCGCGGCGCACTGGCCCGCATTGCTGCGGAAATTGGCGAGTCGGACGTCAACATCAGCCATGTCAACATGGAAGATGGCGATGCCAACGACATGACCAATATCCACTTCACGATACAGGTGGACAACCGCCTGCATCTGGCCCGGCTGATGCGCAACATCAAGCACCTGACCGGCGTGTCCAAGATCGTGCGCGACCACGGCGCACGGCTCAGCTAACATTCAGCTAACAGGTCCGCGAAGCAGCGCTAGCTGCTGCTGACGGGCCTTTTTATTTACTCCGGATAAGTCACATCCAGTATGTAGAGTTCGTCTTCACCGCCGGGCGTCTGCAGCACGATGGTATCGCCCGTCCTGGCCTTGGTCAGCGCGCGCGCCACCGGTGATATCCAGCTGATCTTGCCCTTGAGCGGATCAAACTCATCAACGCCAGTAATAGTGATGGTCTTTTCCTCGCCATGCTGGTTCTCGTAGCGCACGGTAGCGCCGAAAAAAATCTGGTCGGAACCGTGATGCACGCGCGGGTCCACCACTTCGGCCAGGTCCAGCCGCTTGGTGAGGAAGCGGATACGGCGGTCTATCTCGCGCAGGCGGCGCTTGCCGTAGATGTAGTCGCCGTTTTCCGAACGGTCGCCGTTGGAGGCGGCCCAGGACACGATCTTGACGACTTCCGGCCGGTCGGTATCGATCAGCTGAAGCAACTCGGTCTTCATGCTGTCGTACCCCTCTGGGGTCATGTAGTTTTTTGCGCCGGCAGGTATGGGAGGCGCGGACGTATCCTGGTCTTCATCGTCCTGCTCGGTTTCCTTGACAAATGCTTTATTCATCACGTTATTGTAGCGGAGCCGGCACTTCCGGCCCGGCTAAATTTTACGATCAAGGTGGGCAATTTAATAAAATTGCCCTTGAGTCGCAAACATGCTTGAAGCGGGGAACATACCCCGCCGACACTACGTCTACCCGACGCTGTAGGGTTTTGCAACATCTTAAACAGTTAATAACAACTTTGCCCGCCGCTCCTGCGCTAAAGCCTTATAGAATATGGGGCTCAAGGGCAAAATACTATTCAACCAACAATGCCCAATATTTTCAAGGTATATGCATGACTGACAGCGCTGCAATCAAGCTGCTGATCGTTGACGATCACGCAGTAGTGAGGGAAGGACTCAAACAAATCATTGGCGGCACGACAGACGTTATCCTGGCAGGCGAAGCGGAAACCGGGCTGGAAGCCATCAAGGCGGTGCGGCATCTGGATTGCGACGTGATCTTGCTGGACATATCATTGCCTGACCGCAACGGTATTGAAGTGCTGAAGCAGATCAAGAAAGAAGCCCCTGCCATCGCTGTACTGATGTTTTCCATCCACAGTGAAGAACAGTATGCAATCCGCTCCCACAAGGCCGGCGCGTCCGGTTATCTGAACAAACAGGCAGGCGCTGCAGAAATACTGGAAGCCATACGCCAGGTGGCCGCTGGCCTTAAATATGTCAGCACCCAGTTGGCGCAGGAACTGGCCAACAACCTCAACCAGCCCCACGAAGGCGCTTTGCACAAGAGTTTGTCGGACCGGGAATTCCAGACCATGACGATGATCGCTTCCGGCAAAACCGTCAGCGATATTGCAAAGGAATTGTCACTTTCTGTTAAAACTGTCAGCGAGTACCGCGCCAGGGTTTTATTGAAAATGAAGCTGCGGCACAACGCCGAATTGACACACTATGCAATAAAGAATCAATTGGTCGAATAATATTTGTCTTGCCCCACGAAAAACATCTAGAATCGAAAATTGATTCGTGATGCGCATAAGCGCGTGTTGAAGCACAGGGGTTTTCAGGCTATTCCTGTGCCGGCACGCCAGGTGCTCGCTGATCGCAGATATCGGGAAAATTGCTTCCTGATATGAAATGGGTAAACCCCGTTCCTGCTTCCTAACATCAGCCTTTCTGCGCCATGTCAAATAATTCAAATCCGCAGTTCAAAAGCCCCACCGATGTGGCGAGGGAAACTTTCCGACGGCTGGCGCTTGACCGCATTGCGCCAACGCCGGACGCCTACCGCAAGCTCTATCTCGAAATTTCCGGCGAACCGGATGAAGAAGCAAAGAAGGCGCAGATCGCTGCACTGCAGATCTCCGAAGCCGAAGCCATGCTGAGCGCCTTCGCGGCCAGCCTGCAAAAATCGCCGCCCGAAATTTCGATGTTCGGTCAGCGCCTGAACCGCGCCGTCAAAGCGCGGGAGTGGGAAGACTATGGCAAAGCCCTGAATCAGCTGGTGGAAAAGCTGTCGGCAAAACCGGCCGCATCAAGGATAGGCAGCCTGGTGGACGACATAGAGCCACTGTCCCCTGCTCCTTCGCAAAGTTCCGGCATTTCGCTGGTGGACAGTTTTGGCGAAGACGATCCGCTGGTCCGCATCCTGAAAGATTCACTGTACCGTACGCTGTCGCTGGCGGTGGTGTCGCTGCTACAAGGCTCGCCGAAGCTGGCAGCGGACGCTGAAGCGCTGGGTACCGCCGTCAAGGAAGCTACCAACGAAAACAGCATGAGCCAGGTCGCATCGCGGCTGAAGCAGCTGTGCTTCCAGATCGAACTGAAAAGCGGCGACAGCGCCGAACAGCAGGAACTGCTGCTGCGCCTGTTCAGCCTGCTACTGTCCAACGTGCATGAACTGCTGGACCGCGACAACTGGCTGCGCGGCCAGATCGAAGTGGTGCAGAACCTGATCTCCGGCCCTATCGACCATCGCGCGCTGCAAGACGCAACCCGTAGCCTGAAAGATGTCATCTACAAGCAGGGTGTGCTGAAGAACAGCATCGCAGAGTCGCAGTCGTCCGTCAAAAACATGATGACGACCTTTATCGACAGGCTGGAAGTCATCGCCAACAGTACCGGCAGTTACCACATGAAGATGGACGGCCTTTCGCAAAAGATCAGCCAGGCCAAGGACGGCGCGGAAGTCGGCAAAATCGTTGGCGCGATACTGGATGAAACCAAGCTGGTGCAATCAGAAGCGATACGCTCGCGCGACATGATGCTGTCGGCACAAAAAGAGGTCAAGGAAGCCGAAGACCGCATCAAGGAACTGGAAGACAAGCTGGCCCATATGAGCGAGCTGGTGCGCGAGGATGAACTGACAGGCAGCCTGAACCGGCGCGGGCTGGATGACGTATTCGAGCGCGAGGCCGACCGCGCGGACCGCCGCGGCACGCCTTTATGCGCCGCCATGCTGGATCTGGACAACTTCAAGAAACTCAATGACACGCACGGCCATACCGCTGGAGACGAGGCGCTGGTACATCTGGTGCGGATCGTCAAACAGACCTTGCGCTCCATCGACGTCATCGCCCGTTACGGTGGCGAAGAGTTTTTGATCGTGATGCCGGAAACCGACCTGGAAGAAGCGGCGCAGGCAATGACCAGAGTGCAGCGCGAACTGACCAAGCACTTTTTCATGGTCAACCACGAACGCCTGCTGATTACCTTCAGCGCTGGCGTTGCGCTGCGCGAGCCGTCGGAAACACAGGATTCCGTCGTCAAGCGCGCAGACAAGGCAATGTACGAAGCCAAGAATTCGGGCAAGAACCGCGTCATCAAAGCAGAATAAAGGCAAAAACAACGGCATGATGGCCCGCCATATAGCCGCGGCTGCTCATGCTCTGCGGAATCATGCCGTTATCAAATGGTCGCTAATGGCAGCTACTACAGTAGCGTGGCCATGCCGCTCATGTTACAATTTGTTACCACATGGAAACTAAGCCAATAGCTTGGCGATGCTTGGCAACAGGAATAAATATTACAACGCAGTGACACAATGATTGCGCCCATAGGCCCTCAGGCTTATATCAAAATCAGGCGCGAATAAAATAGAAAGTCCCTGAACTGCCGCAGCAATACAACAAACCATGCCGATACAGCCGGAAAAACGAATAGAGCCGATATTGCATGCTTTCTTTCAATAACATTGCGCGCCGTAAGCTGTACTATTCGACTTGATTTGCCCGAAAGCCGTCAATAACGGACAAAACAGATAAAACAGACAAAACCGACAATGGGCCTGCATCTCTACTTACAACATTTTTATCATTATCGATGCAAGAAAAATTCCCTCATACGGTAATCCAATGCCTGACCGCAATTGCACAGCATCACGGTTTGCAGATCAACCCTGAGCGGCTGATAGACGATTATGCACTGGTCGAGGATCCGCCTGCTGCAATGCTGGAGCGTATTGCCGCTGAAATAGGCCTGAAAGCCAGGACCGAGCAGTTTAACTGGCAGACCTTAATCGGCCAGACTGGCATATTCCCTATTCTTGCGCGCCTTTCCAACGGGGAAGGTGTCATCGTCGTCGGTGTGCGCAAGGAAGATGAAGGCAAGGTCGCCCTGCTAGACCCGAAGTCTGACCGCGCAACCGTCATCCTGGTGGACAAATCACAGTTCTGCAGCCGCTGGAGCGGCGAAGTGGTGCTGCTGAAGCGGCAACATTCTCTGACGGATCCTACGCAGCCTTTCGGACTGCGCTGGTTCATCCCTGAAATCCTGAAGCAGAAAGCAGCCTTCAGGGACATCATCATCGCGGCGCTGTGCATGCACGTGCTGGCGCTGTCTTCCCCTATTTTTTTCCAGCTGGTGCTGGACAAAGTGCTGGTCCATCAAAGCAACTCCACCCTGTGGGTGCTGGGTGTGGGCATCATCATTGCGCTGGTGTTTGACGCCACCTTCGGTTTCTTGCGCCAATACCTGAGCCTGGCCGCCACCAACAAGATAGACATGCACCTGACGCGGCGCGTGTTCAGCCACCTGCTGTCCTTGCCTATTGATTATTTTGAAACCACCACCGCAGGCGTGGTCACCCGCCACATGCAGCAACTGGAGAGGATTCGCCAGTTCCTGACTGGGAGGCTGTTTTTTATTGCACTGGATGCCACGGCACTCTTCCTGTTCCTGCCCTTGTTGTTTACCTACTCGGTGCCGCTGGCCGGCATCACACTGGCGTTTACCGTGATGATAGGCGGCGTAGTAGCGATATTGGTACCTACTTACCAGCGCCGCCTGAACAAGATGTACACAGCCGAAGGCCGGCGCCAGGGCATGCTGGTGGAAACCATCCATGGCATGCGCACAGTGAAATCGCTGGCCATCGAGCCTATCCAGAGGCGCAACTGGGATCAGCGCTCAGCAGACTCCATCAGCAGCCATTTCAAGGTGGGGCAGATTTCCATCAGCGCCAATGCCATTACCGATTTTCTGGGCAAGCTGCTGCCGGTACTGATCATCATCATCGGCGCGCAGGCAGTGTTTGACGGCTCGATGACAGTGGGCGCGCTGATCGCCTTTCAGATGATCTCCGGCCGCGTGGTGTCCCCGCTGGTGCAGATCGTCAGCGTGGTCAATGAATACCAGGAAACGGCTTTGTCAGTGCGCATGCTCGGCGAAGTGATGAACCGCGCCCCCGAAGGACGCGCTGGCGCCGGTGGCTTGCGGCCGCAGTTCAAGGGAGAAATCAGCTTCGACGACGTGACCTTCCGTTATCCGGGTGCGACCAATACAGCGCTGGACAGGACCAGGTTTACGATCAAAGCAGGCACAGTGATTGGCATTGTCGGCCGCAGCGGCTCGGGCAAGACCACGCTGACCAAGATGATTCAGGGTCTATACCCTGTACAGGAAGGCATCATCCGCTTTGACGGCATCGATTCCCGCGAAATCGACCTGTCCCACCTGCGCAAGCAGGTAGGTGTGGTATTGCAGGAGAACTTCCTGTTCCGTGGAACGATACGCGAAAACATTTCAGCAACGAAGCCGGACGCCACGTTTGAGGAGATTGTAGCCGTGGCCCAGGCAGCAGGCGCGGAAGAGTTCATTGAACGGATGCCGCAAGGTTACGATACGCCGCTGGAAGAAAATGCGAGCAACCTGAGCGGCGGCCAGAAACAAAGGCTGTCCATTGCCCGTTCGCTGCTGGCCAACCCGCCGGTACTGATCCTGGACGAAGCGGCCAGCGCGCTGGATCCGGAAAGCGAAGCCATCTTTATCAACAATCTGTCACGCATTGCCGTGGGCCGCACCGTCATCATGATTTCGCACCGTCTGTCCACGCTGGTCAATGCCGATGCCATTCTGGTCATGCAGCAAGGCAAACTGGTCGATAGTGGCCGCCACTCTGAATTGCTGCTCAGTAGCTCTACTTACGCACATCTATGGAACCAACAAACAAGCCACCTATAGCCGGATCGTCCGGCAAGAAGGCTGCCGCGGACCTGACCGTCGTTGATTTTTTACCCGATGCCGATGAAATAGAACGGCGGCCCTTGCCGCCCCTGGCCCGCTCCACCCTGCTGGTGCTGGTAGCCGCGCTGGTCAGCTTTCTGCTGTTCGCGTCGTTTGCTAAAGTGGAAAAGGTCATCGTCGCGCGCGGCCGCCTGATCACGCCCTCATCCAACATTATCGTGCAGCCACTGGAGACGTCCACAATCCAGAGCATCAACGTGCAGGTCGGACAAGTGGTAAAAAAAGGGCAAGTGCTGGCGGTGCTGGACTCCACATTCTCCGGTGCCGACCAGGCAGAACTACGCAGTCGCCTGAGCAGCCTGGATACGCAATCCAAAAATCTGGAGGCGGAACTGGGTGGTGCAAAGAACACCAGCAAGGATGGCGCGAACGCCGATACGCAGCTACAAGGGCGCTTGCTGGCAGAGCGCCAGGCAAACTATCAGGCGCAGTTGACCAGACAAGAGGAAACACTCGCCCGCCTGCGCGCGTCGCTGGAAACCAACCGCAAGGACCAGCAATTGCTGGAATCCCGCGTGCAGTACCTGCGCGAGATGGAAGCCATGCAGCAGAAACTGGTTGAGCAGCAGTACGGCGCCAGGGCCAACTATCTCGCAGCGCAGGACAAGCGGCTGGAAGTAGAGCGGGACATGCTGAATACCAAGAACCGCGAGAACGAAATCAAAAGCGAACTGGCCGGCGCCGCCGCTGAAAAGGCAGCGTTTGAAAAAAGCTGGCGGCAAAAGGCCATGGAAGACTTGCTGAACACGACCAGAGACCGCAGTTCCGTCAGTGAGCAGCTCAATAAAGCCGACCGTCGCAATAAACTGATTACGCTGCTCGCCCCTTCCGATGCGGTGGTGCTGGAGATTGGCAAATTGTCTTTAGGTTCTGTCATCAGGGAAGCAGAACCGCTGTTTACGCTGGTGCCGCTGGGCGGTGAACTGGAAGCAGAAATCCAGATCGACTCCGTGGACGTCGGCTACGTCAAGCTGAACGACCAAGTGCACCTGAAGCTGGATGCCTTCCCTTTCCAGCAGCACGGCACCTTGCCTTCGCAAATCCGCACCATCAGCCAAGATGCCTTCAAGCGCGAGGGCACGCAGGCGCAAGGTGTTGATGCCTATTATCTAAGCCGCCTCGGCATAGAAAAAGCAGGTTTGAAAAAGATGTCTGAAAAAGCAAGGCTGCTTCCCGGCATGACCTTGTCGGCCGAAATCGTCGTCGGCAAACGCTCTGTCATGTCTTATTTGCTATGGCCATTGACCAAAGCGCTTGATGAAGGTCTGCGCGAGCCCTGATGCAGGCTGGCTTGCATGCTGGTTTTGCATGCTGGTTTTGCATGCTACTTGCGCGCCGATCTGGCTTGGTAGTATAGCCCGCCGGGTCAGCGTGCTGATCTTTGCAAATCAGCACGCCCTTCTCTCCCTCCGCGTCAACCGCGGACAATTTCCCGTAACAATTAATAATTCCACACGGAAATTTATTTCACAATTGCCCTAAATATTTAAAATTTCCTGCCGTTAAATGTCCAGAGGCCGATCAAAGTACAAATTTTGACGGCTTTCTTGATGAAAATCTCAGAAAAATCCTGCTATTTCATTTAAGAAAAATAGATTTTCTGTCGCTTTATTTTACTGTCGCAAATAAATTCAAATTTCTGCATTAGCCCAATATTGCTGTCATAGAACAGGGTTAGTCTGGAAAAATATTAATTAAACAGGTAGCTCTTCGGAGGTTGTAATATGAGTTCCATCTTTTCAAGTCTGACCACCGCGCAAATCGCAGCGCTCTCAACAGCCCAGATTGCAAGTGCGTCTACAGATGATATCGTGGCGTTGTCCACGGACCAGATCATCGCCTTGACAACAGCTCAGGTAGGTGCTTTTAAAACCAGCCAGATCGTAGCATTTACTACCGACCAGATTCCCGCCTTCGAAACACGCGACCTCGCAGCATTCACCACAGCGACCATTGCGGCCCTGACCTCCGACCAGATTTCCAAAGGCCTGACAACCGACCAGGTTGTAGGCTTGACCACAGCACAAGTCGCCGCACTGAAAACTTCGCAAATTATTGCGTTGACGACCGATCAAGTTGCCGCGCTTGAAACACGCGACGTTGCAGCCCTGGGTACGGTCAACGTTGCCGCGCTGACGACAGACCAGATTTCCAAAGGTCTGAACACTGCGCAAATCGCCGCGATGACTACCGGCGAAATCAATGCGCTGACCACAGACCAGATTTCCAAAGGCCTGACTACCGACCAGATCATTGCTTTGACAACAGCGCAACTTGCCGGCATCAAGACTAGCCAGGTCGTTGCATTAACGACTGACCAAGTTGCTGCAATCGAAACGCGTGACCTCGCCGCGATGACCACTGCAGCAATCAACGCGCTGACAACAGACCAGGTTTCCAAAGGCCTGACAACTGACCAGGTTGTCGCCTTGACGACAGGCCAGGTTGCCGCACTGAAAACAGCACAAGTTGCCGCCCTGACTACCGACCAGGTCCATGCGCTGGAAACACGCGACGTTGCCGCATTGGGTACGGTCAACGTAGCCGCCCTGACAACTGACCAGATATCTCTGGGTCTGAGCGCTGCGCAAATCGCTGCAATGACTACTGGCGAAATCAACGCGCTGACAACAGACCAGATTTCCAAAGGCCTGACTACCGACCAGATCGTTGCACTGACTACTGCGCAAGTTGCAGGTATCAAAACCAGCCAGGTTGTTGCACTGACAACCGATCAGGTTGCCGCCCTCGAAACACGTGATCTGGCTTCACTGAGCACTGCTGCTATCGCAGCATTGACTACCGACCAGGTTTCCAAAGGCCTGACAACCGACCAGGTTGTTGCCTTGTCCACCGCACAAGTCGGCGCGCTGAAAACAGCACAAGTTGCTTCACTGAGCACAGATCAGGTTCACGCTCTGGAAACACGCGACGTCGCTGCACTGGGCTCCGCCAACATTGTCGCGCTGACAACCGATCAAATTTCCAAGGGCCTGAGCACAGCACAAATCGCTGCGTTCACAACAGCCGAAGTCGTCGCATTGACAACAGACCAGATCTCCAAAGGCCTGACAACAGACCAGATCGTTGCCTTCAACACAGCCCAGGTTGCTGCACTGAAAACAGCACAGGTTGCTGCACTGTCGACTGACCAGATCGCCGCGATCGAAACACGCGACATTGCTGCACTGAGCACAGCCGCTGTTGCTTCGCTGACTACCGACCAGATCTCCAAAGGCCTAAGCGCTGCTCAGGTTGGCGCCATGACGACTGGCCAGA
>JAYSKH010000323.1:0-16961 GCA_043726505.1 Undibacterium sp. | reverse complement strand
CTGATTTTTGATCTTGAAGACGAATTCGGCGTGAAACTGGGCGATGAGCGCCCCGACCTGGTCGTGGTACAGGACATTGCCGATTTCATCGACCGCTACGTCAGCCAGAAAGCTGCGCAGGAGTGAGCGTGGAGCGCGTAGTCATTACCGGGCTGGGCGCTGTCTCGGCCCTGGGGCTCGGCGCCGATACCAATTTCTCCCGCGCAGTGGCCGGCTTGTCCGGCATCGATCTGTTGTCCTTACCCGATCTGCGGCAGTTGCAGGGCCACGTGGCCGCCCAGATCAAATTCCCCTTGCCTGAGCTTGTAAAAAAAACGGAGCTGCCACAGTTTGACCGCGTGGCGCTGCTCGCCTGGGCTGCCGCCAGCGAAGCGCTGCAGCAGGCTGGCCTCGGTGCCCAGGCAGACAATCCAGCACTGCTGGAAAGCAGCGGCGTATTCTGGGGCACCGGCATGGGCGGTGCGCAGACTGTCGAGACCGGCTATGTGGATTTGTTCGTTGAAGGCAAGGAGCGCGTGCGCCCGATGTCCATCGTCGCCACGATGAATAATTCAG
The DNA here is from genome assembly GCA_043726505.1 of Undibacterium sp. Classification (GTDB taxonomy): domain Bacteria; phylum Pseudomonadota; class Gammaproteobacteria; order Burkholderiales; family Burkholderiaceae_D; genus Undibacterium. The sequence goes on along the minus strand of JAYSKH010000323.1, from coordinate 16,406 downwards.
CAGCGGCGCAAATTGCAATGCGCGCTGGCTTTGGTGGCACCGTCAATACCTATAGCAGCGCCTGCGTATCATCGGCGCAGGCCATAGGCGAGGCGTTCCGGCACATACGCCACGGCTATGCAGAACGCGTGCTGGCAGGTGGAGCAGAAGCGCTGCTGACCTATGGCGTAGTCAGCGCCTGGGATGCATTGCGCGTGCTGGCGCCTGCCAATGCGGCACACCCGGAGCGCTCATGCCTGCCCTTTTCCAGCAAACGCAACGGCCTGGTGCTGGGCGAAGCAGGCGCGGCTATCATGCTGGAATCCTTGTCGTCGGCCAAGGCACGCGGCGCGACGATACTGGCCGAACTGGCCGGTTACGGCGCCAGCAACGATGCCGCCCACATCACCAAACCGGATGCTGCAGGCCAGGCACGCGCGATGCGCGCTGCCCTCGCTGATGCCGGCTTGCATGCACATGACATTGCCTATATCAACGCCCATGCTGCGGGCACTGCTGCCGGAGACCAGGCCGAGGCTGCGTCCATCCAGCAGGTATTCGGCACAGGCGCGCAGGCGCCGCTGGTCAGCTCCACCAAGGCGTTGCACGGACACACGCTCGGTGCCGCCGGAGCACTGGAATTTTTGCTGACGGTACAGGCTTTGCGGCAGCATACGGTGCCACCGACGGCCTTCCTTGAAGACGTCGATCCGGAATTTGATCTGGACTTCGTGCCCCAGCAGGCACGTGCAAATCAGGATATCCACGCAGCGATGTCCAATTCATTTGCCTTTGGCGGCAGCAATGCCGCACTGATCGTCAAGCAGTTTGTGGCCTAGCAGCAGCTCCATCTAAAGCAGACAAAATAGAGCAGACAAAAACGCCCGGTATCGACCGGGCGTTTTGCTTTTATGCCTGCGCGTGAGTTGGCGGCATTGAATTGACAACTATTCAACAGCTTGCTAAAGTCAAACGGAAGCTTATGGCTATGCGATCAGGCAATCCGGCAATCCGGTCTGGCAAACGATGATAACGATGGGGATGGTGAACCACATTGAAAAAAATAATAAGCACAGCACTACTGGCCGCCGCATTTTGTGCTGCCCCTTATATACAGGCAGCCGACGATGCAAATCCACCCGCTGATGCCACAGCCAAAGCCGCAGCACAACAGCAGAAGCTGGCGCGGTTCGCAGGGCGCGCCACTGCCAAGACCATCTATACCAACGTCACGCTGATAGACGGCACCGCAAGCGGCGCCACAGCCGCAGCACGCCCCAGCATGGCCATCGTCGTCAATGGCGACCGGCTCGGCGCCATCCTGCCGATGGAGCAGTTAAGCAAGCAGATGACGGCCGATGCGGAAGTGCTTGATATGCACGGCATGTTTGCCCTACCGGGCCTGATAGACTCACATGTGCATTACGCCACCCTGCCGACGCGCGTTACCTCAGAAGCGCTACTGAAACGGGATATCTACGGTGGACTGACAGGCGTGCGCGACATGGCCGGTGATGCCAGGGCGCTGGCGGACTTGTCGCGCTCGGCGCTGGTGAATGAAATTCCTTCGCCGGATATTTTTTATTCCGCGCTGGTGGCCGGCCCCAGCTTTTTTACCGACCCGCGCACGGAGTTCGCCTCACTGGGCATGCCGCCGGGCCAGGCGCCATGGCTATATGCCGTCACCGATACCACCAGCCTGCCGCTGACCATTGCGCAGGCGCGCGGCACCGGCGCGACCGGCCTCAAGATCTATGCAAACCTGTCGGGCAAGCTGGTGCGCGGCCTCGTCAACGAAGGCAAAAAACAATCCTTCCCGGTATGGACACACCAGCAGGTGTATCCGGCCACGCCGTACGACTCGCTGGGCGCAACCACGGTATCACATGCGTGCATGATAGCCCGGTACGTGCGTGAGCCCGGCAAGCAGCACTATGGCCATGCGGATGAACCGTCGTATGCAGGACTCACTGCCGATGACCCGGGAATAAAAAAATACATCGCCGCGCTCGCCAGGTCCGGCACGATGATGGATGCCACACTGGTCGCCTATATACCAGCCATACCGCCTGCGACCGAACAGAATAAGCCTATACCGCCGAATCCACACTGCCCAGTGCAGCTGGCCGGCGACATTACGCGCGCGATGCACAAAGCCGGCATCCCGGTCGTGGCTGGCACCGATACCGACATCGTGCCGGATGATCCTCACCCTGCTTTGTATGGAGAACTGGAGGCGCTGGTCCGTTATGCAGATTTCACGCCCTATGAAGCCATTGTTGCCGCCACCCGCAATGCGGCAAAAGCATTGGGCAAGCAAGGCGATTTTGGCACATTGGAGACAGGTAAATTCGCCAACCTGATCTTGCTGAGAGAAGACCCGACGCAGGACATATCAAAGCTGCATACGCTGGTGATGACGGTAAAACGCGGGCACCGTTTCCTGCAGAGCGATTACCACCACCAGCCTATCCCTCTTCCCTCGTTCGATTGAGCTCGACGCAATCCACGGCCGGTCAGGGTTACTCAGGGTTGCTCAGGGTTGCTGACTGCCCAGCGGTGAAGTGGCCGCGGCCGCAACAGCATTGCGCCTGGCCAGCATTCCCTTCAGCTTCAGTGCGGGCTGTTCGACAACATGCCAGGATAATGCCGCCAGGCCCAGCGTCATGGGCGCAGCAATCATCGTCAGCGTGGCGGGCGATACCTGCGGCAGCAGCGCAATGATCATCTGCTGTACCGGAAACGCATAAATGTACACGCCGTAGGAATAGTCGCCGGCATCATTGAATCTGCGTATTTTCCCGCCCGGAATATACGCCAGATAAAACAACGCGTAGGCAATGCTGAACAGGTAGACCACGAAAAATATTTGATGGTGAGTCAGCGCAGAGATCAACAGCGCTGCCGAAACTGCGGCCATCCATGTTGCGGACAAGCGGATATAGTCTTTCAGCACCCAGAAAACAGCTCCGCAGGCAAACATGAAAAAGAGTCGCGGAAAAGGATCCGCATCCTGTGCGCTGGCATGCTGCAGCAGAACCAGCACGCCCGACCACAGCGCGCCGACTGCAATCAGCAGCTTGAACAGCAGGATTCTTCTGGTCCGGAACAGGCTGCAAGCGCACCACGCTGCCGCCAGCAGCAGATACATGCGGATCTCGTAGACCATAGTCCACAAGGAGCCGTTGACGGCGCCCTTGTAAGGATTGGCATCAAATACGCCGGGTAGGTAGTAAGCGATTTCCCGGTTCATCGCAATGCAGCGCAAAAAGTAGGAATAAGTCTGCGTGTGATGGAAGTAGGCATCCACAGACAGCGTCGTGAATGATGGCCCCAGCACCAGCACGCTCAGCAGCAGCACTACCGCCAGCGCCGGGTAAATCCGCAATACCCTCGCCAGCACATAGTCGGCGATGCTTTGCTTTGCCAGCAGGCTGCCTGTCACCAGGAATCCGCTAGTGATAAAAAAGATGTCGACCGATATCGAGCCTATGCTCATGCCCAGGCTCTGCCCTAAAGGCTCAGGCAGCAGCAACAGAGCAAAGCTGTGGCCGAACAACACGGCCAACGCCGCGGCCATGCGGATAAGGTTGAAGTTATTATTCTTCCCTGAAGTGAAGCCGGATACCTTCATTATGGCAATACCTGTCCCAGATGATGGTGTGTTCTCAAGCAGCACATTTTATAGCCTTCCGTCCCCCCCTCCAACTATTTACCCGCGCAGCAATGCTGCTGCCTGCTAATGTTTGTGTAAGTTTTGCATTGTATCCGTTGTATACAGTCAAATATTACCCTATCAAACACGCCTGCTTTATGTCATCGGCGGGTTTTCCTGATAGCGAATTTTCTTTAGAAAAGTCAGGTTTTTAATGCCCTGGAATAATCTAAAAATATATTTACCAACGGGTAAATAATGTACTATGATCCAGAATCGGATAAAAAAAGCCGATGATTTAGTAGAGCGAAGACGGCAGAAAAATCGGCGCGATGAGGTAAGAGAGAACGGTATTTTTTCTCACTCGCCTCGTTTTTTGCAACAAGCCCAGCCTTTCAGCCAGCAGGCGCCAGGACATAAAAATAAAAATACCCATTTCAAAAGAAGGTCATTTTTTTGGAGAAGACAAATTGGATCATTCCACATTCAACACCTCGCGCCGCCGCGCACTAAAAACGCTGGCAGCCGGCAGTTCGCTAGCCGCCGTAGGCATGACATCTTCCAGCCTGGTGCTGGCCCAGCCGGCACCAATACGCATCGGTTTCCCTGTGCCGTTGACAGGTGCCTTCGCAGCAGAGGCGCAGGCCGTTGTACGCGGCGCGGAACTGGCCATCAAGGAATTCAATGATGCCGGCGGCCTCAACGGGCGCAAGGCAGAACTGCTGGTGCGTGACGACAAACTGAACCCGCAGGAAGCGGCAACCCGCACTATTGAACTCATCGATAAAGACAAGGCCAATTTCATCGTCGGCTCCGTGTCCGCTGCCGTGCAGCTGTCGGTCAACAATGTGACCAAGCAGCGCCAGGTCATCTACAATTCCATCAGCCAGTCCGATACGATCAACGAAGCAAAAGACTGGAGCCCTTACACTTTCCACGAATGCCTGAACCCGCATATGACGGCCGGCGCAGTCGCACGTTATGCGATTCCCAAAATGGGCAAGCGCGTAGTGTTCCTGACGGCTGACTACGCGTACGGCCAGGAAATGGTGCGCGGCTTCCAGACCGCCGGAAAAGCGCTTGGCATGGAAGTGCTGGCAGACATCCGCCACCCGCTCGGCACCACTGATTTTTCCAGCTATTTCCCACGCATCATGGCATTGAAGCCCGACGTGCTGATCGTCTGCAATTTCGGCCGCGACCAGCAGATCGCCTTCAAGCAGGCCAACGATTTCGGCATCAAGAAGCAGATGAAGATCATCGCGCCGCTGCTGATGCACAGCGGCCGCCTGGTGGATGGGCACAAGACCTATGAAGGCATCGTCGGTGGTACCGGCTACTACTGGGGACTGGAAGCCAGCCTGCCTTCCTCCAAACGTTTCAATGATAATTTCAAGACCTTGCACAAGGGTCTGTACCCCACCGACTATGCAGGCCTCGGCTATGCGGGCGTGCGCAATGTGCTGGCCGCAGCCAAAGCGGCGGGCACCACCGACACCGAAAAAGTGGTGCCGGCACTGGCCGCCATCAAAGGCGACATCTACAAGGGCAATGTGTTCTTCCGAACTTGCGACCATCAAGCAGTGCAGTCGGTGCTGATCGTTGAGTCCAAGGACAAGGCAGGCGCAGCCAACGACCAGGATATCTTCAAGATTCTGGCAACGGAGAACTTCGACGAGAGCCAGCTGCGCTCCTGCGGCGAACTCGGCTTCAAAGCCTGATGCAATAGCGGCAGCAGCAATCGCAACAGCAATAAATGAGCAATAACATGGCGGAGACGGCGCAAAACGCTGTCTCCCGCTCTTGCAACATGCCCGCTTCCACAGCACTTATTTCCGCTCACGCCTGAACATGGAACTTTCGCTTAATCTCATTGCACAGCAACTGGTGACCGGCCTTGCGCTGGGCTCCATCTACGTGCTCGTCGGTGTCGGCCTGTCACTGGTGTTCGGCCTGCTGACCATCGTCAACTTTGCGCACGGCGCCTTCTTCATGGTGGGTGCTTATGTGGGCGTCTTCGTATTTGCCAAGACCGGCAATTTCTGGATATGCATGGTGGCTGTGCCACTGATCACGGGCGCTATCGGCGTCGTGGTCGAGCGCTTCCTGATCAGGCCTCTGTACGGGCGCGGCATCGATTATCCGCTGCTGCTGACCTTTGGCCTGGCCTATGTGCTGATGGACCTGATACGCATGGGTTTCGGCGTACAGGGCGAACAGTTCGATACTCCGGAGATCCTGCAAGGTGCAGTCGATATCGGCATAGGCATGTTCCCGCTGTACCGGCTGTTCCTGATTGCCGTTACCACCGTGGTACTGCTGATACTGTGGGTGTTCATCGAAAAGACGCGCTTCGGGCTGATCATCCGCGCCGGTGCGCGCGATCCGTTGGTGCTGCGCGTATTGGGTGTCAATGTTTCTACGGTTTGGCTCGTGATCTTCGGAATAGGCACAGGCATCGCTGGCCTGGCCGGGCTGCTGGCAGCGCCAATGCAGGGTGCCTCGCCGGAGATGGGCGTGCCTATCCTGATCCAGGCATTTGTGATTACCGTAGTGGGCGGCATGGGTTCGCTCGGCGGCGCGATTGCAGCAGGTTTGATCGTGGGTGTCGTGGTCAGCTTTACTACGCTGTTTGAACCCGAACTGGCAGAATTTTCAATGTTTGCGCTGATGGCGATTACCCTGATATTTAAGCCCAACGGCCTGTTTGGCCGTAAAGGCCTGATGAGCTGATCCATGGACAACACAACTCCTTCAAACAAACAATGGGGCAGCGTGCTGGCACGCCACCCGGCGCTGGCAGTGATGACACTGCTGGCGGTATTCCCTCTGGTCTTCCCTTTCCATTCGCTTGCCGTCAACATCCTGCTGTTCGGCCTGTTTGCCGCCGGTTATAACCTCACCTTCGGCTATACCGGAAAGCTGTCTTTCGGTCATGCCGCCTTTTTCGGCGGCGGCGCTTATGGCTGCGGCATCCTGATCTCGCAATACAGCATCGCCTGGCCGCTGGCGATCTGCTTCGGCATCGTACTCGCAGGGCTGATAGCACTGTTCATGGGCCTGCTGGCAATGCGCACGCGCGGCATCTATTTTGCGATGGTAACGCTGGCGCTGGCGCAATGCGTATATTTCCTGTTCTTCCATGCGTCCATTACCGGCGGTGACAATGGCCTGCGCGGCGTCAATGTCAATGTCGTCAACCTCGGCTTTATACAGATTGATCTGCTAAACCCGCTGGTCAAATACTATTTCATGCTGTGTTTTGTCGCCGTAGCAATCTGGCTGATCGCCCGTATCTTGAACTCGCCTTTCGGCTCGGTGCTGGAAGCGCTGCGCGAGAATGAACACCGGGCGCGCGCCTGCGGCATCAATATCGAACGCACACGGCTGCTGTCACTGGTGATCTCGGGCATGATCTGCGGGCTGGCCGGTGCGCTGAACGCGATCAACCTGTCCACGGTATCGATAGATGCGCTTTCCTACCATACGTCGGGCCAGGTCATGATGCTGACTTTGCTGGGTGGCATGGGCACCTTCTTTGGGCCATTCCTGGGAGCCGGCATCTTCCTTGGCATAGAACATGTGGTGACAGGCATTACCGAGCGCTGGCAGCTGATCGTCGGTGTGATCTTCATTATTCTGGTGCTGTTCTTCCCGAAAGGGATATGGGGCACCGTCCTGGAGCGTTATAAAAAATGAGCGCCACTTCCCTGCTCAGCACGCGCGGCGTCACCAAGAAATTTGGCGGCTTCACTGCCAATAAGGACGTTAGCGTCGATTTCCCGCGCGGCAAGCTGACTGCCATCATCGGCCCCAACGGCGCCGGAAAATCCACTTTCTTCAACCTGGTGTCCGGCGGCCTGGCCCCGACGTCCGGTGAAATCCTGTTTGAGGGCAAGAACGTCGTCGGCCTGAAGCAGCACCAGTTTGCCAAGGTCGGCATTTCCAAATCCTTCCAGATCACCAATCTGTTTCCTGCGCTGTCGGTGCTGGAAAACGTCAGGGTCGCCGTGCAGTCCTTGCATAGCGTCTATGATTTGTGGAGCCCGCGCAGCAAGCACGCGGAGTGGGTGGAGAAAGCGGAAGCGCTGCTTCAGCTGGTGGGCCTACAGGACCGCCGCCGCGACCGTGCAGAAAACCTTGCGCACGGCGAGCAGCGCAGTCTGGAGATTGCCGTCGCGCTGGCTTGCGACCCCAAGCTGCTGTTGCTGGATGAACCCACAGCGGGCATGAGCCCGGAAGAAACCCGCGTCATCATGGACCTGATCCTGAAACTGCTGGAACACCGTACGATAGGCCTGGTGGAGCACAAGATGAAACTGATCATGGGCGTCAGCGACAGTATTATCGTGCTGCACCAGGGTGAACTGCTGGTGCAAGGTACGCCGGACGAAATACGCGCCAATGAAGACGTTAAGCGTGTTTACCTGGGCAAGGGGAAGCACTGATGGATGCAATGTCAAAACCTTTGCTCGCCGTTGACAAGCTGAACGCCTGGTACGGCCGCAGCCATATCCTGCAAGGCGTCAGCTTTCATGTGAATGCGGGCGAAGTTGTGTCGCTGATAGGCCGCAACGGTGCTGGCAAAACCACATCAATGAAGAGCATCATGGGCCTGCTGGCCCGCACGTCAGGAAACGTATCGTTTGACGGTATGGACCTGCTGCAAAAACCAGCGCATGAACGCTTCCACCATGGCCTGGCATTTGTGTTTGAAGAACGCCGCATTGTGCCCGGCCTGACGGTGCTGGAAAATATAGAACTCGGCGTCACAGCGTCGCCGGAAGGCCGCAAGCGCACCAAGGCCATTGTCGAAGAAATTGCGGAAACATTCCCTCGCCTGAAGGAACGGCTGCTGCAGGAAGCTGTGACGATGTCCGGCGGCGAACAGCAGATGCTGGCCATTGCGCGCGCGATGGCGGCTAGCCCAAAAATGATTATGCTGGATGAACCCAGCGAGGGCATCATGCCCAAGCTGGTGGACGAGATGTTTGAATATTTCGAGGTACTAAAGAAAAAAGGCGTCACTATCCTGTTGGTGGAGCAAAGCGTGGAACACGCGCTACGCATCTCCGACCGCGCCTACATCATGGATCAGGGCGAGATCGTGCATGAAGCGCCGGCACAAGATCTGCTGGATAATGCGGAGATGCAGGAGCGCTACTGTTCTGTGTAAACAACATGAGCGACATGAGCGGCATGAACGGCATGAACGGCTATTAAAAAAATCGGCTCGCTTATCAAGGCGAGCCGATTTTTTTTAACCTCTGCCGCTTATGCTGCTACAGCACGCCCAGCGCGCGCAAGACCTTCTCCGGCGTCACCGGCTGCTCGGCCACTTTTGCGTTCAACGGCGCCAGCGCATCATTGATGGCATTCATCACCGCCGCCGGTGCGCCCGCAGTGCCTGCTTCGCCCGCACCCTTGGCGCCCAGCTCGGACGTCAGCGTTGGCGTTTCCACATGGCTGATTTCTATGTCCGGCATTTCCGACGCCATCGGCACCAGGTAGTCGGCCATGCTGCCATTGCGCAGCAGGCCATTGTCATCGTACAGGCATTCCTCAAACATGGCGCCGCCTATGCCCTGCACGACGGCGCCGCGTATCTGTTCATCCACCAGCATGGGGTTCAGCACGCGGCCACAATCTTCCACCACCCAGTGCTTGAGCAGTTTGACGAAACCAGTCTCTATGTCCACCTCCACATAGGACGCCTGCACACCGTTGGTGAATACAAACGGGAAGTCACGCTGCGCATAATTGCGCGACACCACCAGCTCCGGCAATGCGCCTGCAGGCAGCGTATCCGGCCTGAAATAGGCGATCCTTCCCAGCTCCGCCAGCTCTATCAGTACGGCGCCATTGATGACATCCACCACCTGGCCATTGCGCACGTCCAGCAGCTCCATCTCTTTTTTCAACACTATTGCAGCCAGCTTGCGCAGGTTCTCGCGCAGCGCGCGGCCGGCCAGCAAAACTGCCTCGCCGCCTATGCCGGCACCGCGTGACGCCCAGGTGCCGCCGCCATAGGGCGTGACATCAGTGTCGCCGGTAACCACCCTGACTCTGTCCATGGGGATGCCGACCGCATCTGCGGCGATCTGCGCAAAGATGGTTTCAGTTCCCTGCCCCTGCTCGCCGACACTGACGAGGCAGGTGACGATGCCGGTCGGGTCCAGCCTCAGCGTGGCGCCATCCTGCGCCGAGATGCGAGCGCCGCCTATGCCGTAAAAAGCGGCGCCGGGATTGGTCAGCTCCACCAGCACGGCCAGGCCTATGCCGCGATAGACGCCTTGCTTGCGCAATTCCTTCTGCTCCCGGCGCAGGCCACCGTAATCCATCATCTTTTCCAGCTTGGCCAGACATTGTTCGTGCGACAGTTTTTCCAGCTTGATGCCGGAAGCGCCGGAGCAAGGATAGCTGTCGTCGGGCATCACGTTGATCTTGCGCATCTGCAGCGGATCAATACCCAGTTTTTGCGCTGCCAGGTCCACGATGCATTCGGTCACCGCACAGGCGATAGGATGGCCAACGCCACGGTACTGGCTGGTGGGTGATTTGTTTTGCAGCACCACTTTTAGCCGTGCGCGGTATTGCTTGTGCTTGTATGGACCGCCGGTGATATTGAGCACCTGGTTGCCTTCAATGGCGCTGGTGCGCGGATACACCGAATACGGGCCGACGCCGGTGATGTCGTCAATTTCAAACGCCAAAATCTCGCCATTGGCCTTTGCGGCCAGACGGGTGTGCACAATATGCTCGCGCGCATGGATGTCGCTAGTAAAGGATTCCAGCCTGTCGGCGATGAATTTAACCGGGCGCTTCAGCATGATTGACAACGCCACGGTCGCAAAGTCATCTGGATACGAGTGCACCTTGATGCCGAAAGAACCGCCAACGTCCTTGCAGATCACACGCACCGAACTTTCCGGCAACGAAAAATGGCGTGCATACAGATCCTGCATCATGTGCGGCGCCTGGTGAGACTGGTAGACAGTCAGCTTGTGCTCGGCAGGGTGATAGTCGGCCAGCACTGAACGGGTTTCCATCGTCACGCCGGTGTGGCGGCCGAAATGGTAAGTTTCTTCCACCACCACGTCGGCGGCGGCAAAGGCATCGTCCACGCCGCCGGTGTCTATCGTCTTGCCGAAGCACAGGTTATCGCCAAGTTCAGGATGGATCAGCGGCGTGTCGGCATCCAGCGCGGTTTCCATCTTGCACACCGCCGGCAGCTCCTGCCAGTCCACAGAGATGGTCTGCAATGCGTCTTCCGCCTGACGGCGCGATTCCGCGACAACGGCCAGCATGGCCTCGCCCTGCCAGCACACCTTATCGATTGCCAGCGGATACTGCGGTGCCGATTTCATGCCCGGCAAATGCGCCAGCGTTCCCACCCACGGAGAGCATAGTTCCGCAATCTGCCGGCCGTCCACCACGGCGATAACGCCGGGCATCTTGCGTGCAGCATCGGCATCAACGTGGCCGATGCGCGCGTGCGCAATCGGGCTGCGCAGGTACACGACGTGTGCCATCCGCGCCAGGACCACATCGTCTACATAGGTGCCCCGTCCTTCCAGGTGCCGCTTCGCATTGGGGCGCGCCATACGGGCGCCGATATAGCCGCTTGCGGGTTCCGTGCCAGCCGCGACTGCGGGTTCCAGCACTTCCCGTTCTAAAACGATTCCCATTTTTTGTCTCCCGTTTTCTTGCGGCTACAGCACTTGCAGGCGGCGGCTGGCTTGTACTGTGCAGACTGCATCAACGATGGCCTGATAGCCGGTGCAGCGGCAGTAGTTGCCGGACATGTACTCACGCACCTCATCGCGCGTCGCATCCGGTTTTTCGTCCAGCAGCGCGGAAGCGGTCAGCAGCATCCCCGCCGTGCAAAAGCCGCATTGCAGTGCGTTATGCGCATGAAAAGCGGCCTGCAGGTCTGCCAGATCGCCGCGGTCGCTGGCGTAATCGATGGTTTCTACCTCCTGGCCGGCGGTCTGTACTGCGAGCACGAGGCAGCCGCGCACGATGTCGCCGTCCAGCCTTACCGTGCAGGCTCCGCAGACGCCATGCTCACAGCCGGTGCGCGCACTCTTGATGCCAAGTTCGTCGCGCAGGAAATCGATCAGGTGGGTACGCGGCTCGACAAGCCGGGTCTGCTCTACGCCATTGACGCAGACAGTAAGTGGAATAGGCTCAGCCATGCGCGGCTCCAAAAATATTTTTTTGCTGGTTCATGTCGTCAGCGCTTTCAACAGACGATCCATCAGCACCTTGGACAGGTGCAGCTTCATTTCCGCCGAGTTATACAGGTCGGCCGCAGGCGCGAGCTCTTCCGCCAATGCTCGTTTGGCGGCGGCAAGCGTATCGGCGGTAAGCTGCTGCCCTTCCAGCACGGCCTCAGCCGCGCGGGCGCGCATAGGAATATTGCCGGTGCCCAGAAACACCAGCCGCAGCCCGCTCAGCAGCTTGCCGCTGACCTGCGCGACCGCAGCCAGACCGACTATCGCGTAATCGCCATGGCGGCGCGCCAGTTCATCAAACGCGCAGCGCGTGCCGGGTGCCTGCACCGGAAATTCGCAGGCGACGATGATTTCATCCGGCGCCAGTTCTGTCGTATACAGTTGCTGGAAGAAATCCCCCGCTGCCACGCGCCGCAGGCCGCGCTTGCTGGCCAACACCATCACCGCATCCAGTGCAACCGCACAGCATGGCCATTCCGCCGCCGGATCGGCAAACGCAATCGACCCGCCGAGCGTGCCCTTGTTGCGGATGGCCTTGTGCGCGACATGCGGCGCGGTCATTGCCAGCAACGGCATGTGCTGTGCAATAAGGAAAGAATCTTCTATTTCACTATGGCGTGTCATCGCGCCTATGCGCAGATGGCCTTCCTGCAGCGAAATACCGCTGAGGCCGCGTATGCCATTGAGGTCTACCAGCACACGCGGCTCGGACAGCCGCATGTTCAAGGTCGCCAGCAAGGTCTGGCCGCCGGCAATGAGGCGGGCGCCATCTCCGTGCTGCTGCAGCAGCGAAAAAGCTTCGTCCAGCGTGGCTGGCCTGGCATAGTCAAACGACGGGGCTTTCACAATTGTTCCCTATATCCATGTTTTTGCGGCGGCAGTACAGATTGCATACAGATTGCATCAGGCTGCAAAGCAGCGCAGTTCAGCGCCACCAGTGGCTGATCAATAAGGCAAACACAGCGCCGAAACTGAACCAGAAGGCCCGATACAATTCCGGCTTGAAACTGCCGCCAAAGGCCGGTGGCTGCAGGGCAGCGCTGGTTGCTGTATGTGCGGCATGTGCGGCATGTGCTGAGGTTTGCGCCGCAAATGCAGATGCAGCAGATGCAGCTGGCACAGGTGCCGCCAGCCCCGCAGCCGGCCCTATGCCACCCGTCAGCGCGCTGTCGAACGCAGCAAAAAATTCATCCGCCATTTTTTTGGCGGATGAATCGATCAGCCGCCCGCCTATTTGCCCAAGCTTGCCGCCAACCGACGCTTCCACCGAGTAACTAAGCCGCGTACCCTGGCCGTCGTCGGTCAGTGTCACGCCGGAACGTCCCTTGGCGAAACCTGCAGCACCGCCCGAGCCTTCAAATGTCAGTGTGCAACTGGAAGGCATGTCAACGTCCGACATCAGTATCTTGCCGGCAAAGCGCGCACGCACCGGACCTATCTTCAGCGCGACGCGGGTATGCATTTCAGTGTCGGATATTTTTTGGATCTCTTCGCAGCCAGGCACGCAGCGCGCCAGTATCACCGGATCATTCAGCGCATCCCATACCGTCTGCCGCGGGGCGCGAATGACTTGCTCTCCAGTTAATTCCATGATGTCCTCTCAGGTTGCGGTGGCCGGCGCAGGGGCGGCGGGTTCACCGCTGTCTCAGTTTTTGCTGTTCTTGGTCATACCGGCTTATTTTACTTATTATTTACCACGTGGTAAATTAAGTCAAATATTTGATACAGGCATTCTCCAAAACCGGCGTGCAAGGTAAGATGGCCGCTTCCCAAGCTAGCGAGCTGCATCATCCGCCTAAGCGCCAGAAGCAAATACGCAATGCCAGTCGATATAGATGCATCCATGCAACACCCACATCAAGCCCACGATACAGACATGCCGCCAAGAATAATAAAAGAACCCTCCCCTTCATTTAAAGCGGCCGAAGTCCCGGTCAAAGCCAGACAACGGCTGAGCACCGCAGAACGCGAACAGCAGATACTGACGGGCGCCATCAAATTTTTTTCCGAGCGAGGGCTGGACGGGCAGACACGCGACCTGGCCAAGGAAATCGGCATCACGCATCCGCTGCTATACCATTATTTCCCCACCAAGAAAGCACTGATAGAAAGGGTGTATGAAGAGGTTTATCTTGGCCGCTGGAAAACGCAGTGGGAAGAATGGCTGGATGAAAAGCCGGTAGGGCTGGAAGAAAAACTGACGCGCTTCTACCAGGATTACGCCGCCAACATACTGACGCCGGAATGGGTACGCATCCTGATATTTTCAGGGCTGACAGATGGCTCCATACCCGAGCAGTATCTCGGCCTGCTGAAAGAAAAACTGTTTCCGCGCATCCTGCGAGAAACCCGGCGCCACCTGGGCCTTCCGGAAAAAACCAAAGCCAGCGAACGTGAAAACGAATTGATGTGGGGCCTGCACGGCGGCATCTTTTATATAGGCATACGCAAGTGGGTCTACAACCAGCCCGGTCCACTGGACGTCAGCCAGACCGTGCAGGACAGGATAGTGTCCTACATCGTTTCCGCCGAAGCGCTGTTTGGCCGCGGCGAAAAATAGCTGGCAACGGCAACCTGGTTTCTAGCCGCGCGCGGCGAGGCTGCGCAGGCCGGCCTCAATATCATCCTGTGCGCCGTAATTAAGTTCAATGACCACGCCGTCCGGATCTTCAATGAACACCTGATGCAAACCCAGGTCCGGCACCTTGCGCTCACGGAAGCCGATGTTGTGCTGCGCCAGGCTTGCGTAGATGTCGGCAATGCCGGATGCAACAAAGGCAATATGGTCGATTGCGCCTGTACCCACTTCGCGGGAAGCGGCCTTGTCACCCAGATAATCGTTCAGACCCGCACTACCGCCCGGTTTGGTCCCGATGATATGCACGACGCCACCACCGAATATTTCACCGGCAGCCGTTGTGCGGTACATCCATGCGCCGGGGAAGTTGAACGGTGGCCGCGGGCCGGAACGCATGCCGAGCACGTTTTCATAAAAGGATACCGAACGCGCAACGTCTGCGGTGCGGACGGAATAGTGGTCTAGGTTATCGATCGACATGGCCGGCCTGGTCAGTTAAAAATGAACATAAGTGAGCATTATTCACCCAATCGCCGAAGCGTGCCTGCAACACACCGAGTTTATTTATTACATCGAAAGATGAAAATTTTGATACCAAATGCCGGCGATGGCAAGCCATGACGAGCGAAGGCAGATTCCAGCGTCCTGCCACTGTGTTTTACTGCCGGAGCTCGGCGCAATCGTTCAGCAGGCGCTTGAGCTCCTCGTAATCAACGGGTTTGGTCAGGTGATAATTGAAACCGGCCGCCAGCGCCTGCTGCTTGGCATCGTTCTGGCCCCAGCCGCTCAGCGCGATGATCAGTATCCGCTCGCTGCCGGCCAGCTCGCGTATCGCGCTGGCGGTGCTGTAGCCGTCCATGCCCGGCATGCTGAGGTCCATGACGATGATATCGGGGCGGCGTTCGGCCACGGAAGCGACCGCCGCGTTGCCGTCATAGACAGTAGCAACGTTAAAATTTTCCAGCTCAAACAGCATGGCCAGTGTATCGGCCGCATCGCTGTTATCGTCAACGATCAATACCCGCAGCGCCGGCTTTTCCACTGCATCCGCCACGGGAGCATCAGCAGTGGCCGGAGCCGGCGGCCGCTGAATGACGATAGGCAGCGAAATAATAAACTCGCTGCCCTGCCCCAGACCTTCACTGTGCGCGTCTACATGCCCACCATGCATTTCCGCGAACTGGCGCGACAGGCTCAACCCTATGCCAAGGCCGCCCAGTATTTCACCGGAGACGGTGCGGCTCTGCTCAAACATCATGAAAATGCGGGGTATCACCGCTGGCTCAAGACCGATGCCGTTGTCCTTGATACGCAGCGAAAGAAGCTCGCTCTGTATCTCAGCTGTGACGCTGATATGGCCTCCGCCAGGCGTAAATTTGACCGCATTGGACAGGATATTGGCCAGCGTCTGCACCAGACGGGAATGATCGCCAAACAGGCTGACATCGCCGGCAGGCAAGCGCCATTCAATAACAATACTTTTTTTGTCAGCGGCCTGCTCGCACAGTTCCCTCGCATGCGTCAGCACGGAATATAGTGAAATCGGCTGCAGCTTCAGTTCTATCTTACCGCTGGTAATGCGCGCTACATCCAGCAGATCGTCCACCAGGCGGGTCAGGTGGCTGACCTGGCGGCCAATGATTTCTCCTATGCGATCCACCTGCGCCACATCGGGATACAGGTGCTGCAAAAGCGACACTGCGGTCTTGATCGGCGCCAGCGGATTGCGCAGTTCATGCCCAAGGCTGGCCAGGAATTCATCCTTGCGCCTGTCTGTTTCACGCACCAGGTATTGCTTGGACCTGGCGCGCAGGATCGCATGCACAGACGTAATCAGCGTCAGCGTACGCACCGGCCTTTCCAGCAGCGTGACATTGCCCAGATCAGCGACGGCACGCCGCACCGAAGGAGAATCGGGGCCATGCTTGGTCAGCACAATGACAGGCAGATCAGACCA
>JAYSKH010000322.1:0-4587 GCA_043726505.1 Undibacterium sp. | reverse complement strand
ACGTGTTGAGGGTGCTGGGCGTATTGTATCTGTGCTGGCTGGCGTGGAAGTTGTGGCGCAGCGAGCCGGCGGCGATCAATACCGGCGCCATGGCGGCTGGCGCAGACGCTGGTAGCAACAAGGTCAGCCCGCGCAAAGCCTTCCTGCGCTGCGCCACCGTGTCGCTGTCCAACCCCAAGGCCATCCTGTTCTTTTCTGCCTTCCTGCCGCAGTTTGTCGATGCCGGCCAGCCACTCGCAATGCAGTATGTGATCCTGGGTGCGGTGTTCCTCAGCATTGATGCGCTGGTGATGATGGCCTATGCGGTGGCGGGCAAACGCGCCGCGCGCCTGCTGTCGGCGGCCGGACAAAAGCTGATCAACCGCGGCTGCGCAGTGGTGATGGCATTGCTGGCCGTGGCGCTTGCGACCTTCCGGCGTGCGTAGGCGGCAGCCGATTGCCCACCGCCTTGTTGTAAAAATTTCATGTGGGCTGACATGCATTGGAGGCGGAAATATATTATGCTAAACATTTACCTGTTGCTGGAAAGAAAATGATGAAAAAATTAATCACCCTCGGCCTGGCCCTGTGCTTCGCCTCGTTCACGTCCGCCAGCTTTGCCGCCGGCGCGCTGCCGTATGACGAAAGCGCAGATGCAGGCGCAGACCTGAATAAAGCGCTGGCCACCGCCAGCAGCCAGCACAAGAAGGTACTGGTACTGTTCGGCGCCAACTGGTGCACCGATTGCCGCGAACTGGACAGATCCATCAAGGGCAAGAGCGCACCGCTGATCGACAGCAAGTTTGTCGTCGTCAAGATCGATGTCGGCCAGTTCGACAAGAACCTGCCCATCGCCAATGTGTATGGCAACCCGATCAAGAAAGGCATCCCTGCCGCAGTCGTGCTGACGGCCGACAATACGCTGCTGTACTCGACCAAGGCCGGCGAATTGTCCAATGCACGCAAGATGAGCGAACAAGGTGTCTACGATTTCTTCAGCCAGGTAGCTGCTGCACATCCTTAACCGCGGTCCACGCCCCGCGCAGCGTATGCGGAGCAGAATGCTGGTGGCGCCATGCCTAAAAGTCCGCCCGGCTTTTCCGGGGCTTCCGCACCACCGCCGCCAGCGGCAGGTTATGACCTGCGCGCAGCGCTGGAAGCCATCGGCGACAGCATCTGGGACTGGGATCTGCTCAGCAATGAAGTATTTTTTTCCAGCTCCTACAAGCGTATGTTGGGCCACACCGACGAAGACGTTTATCCGCACGTAGACGAGTGGGTCAAGCGACTGCATCCGGAAGACCTGCAAACCACAATGCAGACGCTGCAGGCCTATCTGGCCGGCGATACTCCACATTACATCAGCGAGCACCGCATGCTGTGCAAGGACGGC
Organism: Undibacterium sp.; assembly: GCA_043726505.1. Classification (GTDB taxonomy): domain Bacteria; phylum Pseudomonadota; class Gammaproteobacteria; order Burkholderiales; family Burkholderiaceae_D; genus Undibacterium. The sequence goes on along the minus strand of JAYSKH010000322.1, from coordinate 3,215 downwards.
AGCTGGAAATGGCTGCGCGCACGCGGCACGCTGCTGGCGCGCACTCCCGAGGGCGTACCAGCGCGCATGATGGGGCTGGTGACCGATATTTCACAGCAGCGGCAGCTGACGGAAGAACTGGGCAAGAGCCACGCGTTGATGTCAGCCTTCTCGCAGCAGCTTTCGGGAGTTTTTTACCAGTTCCGCCTGTACCCTGACGGCAGCAGCTGCTTCCCTTACGCCAGCATGGCGATTTCTGCTATCTACGAAGTGACGCCGGAACAGGTCAGCACAGATGCATCCGCCGCCTTCCAGCGCATCCACCCGGATGACCTGGAGAACGTGCGCGCCGGCATCATGGAATCCGCGCGCACGCTGGCGCCATGGCATGATGAATACCGGGTCCGCCTCAGCCGCGGTGAACGCTGGGTTATGGGCGATGCACGGCCCGAACGGCTGGCCGACGGCAGCGTGTTATGGCATGGCTTCATCAGCGACATTACGCAGCGCAAACTGGCGGAACAAAAACTGAGCGCCGCCGAGCAGCAGATGCGGCTGGTGCTGAAGGCCTCCAATCAGGCCTTGTACGATTTCAACATCCTCACCGGCGAGGCCATCGGCAGCCCGGAATATGCGCACATGCTTGGCTACACGCCGGAAGATTTTGCCGACCCGAAAAAATTCTGGAAAGATTTTTGGGAAGAGCGCATCCATCCGGACGATGCATCCAAGCTGAAAAAAGCCTACCAGGCGCATTTCAGCAAGGGCCAGGGCAGCGACTTCCATGCTGAGTTCCGCCAGAAAACCAAGTCTGGCGACTGGAAATGGATCATGTCGCTGGGCAGCGTCGTCGAGTGGACACCGCAGGGCCGGGCGGTACGCATGCTGGGCACGCATATTGATATCACCGAACGCAAAAAGGCCGAGGAAGAAGCCAGGGCCAACCAGGAACTGCTGAACGCCAGCAACGACCGCTACAAGCAACTGGCACAAGAGCTGGACATCCTCATTTCCAATGCCCCGGTCGGCATCATGTTTGCCGTGGAAGGCGTCATCGTGCGCGCCAACAACACGCTGGCGGAACTGTGCGGCTTTGCCAGTCCGCAAGCGATGATAGGCGTGCAGAGCAACTTCCTGTGCCTTAACGAAGATGATTACCGCGCCTTCAGCGCCATCGTATCGCCAATACTGCTGGCGGACGAAGCAGTGGACATAGAATGGAAGGTCAGGCGGATCACCGGCGAAGTGTTCATGGCACGGATAGCAGGCCGCGCGCTACCGTCGGACAATTATGTACGCGGCGCGGTATGGATGATGGAAGACATCACGCAGCAGCACCGCATGCTGGATGCGCTGACTACGAGCGAACGACGACTGCAAAGGCTGATGAACTCCAGCCTGATCGGCATTGCGCAGGGCGCGGTCAGCGGTCACCTGACAGACGTCAACGCGGTGTTCATTCAGCTATCCGGCTATACGCGTGAAGAACTGGTGGGCCGCAGCATTTTCTGGGAAATGCTGTTTTCCGAGCAGGACGCACAGCTGTGCCAGCAGGCCTATGAGCAGTTGAAGGCCGTCGGCACCGTGGCTCCTTTTGAACTGATGCTGAAGCATAAGGATGGCCACGGCATTCCCATTCTGGTGGGTCTTAACCACCTGGAAAGTTCGCAGAACGAATGGGTCGTGTTTGCAATGGACATCAGCGAACGGCACAGGATCAATCAGTTGAAGTCGGAATTCATCTCCGTCGTCAGCCATGAACTGCGCACGCCGCTGACATCGATACGCGGCTCGCTGAGCCTGGTGGAAGCCGGCGTTGCAGGCGAACTGCCGCCCAAGGCCAAGCACCTGATCCACATCGCGCACAACAACAGCGTGCGGCTGATCGGCCTCGTCAACGATATCCTGGACATGGACAAGCTGGTCAGCGGCAAGATGAGCTTCAAATCCGATCAACTGGACCTGATACAGCTGCTGGAAAACACGCTCGACGCCAACATGGCGTACGCGGCCTCGCTGAAGGTAGGCCTGAAGCTGACCTCAAGGCTCGCGCTGCAACAAGTTTCGACACATGCCACACCTCCGGCGCTGATCAAGGCCGACAGCGCCAGGCTGATGCAGGTCATGGCCAACCTGCTGTCCAATGCCGCCAAGTTCTCCGCAGACGGCGATACGGTGGAAGTCTTCCTGAGCCGGCGCGGCCCCACCTACCGCGTGGAAGTGGCGGACCATGGCCCCGGCATCCCTGCCAGCTACCAGCCACACCTCTTCGAGCCCTTCACACAGGCCGACGGCACCGATACCCGCCAGCAGGGCGGCACCGGGCTAGGTCTCAGCATTACCAGGACGCTGGTGGAAAAAATGGGCGGCGCTATCGGCTTCATGACCGGCGAAGGCAAGGGTACGACGTTCTGGTTTGAGTTTGATGCAGAGAACTAAGGCTGGCGTGGCTTACTTGCCGGCTCTACTGCCTTATTTATTGAGCCAACCCCAGGCTGCCCGCCAGCCTGAAATCCGATGGCGTCACCATCGTCCAGCGTTTGAACGCGCGGCGGAAGCTGCGCGCATCGGAATAGCCGAGGCGTTCTGCGACATCTTCTGTCGTCATACCGGCCAGCAGCAGGCGCTTGGCCCTCTCCATGCGCACCGATTCGGTAATATGCAGATATGACGTACCTTCCCTCGCCAGCAGCCGGTGCAGTGATCGTGGGCTGGTACCGAGCGCCGCCGCCATGTGCTGCACGCTGTGAAATTCGCATTGCATGGATACCAGCTTGCGCACCAGGCTTTGCCTGCCGACCACGCCCATGTCGGCCAGTTCCTGGTCGCAGGCCTGCTGCGATTCCAGCGGCGCCGGGCGCACTGTTGGGTGGCGGGGCAGCAACGGCGTATCCATCAGCGGCGATGCAAATACCAGTCGGCTGGCGTCGGCGCCGCACCGAACCTTGCAGCCGAAAAACCCTTCCAGTACCGAACGGCTGGCCTGCCGGTTACCGCGCAACTCCACCGATGCGACCTGAGTGGGTGTGCACGGTAGCTGGCGCATCGCACTGACAGCGGTGGCAAGGTGGTCTGCATCGAGGAATTCCTGGATCTCGGCATCGTCAAACAACGCATGGGACACCAGCACGGCATTACGCTGGTCTGCCTCCAGCTCCAGTTGCAGCATGGAGCCGGCCACCAGCTGGTAGTGCAGGCCGAATTTGACGGCCTGGCGCAAGGTGGGCTGTGCCAGC